>CAYNLB010000029.1:0-33457 GCA_964397935.1 uncultured Mycobacterium sp.
CACCGCGGCAGGTGGGACACGGCCGCGACGTCATCACCTGGCCCAGCAGCGAACGTTGCACCGTCTGCACCTCGCCGCGCCCCCCGCAGGTGTCGCACGGGACCGGGGCGGAGTCGCCGTTGGTGCCTTTGCCCTGGCATCGATCACACAGCACCGCGGTGTCCACGGTGACCTGCTTGGTCACGCCGGTTGCGCACTCTTCAAGATCCAGTCGCAGCCGCAGCAGCGAGTCCGAGCCCGGCCGTACCCGACCGATGGGCCCCCGGGAGGACGCAGCGCCGCTGAAGCCACCGCCGAAGAAGGCCTCGAACACGTCCCCCAAACCGCCGAAACCGCCGAAACCACCACCGGCCGCGGCGGCATTTTCCAGGGGGTCCCCGCCCAAGTCGACGATCCGGCGTTTCTCGGGATCGCTGAGCACCTCGTAGACGGCGCTGATTTCCTTGAATTTCGCCTGCGCGGCCTCGTCGGGATTGACATCGGGATGCAGTTCGCGCGCCAACTTGCGGTACGCGCGCTTGATCTCCGCGTCACTGGCGTTTCTGCTCACGCCGAGCAGCCCGTAATAATCGCGTGCCACGCCTGACTCTCCTATAACTGGTCTTTGCCGCGCTTAAGCGTTCTGCGGGTGCGCATTCATCGAGCACCCAGGACTTCGCCGATATAAAGAGCAACCGCGGCGACGCTGGCGATAGTTCCCGGATAGTCCATCCGAGTAGGGCCCAGCACTCCCATCCCGCCGTACACGGTCTCGGAGGTGCCGTAGGCGGTGGTCACCATCGAAGTGCCCACCATCTGCTCGGCGGCCGTTTCGTGGCCGATGCGCACCGTCACTTTACCGGCTTCCTGCTGGGCCGCCAGCAACCGCAGCACCACCACCTGCTCCTCGAGGGCTTCCAGTATGGAGCGCAGCGAACCACCGAAATCCGCGGCGTTGCGGGTCAGGTTGGCGGTGCCGCCCAACAGCAACCGTTCTTCGGTGTGTTCGACCAGCGATTCCAGCAGCACGGTGGCCGAGCGGCCGACGGCGTCACCCAAGCCGTCCGGGCTGCGCAGCTGTCCGGCGAGGTCTGCCACCGCGACCGAGGCCGCCGACAGCTTCTTGCCCACCAGCGCCTGGCCGAGCATCTCCCGCAGCTGGGAAAGCTGGTGGTCGTCGATGACGTCGCCGAGCTCGACGACGCGCTGGTCCACCCGGCCGGAGTCGGTGATGACGACCATCAGCAACCGGGCCGGTGTGAGCGCGATCACCTCGAGGTGGCGCACGGTGGACGACGACAACGTCGGGTACTGCACCACAGCCACCTGACGGGTCAGCTGGGACAACAGCCGCACTGCGCGGCGCAGCACGTCATCGAGGTCGACCCCGGACTCAAGGAAGCTCTGGATCGCCCGCCGCTCGGCCGATGACAGCGGCTTGACATCGTCGAGCCGGTCGACGAACTCGCGGTAGCCCTTCTCCGTGGGCACCCGCCCGGAGCTGGTATGCGGCTGGGCGATGTAGCCCTCGGCTTCCAGCACTGCCATGTCGTTGCGGACGGTGGCAGAGGACACGCCGAGGTTGTGCCGCTCCACGAGGCTCTTCGAACCAATCGGTTCCTTGGTGGCGACGAAATCGGCGACGATGGCGCGCAGCACCTCAAAGCGACGATCGTCGGCACTTCCCACTCGTGGTCACCTCCCTCGGCATCGCCCTGACCGCTTCATTTTACGGTCTCAACACGGGCTCACCGTGATCAGCAGGCGGCCGATGAGACCCGGGCCCCCGGATTTCGTGAACGCACCGACGCTGGGGCAAACACCTCCGGCTAGCCTGTGCTTTCATGAACCGGTCGGGCCACAGTATTGCGCCGGGAAAAATCGGCCGATGATTTTCAAGGGCGTGCGCGAGGGCAAGCCGTATCCCGAGCACGGGCTGTCCTACCGGGACTGGTCGCGGATACCGCCGCAGCAGATCCGGCTCGACGAATTGGTCACCACGACGACGGTGCTCGCACTGGATCGGCTGCTCTCGGAAGACTCCACCTTCTACGGCGATCTGTTTCCGCATGCGGTTCGGTGGAAGGGCATCACCTATCTCGAAGACGGCCTGCACCGTGCGGTGCGTGCCGCGCTGCGGAACCGCACCGTGTTGCATGCGCGGGTGTTCGACATGGACAGGCCGGCGCCCCTGCCCCGCTAGGTGAAGCGGTCACGTTTTGGCGGCGCCAGGTGTCGAGGTGGTGAGAGGACATCGACTCGCACCACAGCTCGCAAGGAGGTTCGCCATGTCCCGGTTGCCAGGATTCTCCGACCGCGCCGCCGGCCCGGGCGCCGGGATCGCTTTCTTCGTCACCCGACGCACGCTGGCGGGCATGACCGGCCTGGAAACCGCGGGGATGCTGGAACCGCTCCGGATGTATGCGCATATTCCCAGGCTGCTGAGCGCCTACGGCAAGCTGGAACAGGCCGAGACAAAGCTGGACATCCTCAGTCCCCGCCATAGTGCACTGGCCGAGCTGAAGTCGGCGATGACGGACGGATCACTGCGATCGACGTGTTAGCCGACTCCGAGCGCATCGCCAAACTGGATCTGGGCGCGCCGCGCTCCGATCATTGACCGGCGGCCTGCAGCAGCTCCATCGCCGACGACCGCGACAGCATCCAGCCGCCCTGGTTGACGAATGTGATGTTCTGGGTAACCGGCGGCGTCAGCTTGGGACCCGAGACCGCAACATCGGCGGTGGCCGAACCCGGCGCAGCCGACTGGATGTTGGTCACGTCGAACGCCAACGGCAGGTCGCCGTTCTTGGCCGCTTTCTTCAGCCTCTTGTCGGCGACGTGCGCTTCGATCCCGCTGATTCCGCCTTCGACCAGGTTGCTCTTGTTGGAGAACGAGATGTTGGGGTCAGCCAGGCTGTTCAGCAGACCGGTCAACTGGGCTGCGGTCGGGACGTTCACCCCCTGCGCCGGGGCCGGCACCGGGTCCTGCGGCAGGGGCGCGCCGACCGCGGCCAGCTGCACTGAGGCCCCACTGGGCGCCGCAATGGAAGCCATGCCGGCGGCTGCGCCCCCGACGAGGGCCAGGGCTGTCACGCCGGTGGCAAACAATTTCATGGTTTTCACGGTTCCCCCTTCGACGGGCACGATGGTGCCAGTGTGACCCTTGCGACTGTTGTTATGCGTCTCGGCATAGTCACGTTATGACCACGCCATGTGAAGACAACATGAGCAATCTGTGCGTCAGCTGTGTAGCAGCCCGAATTACCCGCCCGTCGGGGCGGCGCATCACAGTCCGGCGATGCACTCACGCAGACCCTTGGGCCGGATGTCGGGCAGTTCTGTTCGATGTAGTCCCCGCACTCCGCCCGGCTTGCTTCGCCATAGACTACCCGCCCGCCGGCCGGCTTTTCGGCAACGGTCGGCCACAGGCTGTGCCGCTCCTCGTCGTTGATCGGCAATAACGAAGGTCCCGTTGTCGTCATCGCAGGGGTTGGTGCTCATCACGTCTCCTCGTCGCGTGGAACTTGGACTGACGCGCCGTGGACCCCAAGACCCTGTCCGACAGCGACCCGAGACAACTCAGGTTGGGGAATCCAGGGCCCTGGGTCAATCCGGACAGGTTCGGCACAAACAGCTTGGGCGTGACATCGGTCACCGCCAGGTCATAGCCGATGGCCTCCTGCAGGCTGTCGGCGGTCAGCGGTCCGCCCAGGCCGAGTTCGAGCAGGTCGAGCGCGTCCTGGCTGAACAGCGACGTGAACCAGAGCGGGTCGGCGCCGGAGCCGTCGATGACGAGATCGAAGCCGTGCACCGTCTCCAGGTTCTCGGCGCCCCTGTTGGTGGACAGTGTCAACCGGATCTGCCCGTCCCGGCCCACGGCGTGCGCCACCCGTCCGCGCAGGTGATGGATACGGTCGTCGGCCAGCAGCGCTTCCTGCACGCTCGCCGAAAACACCCCACGATCCGTGCGGGCCAGCGCGTCGCGACGTTCATCCAGCGTGAGAGCCGACCAGTCGGTGGGGTCGGAGAACAGCGAGTTCTCGAAAAAACTCTCGCCCCGGGTGAACAGCGTCACCTGCGGGGAGATGACGGTGATCGTCGAAACCCGGTGCCGGAACAACTCGTCGAGCATCGACGCCGCCGTCTCGCCGCCGCCGATCACCGCCACCCGCTCGGCACTGATCCGGTCGTGAGCCGCGGCACGGTCCCAGAACTGGGCGATCGACAACACGCGCGGATTGCCGGGCAGCAACGACTTTTCGGCCTGGCCGGGACCGGTGATCATCAAAGCGTCCGCGTGCACCGTGGTTTCGTGGGTGTGTAGCTCCCAGCGGTCGCCGGTCACCGACAGCATCTCGACCTCGCCGTGTACCACATCCAGGCCTACGTGCTCGGCAACCCAACTCAGATACTGACTCCACCGGCGGTGTGTGGGCGCCGGTCTGCCGCGGTCGATCCATTCGGCGAACGACGAGGTGGCGATCAAATACGACTGCCAGCTGTAGCGGGTCATCCGCTCGTCGAGTTCGGCATTGCGGCGCGGCACCAGCGCCGAGCGATAGGGAAACCCGACATCTTTTTCCGGGCTGGTGCCCAGCCGGTGCGCTCCGTCGGTCCAGCCGCCGCTGGCCTGCCAGTTGGCCGCGACGCCGATACGGTCGACCGCGATCACATCGGGGGCCTCGACGCCCATGTCGCGCAGCACGGACGCCTTGGCCGCAACGGCCACCGCCTTGGCTCCGGCACCCAGAATCGCAAGCGTGCTCAT
Source organism: uncultured Mycobacterium sp. (assembly GCA_964397935.1). GTDB lineage: Bacteria > Actinomycetota > Actinomycetes > Mycobacteriales > Mycobacteriaceae > Mycobacterium. The sequence continues at coordinate 4,751 of CAYNLB010000029.1, forward strand.
ATGATCTCCCGCAACGATTCGATCCACAGTTGTTGCAGCGCAGCTAAATCCGCATCACCAAGAATGTCGGGCAGCGCCCGCCACTGCGCGGCCAACACGCGCTGTTCACCCGACGCCAGCACGGTGGCCAGGATGGTGAGCTCGTGCCGCACCGCCTGATCCGGCTCCGGCAGCGGCGACACGTCGGCAAGTAGCTGATGCTCCAGCGTCAGGCCGGCACCACTGGCGCCGGTGTGGGCGGCGCCGAGAAAATTCAGCAGCAGCTGCGGGGGCCGGAATCCGGCGAGCCGCTCGCCGGTGTCGGCGCGCAGGTAGCGCAGCAACCCGTAGTCGATTCCATCGCCGGGGATCGCCGCCAGCTGCTTGCCGACGAGTCGCGGGTCGGCCGCGTCGATGCGCACCGGGTAGATGGAGCTGAGCAGTCCAACCGTATCGCCGGTATCGATGGTGGCCGCGTGCGGCCCATCGACCACGCTGTCGGCGCGGCCGTGCGTTTCCAGTGCCAGCAGTGGCGGCGGTGTGGCCTGGCCGCGCGCCTGCCGCCAGCGCGTCACCATCGCCGCCGTCGCGGCTATCAACAGGTGGGGCAACGGCAGACCGGACTCCAGCAGCCGGCGGGTGGTGTCGGCGTCGGTGGCGATGTTGCGGACGATCAGGTCACGGGCCCGGTCTCGGCCCGGATCAACACGCCGGGCGCCGAGCTCGGGATCGTCGCCGCCCAACTGGTCGGCCCAGAATCGCTCCGTGCCCAACTGGTGGGCGCGCTCGGTGAGTACGGCGGCCCACCGACGGTAACTGGTGTGCTCGCGCGTCGGCGCCGGCGGGCGACCCGCCGCCTGGGCGCGCAATGCGGCGTCCAGCTCGCCGAGCACGATCCGCCAGGACGCCGGGTCCATCGCCAGGACGTGCGCGGCCAGCAGCAGCACACCGCGTCCGGTTGGCGGGCGCAGGCACACCGCTGCGAGCAGCGCTCCCCGCTCGGGATCGAGGCTGTCGACAGCAGCGGCGGTGTGGGCGGCGACCACTGCCTGCAGATCGTCGGACTCCCCGATCTCAACCTCGGTGAGGAATTCGGGCACCGGGGCCGGGACCATCGTCAGGGTGGCGCGGTCCAGTCGGGTGCGGAGCACTTCGTGGCCGTCGACGACGCCGGCCAGCGCGGCGGCCAGTTGCACGCGGCCGACGCCGTCGGGCAGCCGGATGGCTTCGGTCTGTGCCAGCCTGCGCGGCTCGCCGTGTTCGTAAAGCCAGCGACCGTTGGGCAGCAACGGCATCGGCCCGGCGCTCTCGTCCGCCTCCCCGGTGGCGGACGCAGCTTCGGAATCGATCGCTGCCGCCAGTTCCCGGACGTTGGCGCATTCCAGGATGAGCCTGGCACGCAGCGCAATCCCACGCGTTCGCGCCGCCTGCACCACCGACAACGCCATGATGCTGTCCAGCCCGAGCTGCAAGAAGTCCGCGGTGACGTCGACCCGCGGATGTTGCAAGAGCTCGGAAAGCAGTTCTGCCAGTGCCGATTCGGTATCCGTCTCCGGCTCAGTTTCGGCAGACCCCATAGCGTCGGCGGCATCGATCGCGGCGAGTGCGGTCGTGTCCAGCTTGCCGTTGGCGGTCAGGGGAATTTCGTCCACCATGACGATGCGCTGCGGAACCATGTAGCGCGGCAGACGAGTACCGAGCGCGCCGCGCAACTCGGCCGGCGACGGCCCATGGTCTGCCGGGTGGCCGGTGGCGACGTAGGCGGTGAGTCGCGGAACGCCCTGACGCCGGTGCACCAGCACGGCCGCGTGCCGAACGGCGGTATGCGACTCCAGCGCCGCGGCGATTTCGCCGGGCTCGACGCGGTGGCCGCGAATCTTCACCTGGGCATCGGCGCGGCCCACGTATTGCAATGAGCCGTCGGGCAGGCGACGCACCAGGTCGCCGGTGCGATACACCCGCTCGCCGGCCGCCAACGGATCGGCGACGAACCGGGCCGCGGTCTCCCCCGCACGGCCCAGATAGCCCCGGACGAGCTGGGCGCCGCCCAGATACAACTCACCGATCACCCCGCACGGCGCCGGGCGCAACGCGGCATCGAGCACATATGCCCGGCTGTGCCGGGTCGGCCGTCCGATCGACGGCTCGTCGTGCCCGGCAATGGCCGCCACCACGGCTTCGACCGTGGTCTCGGTCGGGCCGTAACAGTTGTAGGCCGCCATCGCCGTGCGGTTGCATGCGGTGCGGATCAGGGCCCATGCGGCACTGCCGAGAGCTTCACCCCCCAGCGCCAACACCGTCAGCGGCACCGTCGTCAGCAAACCGAACGCCTGCAGCTGGGCGAACATCGAAGGAGTGGTGTCGATCATGTCGATGCCACGCTCGGCGATCACCGCGACCAATGCCTCGGCGTCCATCTGGGTGCGCTCGTCGACCACGTGGACGGTGTGGCCGTCGAGCAGCGCGACCAACGGCTGCCAGGCGGCGTCGAAGGCGAAAGACCATGCGTGCGCGATACGCAACGGCCGACCCAGCCGGGCGGCCGCGGGCCGCAACACACCGCCCAGGTGATCGTCCGCGTAGGCGCCCACCGCGCCGTGAGTTCCGATGACACCCTTGGGTTCTCCCGTCGTCCCGGAGGTGAAAACGACATAGGCGGCCTGCTCGGGCGGCGCGTGGACTGCGCGAAAATCGATGCCGTCTTGTTGGCTCGCCTCCTCGAGCAGTTCCTCGGCCAGCTCTTCGTCCAAGACGACTGTCGCACCGGTTTGGCGCAAGATCGAATTCATCCGTTCCGGAGGAATCCCCGGCTCCGTCGGCACGCACGTACCCCCGGCTTTGAGCACCGCGAGCATCGCGGCGATGTACTGCGAGCCTCTGGAAAGCCTTATCGCCACCGGGGTTTCGCGCCCGACCCCGCGCGCGGCAAGCCGGGCGGCCAGCCCAGCGGAAAGGGTGTCCAGCTCGCGGTAGCTCAGCGTGTCGCCCGACTCACTCACCGCTGGCGCGTCCGGCGTCCGCGCCACGACCTCGGCGAACCTAGCGTGGATGCTCAGCGCCGGCGGGGAGGTCCGCGTGCCCGCGCCGCGCAGCGGCACCGCCTCGTCCTCAAACAGGACGCTGACCTTGCCCAACGGACGTTCCCAGTCCTGTAGCAGCCGCTCGGCGGTGTTCAGCACCCGCCATCCCAGGGTCCGGGCGGTCGTGACACCCAGCGCGCCGTCCAATACCTCGATCAGCACTACCAGTTCGCCGCCTTCCATGTGGGCGGCGATCGTGATCGGGAAATGCGACAGGCTCTCCAGGGCGGACGGGCGGAACGTCGCCCCCGCAGCGGTCAATTCGCCGCCGGCGGCCAATCCGTCCATCGGAAAGTTCTCATAGACCAGCAGGGTGTCGAACATCTCCCCCACCCCGCCCAGCGCCCGTAGTTGCGCATGGCCGATATAACCGTGCTCGCGCAGCTGCGCCGCGGCACGTTGCGCGGCGCGGCATTGTCCACCGACGCTTGCGGCCGGGTCGAGGCGCACCCGCATCGGCACGGTGTTGATGAACAGACCGATCATGGCTTCGACCCCGGCCAATTCGGCCGGTCTGCCGGACACCGTCACCCCGAACACCACGTCATCGCTGTCGGTCGACCGCGACAACACCAGTGCCCACGCCATCTGCATCAAGGTGTTGACGGTGACGCCGCGGGACCGTGCCCCGGCTGCCAGCCGCGCAGTCACCTCGGCCGGCATCCGCAGTTCGGTGCTGCGCGGCAACGACGCCCGCTGCCCGTTATCCGCCTCGGCCGAGCCCAGTGCGGCCGACAGCAACGTGGGCCCGTTCAGGCCGGCGAGGTGCTGGCGCCAGACCTGTTGGCCGGCCGCCGGATCGCGACTCGCCAGCCAGCCGATGTAATCGCGGTACGGTCGCGGAACGACGGGCAACGCCGCCATGTCTCCGCCGGCCCGGTACAAGATCATCATCTCGTTGACGAACACCGGCAGCGACCAGCCATCGATCACGATGTGATGGGCGGTGATCACCAAACGCCATTGCGCGCCCGGCAATTCAATCAGCATGAAGCGGATCGCGGGTCCGCGTTCCAAGTTGAACGGTCGCCGGCGTTCCTCGGCCTCCAGCGCCTGCACGTCCTCGGGTGCGGCGGTGACGGCTCGCCAGGGCAACTCGAATCGGGAGGGCACGATCTGCACCGGCCGGGTGATGCCCCGGCTGAAGAAGCTGGCCCGCAGGTTCGGATGGCGCACCAACATCTTTGTCGCGCAGTCATGTAGCAGGTCGACATCGAGCGCACCGGAGATATCCGCGGCCATCCCGATCACATAGGGGTCGTCGGCCGATTCGTGTTCGGCGAATTCGGCGAGCGTGGTCAACGAATACAAGCCCTCTTGCAGTGGGCTCAGCGCCATGACGTCCTCGATGTCGGGCGCGATACCGGTGCCGGTAGCCGTCATGACATCCCTTCGCGCGACGACGACCAGAGCGCGGTCACGGTAGCCAGATCCGCTTGCGACAGGCCAGAGGTGCTCATCGGCTCGAAGTGGGTGTCGGCCGGCTCGTCGGGTCCCTCGGCCTCGATGCATGCTTCGCCCAACGCGTCCACGGCGGCGCCCAGCTGCTGCACCGTCGGGTTCTCGAAGATCATGCGCGGGCTGACCGTCAGGCCGGCCGCCCGTGCCCGCGACGCCAGCTGCACAGACAGGATGCTGTCGCCGCCGAGGGCGAAGAAGTCGTCGAACCGACCTACGTCGGGAGTCGACAGCAGTTCGGCGAACACCTTGGCCAGCGCACGTTCGGTGTCGGTGCGCGACGGTTCGCTCCGGCCGCCGGTGCTGACCGCCGGCCGTGGCAGGCCGGGCCGGTCCAACTTGCCCGACTCCGTCTTGGGAAGCATGTCGAGCACGGTCAACGACGACGGCATCATGTAGCCCGGCAGCGTCGTAGCGATGTCGGCACGCACCGCCCCGGCGAAAGCCGCCTTCTCGGCCTCATCGGCGATCGGTCGTGGTGGCACAACGTATCCGGCCAGTGAGGTGCCACCGTGCACCTCCCAGGTGCGGGCCGCCGCGGCGGCGACACCATCCGCCGCGGCGAGCGCGGCCTCGACCTCGGCCAACTCGACACGGAAGCCGCGCACCTGCACCTGGTGGTCGGCGCGTCCGATGAACTCCAGTTGGCCGTCCTCGGTCCAGCGGGCCAGGTCACCGCTGCGATACAGGCGCGAACCGGGATCGGTGGCATCCGGATTGGCCACGAACCGGGAGGCGGTCAGACCCGGCTGTTTCCAGTAGCCCCGGGCCAGCTGGTCACCGGCGTAGTACAGCTCACCCACCACTCCGGCCGGCACCGGGCGCAGGCCGTCATCGAGCAGGTAGGCGGCCGCTCCCGGAAGCGGCCTACCGACAAGCGGATTCGGCAACGTCAGCCGCCCGCGGACCACCGCGCCGGACGTTTCCGTGGAACCGATGTTGTTCAACAGCTCGGGGCCCGCACCGGTGGAGCCGGCGCATCCGGCGACCAGTCGGTGCAGCAGCGACCTGCTCACCGGTTCCCCGCCGCACACCAGCCGGGACAATGATCGCACCGCGTCGGGCCGACTGTCGACCAGCGCGGAAACCAAGCTGGGCACGGCGGTCACCTGGGCAACCGAGTGCCGGATCATCAGCTCCCCGAGGGCTTCCGGGTCGCGGTGTTCGGCGTCGTCGGCCAGGATCATGGTGGCGCCCGCCGCGAGGCCGGCCAACATCTCCATGCCGCCCTCGAGGAACGTGATCGAGGCCTGCGCCAAGCGAACGTCGTCGCCCCCGAGTGGGTAGTGCCGCAGCTGCCAATCCAGCCGCGCCGCCATTGACCGATGGGTGCCGACGGCGCCTTTCGGCTTGCCGGTGGAGCCAGAGGTGAACACCAGGTACATGGGGTCGTCGGGATGTGGTGCGGGCAGGGCCTTCGACGGCGTCGCGCCGCTGTTCTGCAGCACCGCACGCACGTGGGGGTCGTCCAGCGAAAGCAACTCCACGCCGGGCACTTCCGGCATGGCGTCGACCGCCTCGACCGTGGCCAGCACGACCGGCGGCGCGACGTCGTCGAGCATGAACCGCTTGCGCGCCAGCGGATAGCCGGGGTCGATGGGGAAGTATCCGCCGCCGGCCTTCATGATGGCCACCAACGCCACCACCATGTCGATGCCCCTGCGCATCGACAGCCCGACCAACGATCCGGGTCCCACCCCGCGCTCGACGAGCAGCGCCGCCAGGTTGTCCGAACGGCGGTGCAGCGTGGGGTAATCGACCTGCGCGTCGCCGCAGCGCACCGCGATCCGGTCGGGTCCCCAGCGGCGGCTGGGTTGCAGGAGTTCCGGAATGGTCCGCGACCTTTCGTGCGGCAGCCGACCACCGCGGCTCCAGTCCGCCACGATGCGATGCTGCTCCCCGGCGTCGGTCAACTGCACGTTCCGCAGAGCCTGATCGACGTCGTCGGCGAACTCGGTGACCACCCGGGCCAGCCAGTCGGCCAGCCGCTCGATGGTGGCCCTGCTGTACAGCTCGGTGCGGTAGATGACGTTGCAGTTGTACCCGATGCCTTCGGAGCCGTCGGTGCCGAAGAAGTTGACGCTCAGATCGGCGTGCGCCATGTCGAAGGTGGGGTCCAGCGAGGTGCACACCGTGTCCTGTTCGCCGTCGCCCGCCGGCGCCGAATCGATCACCCGGGTGGCGGGCAGCTGGTCGCGGACGTGCACGACGACCTGGAACAGGGGGTTGCGCGACAGCGACCGCACCGGGCTGACGCTGTCGACCACCCGGTCGAACGGCAGGTCTTGGTGAGCGTAGGCGGCCAGTGCTGTCTCCCGGGTCCGAGAAAGCAGTTCGCGCAGAGTCGGGTTGCCGGCCAAGTCGTTGCGCAGCACCAGGATGTTGACGAAAAAGCCGATCAGCTGGTCCAGCTCGGCTTCGGTGCGGCCGGCGACCGGGGTGCCCAGCGGAATGTCCACGCCACCACCGGCCTTGTGCAGCGTCACGGCGACAGCCGTTTGCAGCAGCATGAACTCGGTGATGCCCAGCTCGCGACACAGCTCACCGAGCTTGGCGCGCGTGGCCGCTCCGATGCGAAAGTCGACGGATCCACCTTCGCCGCTGGGCACCGGCCGACGCGGAAAGTCCGGTCGCAGCCCGGTGTCCTCCGGCAGTCCGGCCAGCTGCCGGCTCCAGTACTCGCGTTGCTCGACGGCAACCGCGGACTCCTGGCCGCCCGCATTGGAATCCAGGCCCAGGAACGCCCCCTGCCACGCCGCGTAGTCGGCATACTGCACCCGAAGCGGCGCCCAGGTCGGGGCCTTCCCCTCGCGCCGGGCCCGATACCCGGTGATGACGTCTGCGAACAACACCCCCGCCGACCAGTGGTCCGCGGCGATGTGGTGGACCACCAGCGACAACACGTACTCAGCCGCATCGCCTTCGGTGCGCAGCACCGCGACCCGGATCGGCAACTCCTCGCGGTCCAGCTCGAAGCAGTGCCGGCGCTCGGCGTCAAGCTGCTGCTGCAGCCAGGCTTCGTCGGGTCCGGACGCGCGACGTACCGGCAGCTCACCGACCGGGTTGACGACTTGGTATGGGATGCCCCCCATCTCGACGTAGCTGGTGCGCAGGATTTCATGCCGCGCGACCACATCGCCGACGGCGGCAATGAGTGCCTCGATGTCCCATGGTCCGGTCAACTTCGCGGCGAATGGGATGTTGTTGACCCAGCCGGGCCCGTCAATGCGGTGCGCGAACCAGCTGCGCAGCTGCGACGCCGACAGCGGCAGCGGCTCGTCGTGGGCGGTGGCGACCAGCTTGGGTCGCGACCGCGCGAACTCACCGGAGCCCAGCTGGTCGATGCGCTCGGCCAGCAGGCCCACCGTCGCCAGCTCGAAGACGTCGCGGATACCCAGCTCGACCCCACAGTCCGAGCGGATCGCGGTGACCAGCTTGGTGGCCACCAGCGAGTGGCCACCCAAGTCGAAGAAGGAATCATCGATTCCCACCCGGTCGTGGCCGAGCAGCTCGGAAAACAGTGCGGCTATGCGACGTTCGGTCGCCGTGACGGGGTCGCGGTATTCGGACCCGGCCGCCATCTGCGGCGGGGGCAGCGCGGCGCGGTCTATCTTGCCGTGCGCGGTGATCGGGATTTCCGCCAGCGCCACATAGGCGGCCGGGGTCATGTAGTCCGGCAGTGCCGCGACCACCCGGGCGCGAATGCGCTCGATGTCGACGGCCTCGGGTTCGGCGCCCCGGGCCGGAGTCACGTAGCCCACCAGACTCTTACCCAGCCCGGGCAGGTCCATGGCCACCACGACGGCTTGTCCGACGCTGGGGTCGACCGAGATCGCCGCGGCGATCTCGCCCAGCTCGATCCGAAAGCCGCGGATTTTGACCTGCTCATCGGCGCGGCCGACGAACTCGATGTCCCCGTCGGCGTTGCGGCGGGCCACGTCGCCGGAGCGGTACAACCGCCCACCGGGGGTGAACGGGTCGGCGACGAAACGTTCGGCCGTCAACCCGGGACGGCGGTGGTATCCGTGCGCGACATGGGTTCCGCCGATGTAAATTTCGCCGATCACCCCGACCGGGACCGGCCGCAGCGCATTGTCGAGAAGATACACCTGGGTGTTGATCTTGGGCCGGCCGATGGGCACTATCCGGGTACCCTGGCTGCCCTGCACCGGATAGCTGGTGCAGTTGACGACGGTCTCGGTCGGTCCGTAGAAGTTGTACAGCAGCGCGTCGAACGTGGCGTGGAACTTGTCGGCGATCTCGCCGGGCAGGGCCTCCCCGCCGATGGGTACGCGCCGCAGGGTGCGCCACTGGTTGACGCCCGGTAGCGACAGAAAAAGACCGAGCAGCGACGGCACGAAATGCATCGAGGTGATGCCTTCACGGCTGAGCAGGTCGGTCAGGTAGCCGATGTCGCGGAGTCCGTCTGGTCGTGGAATCACCAGTCGGCCACCACAAATCAACACGCCGAAGATCTCCCCGATGGACACGTCGAAGCTGGGGGAAGCGACCTGCAGCAGCCGGTCGGTTTCGTCGACCTGGTACTCGTCGCCGAACCAGACGAAGTACTCGGTGATCGGCGCGTGTGGAACGGGAACCCCCTTGGGCAGCCCGGTCGAACCGGACGTATAGATCAGGTAGGCGGTGTTTTCCGGGTTGAGCGGTCGAACCAACTCGGCGGGCGCGGTGCACGGATACCGTGCCAAATCGGTAACCGGCTCACGCAGAACCAGTTTGGCGTCGGCGTCACCCAGAATGAAGGACAGCCGCTCCTGCGGATAGGTGGGGTCCACCGGCAGGTAGACCGCGCCCGCTTTGAGGACGCCCAACGCGGTGATGACCAGTTCGGGTGACTTGTCCAGCAGCACCGCGACGCGATCCTCGGTGCCTACGCCTTGCTCGATGAGCCAGTGCGTTAACCGATTTGACTCTTCATCGATCTCGCGATAGCTGTACTCGCGGCCTTCGTAGACAACTGCAACGGAATCGGGTGCCAGGGCCGCTTGTCGGGAGACCAGCTCCGGCAATGTGCAAGCCGGCGTGGTGAACTCGTCACCCGTCGACACCCGACGCAGCCACTCGGCGTCCTCGGCGCTCATCAGCGCGTATGCCGACACAGCCGCGTCCGGGTTGGTCAACGCGTTGTCAAGCAGCACCGCATAATGGCGCAACAATTGCTCGACCAGCCCGCGACCCAGCACCTCGACCAGATACTCGGCCTCCACCAATCCACCGCTGGAGCCATCCGAAGCACGCGCCAACTCGACCATGAAGCTCAGTGGCAGCTGGTTGAAATGACCGCGTAACTCGCCGCGCTCGCAGTGCACCCCCGGCGGGCAAAAGCCCGCGCCGTCGGGTTCCCGCTGACCGAAGCTCACTCGGGTCATCCGGTCCGCGCCGTGACGGCGATCCGGGTTGGACTCGCGCACCAGCCACTCGAGGTCCACACGCGAATGGGCAAAGGCGCCGGCCGCGCTGTTCCGAGTTTGGGTCAGCAACTCCCGGAACGTCTGGTGGGGCTCGGGCCGCAGCCGAATGACCACGGTGTTGCCGTAATACCCGATGGCGTCCTCGGTCCCGGGACCGCGGTTGAGCACCGGGGCGGCGACCAGGAAATCGGTCGACTGAGTGTAGCGGTGTACCAGCGCGGCGAAGGCCGCCATCAGCACCATGTACGGGGTGGCGCCGGTCTCCCGGGCCAGCAAGACTGTCCGATCGACGGTGGCCGCTGACAACCGTGTCCAGGCGCGCTGCGCGCGCCAGGTGCTGGGCACCACCGACCCGTTGGGCCCCGGAAGCTCAAGTGGCTCCGGGAGATCCACCATCAGCGGCCGCCAGTAGTCCAGATCCGCATCTCGAATCGCGGCCTGGTCCACGGCGGGGCGCGGCACCGCAGGTGCGGCGGCAAAACCGTCCGGCTCGGTATACGCGTGCGTTAGATCGGCGAAGAACGGTGCCCAGGAACCGTCGTCCCACGCGATATGGTGAGCGGTGACCAGCAGCATCAGCTCGTCGGCCGACAAGCGCGCCACGGTTACCCGCAGCGGCGAGTCCTTGCCCAGGTCGAACGGGCGGCCAAAGTCGCGCTGCGCCAGCACATCCAGTCGTAGCCGCCGGGCCTGATCGGACAGCCCCGACAGGTCATGTTCGGTCCACTCCGGCCGCAGACCGGCACGAATCACCGGATGCGGGTCGCCGTCACTGCCGGTGTCGTACGTCGTGTGTAGTACGGAATGCCGCGCCGCCACGGCATCGACCGCGTGCCGTAACCGCGCCACGTCGAGGACGCCGGTCACGCGGTAGGAGACACAGACGTTGAGCAGCGCGCTGTCGGGGTCCACCGATTGCACGAACCACATCCGGTGCTGACCGAGGGACAGCCGCGGCTCGTCGTGCGGTGGCACGGGTGCCGCGACGGTCGTCCTGGCCAGGCCGCGGTCAGCGATCCTGCGGCGCAGCAACTCCAGGCGCTCGTCGTCGAGACGGGCGCGAGCCCCGGTGGTGTCAGTCACGCTAAAAGTCCAACCTTTCCAGCATCGTGGGCGGTGGCTGTTGCGTCCGGTTGACGTCCGGCCGAGTTCGTGCGCAATGCGTCGATCAACTCGCGCACGGTGATGCCGCCGAGCATGCGCGCCACCGGAACCGAGCTTCCCACCGCGCGGCGCAACCGCTTTCGCAGATCGAGCGCGAGCAGCGAATCCACCCCGAGGTCGATCAGTGACGCGCTTGGATCAATCGACGTCGAGTCAGTCAGGTGCAAGGTCGCGGCCAGCTCCGCGCGGATCACCTCGGCGAGCGGTCTCGCGGCGGATTCGCCGTCACGCTCGGCCCCAGCGCGGTCACTTGCCGCACAAAAGGTGATCGGCATTCCCTGGCTTTCGAAGAACACCATGAGCCGGTCGAAGTTCGCGTCGAAGATCAGCGGATCACCGTCGTAGCGGTAGAGGCCGGCGTCGAGCGCCAGCTCCGGGTCCATCGCAACCAGGCCGGAACGCTCGGTGCGAGCGATCTCGTCGGCCGCCACGACGCCGGCCCCTTGCCACAGTCCCCAGCGAATCGCCATGCAGTCACGGCCCCCGGTACGCAACTGGGCGGCCAGCACGTCGAGCATCCGGTTGGACGCCGCGTAAGCCGCGTGGCCGTAGCCGCCCCATACCCCAAACACCGACGAGCAGGCCACGATCCGGCATTCCGGCCGCAGCGGCCACACGTCGGTCAGCAGCGCCAACCCGCGGACCTTCGCGGCGCATACCGCCGCCACCTCCGTACCGGTGAGATCGGGATGCGTCAGGGCCCGGGCGATACCGGCGGTGTGGATCACCAATGACGCACCGGAACCGGCATATTCGGCGGCGGCGTCGGACAGCGCCGCCCGGTCGGTGATGTCGCACGGCGGGGCGTGCACCTTGGCACCATAATTTTCAGCGAGCTGATTCAGGACGGCCGGTTCAACACCGTTACGGCTCAACAAGGTGACCACCCGCGCGCCGCGCGCAAGGCAGTACCGCGCGTACTGCAGGCCGATAGACCCGCTGCCGCCGGTGATCACCACATTGTCCAGCGCCGCGGCCTCCAGTGGTCGCCCGGTTGCCGTATCGCGGCACTCGCGAAAGGTTCGGACGTAGCAGCGCGGCGCTTCAGCGCCCCGCACCGCCACCTCGGCCGCCTCGCCGAGCAATACGCCGATGACGGCCAGCGCCGTGCGGGCATCGACATCTCGCCGTGGCAGGTCGAGGTGCGCGAAAGTCTGATCCGGGAATTCGAAGCCGACGCTGCGATGCATCGCGGCCAGCCCCGCTTGGGCCGGTAAGGGGCCGGGGTCGTCTCGATCGATCTGTTCGGCACCGGCGGTGAGCAGCCAGACCGCCCGGCATCGTGGTCCGATGATCGCGGTGTAGTCGGGCAGCCCCGCGTCGGGCCGACCGGCGATCTGCTCGATCGCGCCAACGGCGTCGAGGTGGTCGAGCTCCGGCGCGATGACCGCCAGGATTTCCGCATCTTCCGGCAACACTGCGCGGCAGTTACCGCGTGTCCCGATGGCATCGACCAGCCGCTGGGTCAGCGCGCCTCCCGCGGCGGTACCACTGACGAAGCCGATATCATGACCGGTCGCGTTCGCCGCGGCCGGCGACGGCGCGTGCTGCCAGTCTTCGGCGGCAACGGTAAGCGCGGCAGCGGGCCCGATGTCGGTGGGGGCCGGAGCCTGCACGGTGTCGGACTGCGGTTCCGGCGCCGCCCACAGGTGCACGGCCCGCATCGGCGCGTTGGGGAATCCCCGAAGCGGCGGCCGGACGCCCGCCGGGGCGGCGGCGGCCCATGTGCAGCCGGGGTCGGCGATCGCGAGGGCGGCGATGCTGGCCGACAGCGAATCGGTGATGGCCCGTTCGCGATGCCCCGAGCCGACGATCACGGCCGACTCGTCGTCGACGATGTCGACGAGCGGATACAGCAGCGACGGATGGGCGGACAACTCCACGAAGGCGTCTATCCCGCACTTCCGGGCATATTGCACGGCTCGGTCGAACCGTACTGTGCGGCAGAGGTTGTCACACCAATACTGGGCGAAATCGAGCTGATTGCGCACCTCGGTGCCGAACGTGGAGCCGACGAACTTCACCGGAGCGTCCCGGAAGGACGATGTCGGTATCAGTTCAGTCAGGCTGGCACGCAATGGGTTCAGCGCGCTGGTGTGGCCCGGGTAGTCGACGGACAGTTGGTGGGTGAAGATTCCTCGCACTTGGGCCAGTCGTACCGCGGCGACCACTGCGTCGTGGTCGCCGGACACCACGGTCGACGAAGGCCCATTGACCGCGGAGACTTCCGACCAGCCGGGCGTATCGGCCAGCATGGACTCTGCCCCGTCGACGCCGACTCCGAGGACCGCCATCGCGTACCGGCCGGTCAACCGGTCGACAACGCTGGCGCGTGCGCCCACCAAAACGACCGCGTCCGGCAATGCGATCGTTCCGGCCACATAGGCCGCCGCGACCTCGCCAAGGCTGTGTCCGATGGTGACCTCGGGCAAGACACCGCAGGATCGCCATACTGCGGCCAGGCTGACGGCGTGGGTGAACTGGGCTCCCTGAATCCGAGCACGCGACCAGCTCTGCTCGGGCTCACCCACCAGGTAGGGCACCGGCGACGGCAGGCCGGCGGCGACGAAAGCGTCCGCGCACCGGTCGGCCATTTCCCGGTAGGCGGACAGTTGCCGGTAGGCATCGGCGCCCATCGCCTGCCATTGATTGCCTTGGCCGGGAAACACGAACGCGATTCGCGGTGTCGCGGTCTTTCCGGAGCGGGCGAGCAGGGGGTGCTCTTCGCCGGAGGCGATTGCGGACAGCCCTGCGGCAAGCTCCGTGCGGTCGTCCGCCCGCACGACCACGCGGTGCCGTCGCACGCGCCGCAGCCGCAGCAGGGTGGACGCGAGCGCTTCAGTCACACCGGCCGGATCTGCCGTGGTGCCGCGGTCGAGATATTTCAGAATGGCCGCGGCATCCTGGCGGATCAGCTCCGGGTCGTGGGCGCTGAGCAGCACCGGGATTCGCCCGTCCGGCAACATACGAGTAAGCATCACGCCATCTCCGGAACGGAGAGGATGAGGTGCGCGTTGGTGCCGGCGATTCCAAAAGCCGACGCTGCCGCCGTCCGCTGCCCACCAATGGCCGGCCACGGTGTCAGGGTCCGCGCCAACCGCAAACCCTGTTTTTCCCAGTTGATTTCACGGCTGGGATCGGCGGCGTGCAGAGTGGGCGGGACGGCGCCGCGCTCGGCCGCGACCAGGACCTTGGCCAGTCCCAGTGCGCCGGCGGCAGCCAACGAATGACCCACGTTGGATTTCACCGAACCCAGTAGAGCTCCGGCGCCGGGTTCGGTATCACCGTACGTCTGTACCAGAGAACGTAGTTCGGTGCGGTCGCCGAGACGGGTGCCGGTGCCGTGCCCCTCGATCATCCCGACTTCCTCCGGCTTGATTCCGGCTTGGGCCATTGCCCGCTCAAACAGCCGGATCTGGGCGTTTCCGTTGGGGGCGGAAAGACCGACGCTGCGCCCGTCCTGGTTGACGGCGGTAGCGCGGACCTCGGCCAAGATCTGCCGGCCGGCGCGCAGCGCAGCCGATTTCCGTTGCAGCACAAACATGGCCGCTCCCTCGGCCCAAACGGTTCCACTGGCCTGCGCGCTGTAGGGGCGGCAGTGGCCGTCGTCGGAGAGGGCGTGCTGTTTGGAGAACTCGACGAAGAAACCGGGCGAGCCCAGCACGTTGACCCCGCCGGCCAGCGCCAGGTCACAGTCGCGATTCTGCAGCGAGCGCACGGCGACGTGGAAGGCAACCAGCGCGGACGCACACGAGGAGTCCAGAGTCATTGCCGGGCCGGTCAATCCGAGGGTGTAGGCGATACGCCCGGAGACCACACTGAGCGCGGTACCGGCGAGGAGATGGCCGCTGTGCTCGGAGAACTTGGCCATCTGGGGCCCGTACCCGGTAGCCGAGGCGCCGACGAAGCACCCCGCGTCATGCCCGGCGAGGTCGTCGGGGTTGATGCCGCTGTTCTCGCACGCGCGCCAGGACACCCGCAGCGCCACCCGTTGCTGCGGGTCCATTGCGACGGCCTCGCGGGGCGAGATGCCGAAGAATTCCGGATCGAAGGTGGCGGCGCCGCTGAGGAATCCGCCGCGATCATGGATCTGTTTGAAGCCGCTGCGGCATGACCCGGCGAGCAGGTCCCGGACCGGCCAACCGCGGTCCGTCGGAAACGGACCCAGCGCTTCGCGACCATCCGCCAACAACTCCCAATAGCCGTCGGCGGTGTCGATGCCGCCGGGCGCCTCGACGGCCATACCGACGATCGCGACGGGGTCGACGCCGCTCGGGTCGAACCCATTGTCAGACATGGGCATCACGTGGCATTCACCTGCCCGGCGATCGCATCGATATGGTCGTCGACGTAGAAGTGCCCGCCGTCGTACAGCGAGAGACGAAAGTTCCCGGCAGTGTGTGTTGCCCACCGACGCAGCACGTCGGTTTCGATGCGGTGGTCGTCGCGCCCGCCGAGTGCGTGGATGTCGGCACCGATGCGGGCGTCGGGACTGGGCTCATAGCGGTTGAAGGCTTGGTAGTCGGCGCGCACCGCAGTGGTCAACAGTTCGGAGAACTCCTCGTCGGCAAGCAGAGTGGGGTCGGTGCCGCCGAGATCGGCGATGTCGGCGAGCAGTCCGTCGTCGCTGGTCGGCAGCTCGGGCATGTCGGCAATGACGCAGGGGGGCGGACTCGCCGACACCCACAACTTCTGCACGGCGGTGCCGTGCGCTTCGGCGATCCGGGCGAATTCGAACGCCACGACGGCGCCCATGCTGTGCCCGAACAACCGCAGGGGTGCGACGCTGTGCCACGGTCCGGCCCGGAAGAGACCGAGGGCGAGGTCGTGCACGGTTTCGTGGGCGGGTTCGCTGATCCGGTCGGCCCGCTGTGGGTACTGCACGATGTAGGTGTCGCCGCCGGCGGCCAGCGCGGCGGCCAGCACCCGGTAGCTTGCGGCGGCCGCCCCGGCATGCGGGAAGACGACGGTGGCGCCCCCGGATGGCCCAGTCGGCCCCTCGTGGCGCCGCGGCGTCCGCTTGATCCAGGACGGGAAGGTGGAAGGCATGCCGATCATCGTGTTGAATGTCATTGCGCCGTTTCCGGATTCGACGACTGCCGAGACGCCGCCAGGACCGATTCGGCGTCCATGCCGATTACCTCCAGATACAACTCGGCGACTTGGTCCAGCCGCCCGGGGTCGCGTTCGCAGCCACTGAGCGTCGCGGCGAGTGCCGACACGGTCCGGTTGGCGAAGATGTCGGCGACCATGACGTCCGGCGCGTCCAGCCAGGTGCGGATGCGCGCCACGGCCCGGGTGGCCAACACCGAATCGCCGCCGAGCGCGAAGAAGTCGTCGTCCACACCGACGCGCCCGGAGCCGAGCAGGTCCGCGACGATCACCGCGAGAGCCGACTCCAGCGCTGTCGACGGCGCCCGGTAGCCGGCTGTATCCGTGTCCGGGCCGCAGGCCGTGGCGGTCAGCTGGCCGAGGACGGCACGCCGGTCGATCTTGCCGGCATCGGTGAACGGGATACGCTCGACCACCGACACGTGACGCGGAACCATATGCGCGGGAACCAGTTCGGCGAGGGACTCGCGAATCCGCTGGGCGGTGAGTGTGGCGTCGTCGAGGCAGGCCTGCGCGGCCAGCAGATCAGAGCCGGGCAGCAGGGCGGCGACGGCCGCGCGCACACCGGGGAGGCGTCGCAGCGCGGCCTCGACCTCGCCGAGTTCGACGCGATAGCCGCTGATCTTGACGCGGTGATCGGCGCGGCCGACGAATTCGCACGTGCCGTCGGGCCAGTAGCGGACCAGATCGCCGGTGCGGTACCAGGTTCGGCCGTCGTGTTCGACGAAACGCTCCGCGGTGAGGTCGGGTCGTCCGCGATAGCCGCGCGCGATACCGCGGCCGGACACCCACAGCTCGCCGGTAACCCAGTCCGGGCAGTCGTCTCCCATGTCGTTGACGACGCGGCACGCGATGTTGGGCAGCGGGGTACCGTAGGGCAGCGCTGTCCATTCCGCTGGCAGCTCGTCCGGATCGCGTACTTCGAACATCGTGTTGTGGACCGGTGTTTCGGTCGCGCCTCCCAGACCGGCGAAGCGCAGAGCGGGCGCCTCGGCCCGCAGCCGGCGAGCCAACTCGGGCCGCACCCAGTCGCCGCCGGTGGGCACCACCCGTACCGAGGACAGCCGGCCGCGACCGACCTCGATCAGCATCTCCAGCCAGCCCGGCAGGAAATTCAGCACGGTGACGTGGTGGGTGTCGATGAGCCGGGCCCACGCGTCGGGGTCGCGACGCTGCGCTTCGTCGACCACGACGATCGCCCCGCCCGTGCGCAAGGTGGCGAAGATGTCCAGCACCGACATGTCGCATTCCAGCAGCGACAGCGCCAGGCATCGGTCCGCGGGTCCGAAGTCGAAGTGGCGGGCGATGCATTCCACGGTGTTCATGGCGGCGTCGTGCGTCACCTCGACGCCCTTGGGCGCCCCGGTGGAGCCCGACGTGAACAACACGTAGGCGAGCCCGGCGGGATCGACTTGCGCGCAGGCGGTCTCGACGTAGGCGGGCGCGTCGCGAAGGACGTCGGTGATCGTCAGGGCGGGCACCGGCAACGATCGTCCTTGCCCGCCGCAGACCAACGCCAGGCTCACCCCGCCCGTGCGCAGGATGCGCTCGGCGCGGTCGCGCGGCTGGTCAACGCCGATGGGTAGATACGCACCGCCGACGGCCAGGATGCCGAGCAGGGCCGGCACCTGTTCGGCTGTCTTCGGGCCGACCACAGCCACCGTGTCACCGGTGCCGATCCCCGCTGCGCGCAGCGCCGCGGCCACCGCCAGGGCCTGGTCACGAAGCTGCGCGTAACTGAGGTCACCGGAGCCGGCGAACACGGCTGGCGCGTCGGGCTGCCGCTGGGCGCGGCGAAAGAACCCGTCGTGCAGCGCTTCGCCACTGGGCTCGGCGGTGCGGCTGTTCACCGCGTCGCGGACCGCGCGCTGAGCGGCCGGCAGCGCGGGCGGGCCGGGCGCATCCCAGGTGTCGTCCGCCGTAGCCAGCCGGAGCAGTTCATCGACGTGGTAGGCGAACATGGCGTCGATGACGCCGGGAGCGAAGACGCCGTCACGCACGTCCCAGTTCACCAGCACCCCGCCGTCGAACTCGGTGACCTGGGCGTCCAGCAGCACCTGCGGGCCCTGGGAGATGATCCATGACGGCGTGCCGAATTGCGCGGTGACATCGGGACTGAACAGCTCGCCGAGCCCGAGCGCACTGGTGAACACGACCGGCGCCAGCACCTGTGTGCCGCGGTGGCGGCTGAGATCGCGCAATACCGACAGCCCGGGATAGCCGGCATGCGCGGCCGCTGTCCGCATCGCGTCCTGCACCACCTGTCCGCGCGCCGCCGGGGTGTGTGCACCGGTGAGGTCGACGTCGAGCAGCAACGACGAGGTGAAGTCGCCGACCAGCGAATCGACGTCGGGGTGCAGCGCCTGGCGGCCGAACAGCGGGAGGTTCAGCAGAAACCTCGCAGCGGTCGCCCAGCGCGCCAGGGCATTGGCGAACGCCGCGGCCAGCGTCATCGCCGGGGTGAGGCCGTGCGCCCGGGCGCGGGAAAACAGCGCATCGCGAGTTGCCGGGTCCAGCCAGTGCCACCGCCGGGAGCTTCGGTGTGAGCCCCGGCCGCCGATCGAGGGCAGCACCGGCGGGTCCGGCAGCTGCGGGATGCGCTGCGCCCACCAGTCCCGGTCGGCATCGCGGTCCGGCTGCGGCTGCGCCTCTTCCGCCTCGATGGCGTTCCGGTATTGGCGGTAGGTGTAGCTCAATTCGGGCAAGTCATGCCCGCGGTACAGGGCCGCGAGGTCAGCCATCAGGGTGCGGTAGCTCATGGCGTCGGCGGCCTGCATGTCGAGATCGACGTGCAGCCGTGAGCGGTGGCCGGGCAGCACGGTCAACGCCAGTTCGAACACCGCGCCGTCGAGCTGCTGATGGGATTTGGCCTCGCGGATCGCGGCAAGCCGCCGCTCGGTGTCGGGATCATTGCGCAAGTCCACGACCTCGACCGGAAACTCCTGGTCTTCGGGCATCGGTGTGATGCGCTGAGTGCCGTCGGGCAGGAACCCCACGCGCAGCATCGGGTGGCGGCGCGCCAGCGCGGTGGCCGCGGCGCGCAGGCGTTCGGGGTCGATCGGGCCGCCGTCGAACTCGACGTAGAGGTGCCCGGCTACCCCGCCGAACTGCTGGTGATCGTGTCTGCCCACCCACATGGCGTGCTGCATCGGAGCCAGCGGGAAGGGCTCGTCCGGTGCGTCACCCGCTGGATCGGCGGGCGGGGCTGGGCGAGCAGCACTCGGCGCACCGGCGGTGACCAGCTCGGCCCAGGCGTCGATCGTGGGAGTGGCTGCTAGCGTGGCGAAATCGACGGCAATGCCTTGGCGGCGCCAGCGACCCGCCAGCGTCATCATCCGGATGGAGTCCAGGCCCTGGCCGATGAGGTTGCTACCGGGATGAACGGCATCGACACCGACGCCGAGCAGCTCGGCCACCTCCGCCCGGATGTCTTCCGAGCGCGCCGCGGCATGCACCACAGACCCTCCCTGAATTAGCACAGGCTGCCCTAATATATTTTGGTTACCCTATCCTTACTCCTCGCGTCGCCGCCATACGCCCCCCGGTCCAAGGAAACGATGAACCCGAACGCAAGGCAGCCGCCGGCCGGAGACCTCGACGGATTCGTGCCCTTCCCCGCCGATCGGGCCGCCGCCTATCGGGCGGCCGGCTATTGGACGGGACGAACGCTGGACACGATCCTGACCGATGCGGCACGGCGCTGGCCCGAGCGAACCGCCGTGCTCGACGCCGCGGGCGGTGGCGGATTCCGCTACGGCGAGCTCGACGACCGGGCCAGCCGCGCCGCCATCGGACTGCGCGATGTGGGCATCGAGCCAGGCGACCGGGTGCTGCTGCAGCTGCCCAACGGCTGCCAGTTCGCGGTGGCGCTCTTCGGGCTGCTGCGGGCGGGGGCAATCCCGGTGATGTGTCTCCCCGGCCACCGGGCCGCCGAGTTGGGTCACTTCGCGGCGGTCAGCCAGGCTACCGGACTCCTGATCCCCGACGCGGCAAGCGGTTTCGACTACCCGGCGATGGCCCGTGACCTGGCCGACGAGCATCCCACGCTGCAGCATGTCATCGTCGACGGCGATCCGGGGGCGTTCGCATCCTGGACGCAACTGTGCGACGAGTCCCCCGCCGGTTCGCCGGCGCCGCCGGTCAATCCGGAATCCCCCGCCTTGCTTCTGGTTTCCGGCGGCACCACCGGCACCCCCAAACTCATTCCCCGCACCCACAACGATTATCTGTTCAACGCAACCGCCAGCGCCGAACTGTGCCGGCTCACGTCCGACGACATCTACTTGGTTGCGCTACCGGCCGGCCATAATTTCCCGCTGGCCTGCCCGGGGCTACTCGGCGCGCTGACGGTGGGCGCCACCACCGTTTTCGCCACCGACCCCAGCCCCGAGTCGGCCTTTGCCGCCATCGCGCGCCACGGCGTCACGGTCACCGCCCTGGTCCCGGCCCTGGCCAAACTGTGGGCACAAGCCTGCGACTGGGAGCCGGTGACTCCGAAGTCGCTGCGGCTCTTACAGGTTGGTGGCGCCCGGCTGGAGCCCCAGGACGCTCGGCTGGTGCGCGACTCGTTGAGCCCCGGCCTGCAGCAGGTGTTCGGGATGGCGGAAGGGCCGCTGAACTACACGCGGCTCGATGATCCGCCCGAACTCGTCGACCACACCCAGGGGCGCCCGTTGTGCGCGGGCGACGAACTGCGCGTCGTCGACGCGGCCGGCGCACCGGTGACCCCCGGCGAAGAAGGCGAGCTGCTGGTGCGCGGCCCGTACACACTCAACGGCTATTTTCGCGCCGAGCGCGACAACGAGCGCTGCTTCGACCCCGATGGTTTCTACCGCAGCGGCGACCTGGTCCGCCTCAGGCGGGACGGCTACCTGGTGGTCACCGGTCGGGTCAAAGACGTGATCTGTCGTGGCGGTGAAACCGTCTCCGCGGCCGACCTGGAGGAGCAGATGCTGAGCCACTCGGCGATCGTTTCGGCCGCTGCGGTTGCGCTACCCGACCCCTACTTGGGAGAAAAGATCTGCGCGGCTGTCGTTTTCACCGGCGCGCCGGTGAGCCTCGAAGAACTGAACTGCTATCTCGACCAGCGCGGTGTGGCCTTGCACGCCCGGCCCGACATGCTGGTCGCAATGGCGACACTGCCCACCACACCGATCGGCAAGATCGACAAAAAGGCGATCGCCGGCCAAGTTTCGGTGCAGCGCGCGTGACCGCGACTAGGTGAGCACAGGCCAGATCGCACCGGCCGCGATACCCAGCACGAGGCTGAGGGTCGCGGTGATCACCGCGGTACTCGCGGACCATCGAATCGGCGCGAAACCCTCATCGGCCGCGGTGGGCGGTTGGAATGACGGGATGATCCACCGCAGGTAATAGAACAGGCTGATGAGGCTGTTGGCGAAGACGACCACCGCCAGCCAGGCCTGGCCGCCGTCCCACGCCGCGGCGGCGGTGGTGAGCTTTCCGATGAACACCGCGGTGGGCGGCGTGCCCACCAGCCCGAGCAGCGCGACCAGCAGGGCCGCGGCCAGCCAGGGGCGTGCTCGGGCCAGACCGCGGTAGGAGGCGAGGTCGCGCCTGGCCGGTAGCGCCGTGCTCACCGCGAACGCCGCGCTGTTGGTGACGGTGTATCCGCCGAGGTAGAACAGCAGCGAGGCGACCGCGAGGTGGCTGCGGCCGATCACCGCGACCGGGACCAGCAGAAAACCGACCTGGCTCACGGTGGACCAGCCGAGCAGCCGCCTGGGGTCTTGCTGCCAGTAGGCCGCCAGGTTGCCCAGGGTCATGCTCGCCACCGCGAAGATTGCGATCAGCAGCGGCCAGTGGACAGTTGCCGGAACGACTTTCGCGACCCGGTAGACGGCGACGAGCGCGCCGATCTTGGGCACGGTCGTCAAGAACATCGCCGCGGTACCGTCGGCGCCTTCGGCCGCGTCGGGAACCCAGAAGTGGGCGGGCACGCTGCCGGCCTCGAACATCAGCCCGGCAACGACGGCCACGACCCCGGTCGTGACTGCCATCGCCGACGCGCCACCGAGGCGTCCGGCGAGTTCGTCGTAGCGGGTGCCGCCGGTGAGGCCGTAGAGCACGGATACGCCGGCGAACAACACGATGCCGAACAGGGCGCCCATCAGGTAGGCCTTCATCGCCGCCTCGGCCGCTTTCGCCGAGCGCGCCAGCCCGATCAGCCCGTAGACCGGGATGCTGGTGAGCAGAAAGCCGGTGGCCAGGACGAGCAAGTCGGTCGCCCCGGCCAGGATCGCCACCCCGGTGGTGGAAAACAGCAGCAACGCATAGGTTTCGCTTTCGCGCGGCGAACCACGGATCTCACCGACGGCCACCGCCAGCGTGAACAGGGCACCGGCGGCTGCCAGGATCCGCGCTACGCCGGTGGCGGTGTCGACTGCGAAGGTTCCCTGGAACGCTGCTTGCTTTGGGCCGGTCACTTCGATCACCGCGGTGACGATGGCCGCAGTCAGCGCCGCGGCGGCAAGGCAGCCACTCCACCACTGACGCGGCCGCGGCAGGAACGAACCACTCATCAGCACCGCGAGTCCCCCACCGAACAGCAGCATTTCGGGCAGCATCAGGAGTGGCCGCATTTCGCCTATCCCCCGACCAGCCCGACCAGCCCGTGCGCGGCCGGTTCAATGATGTCGAGCAGCGGCCGTGGGAACACGCCAATCGCCAGCGACAGTGCGAGCAGCGTTCCCGCCGAAGATAATTCGGCGACGTTCAGGTCGACGAAGCGCTCGGCTAAGCCGCGGGTCTGGCCGGTGAAGATGCGCTGCAGCGCGCGCAAGAACAATGCGGCGGTGATCAGGATGCCGGGCAGCGCGATCGCGGCCACCGCGGTCGCGGCGATGCTGCCGGCGAAGATCTGAAATTCGGCAATGAATCCCGAAAAGCCGGGCAGTCCGAGCGAAGCGAATGCGCCGACGGCGAAAAGTGTCGCCAGTTTGGGTGCCGGGCCGGCGAGTCCGCCGTAGGCGTCCACGTCGTAGCTGTCCGCCCGGTCGCGAAAGACCCCGGCGAGCAGGAACAGCGCACCGGTGATCAGCCCGTGGCTGACCATCTGCGTGACGGCGCCGGTGACCGCCACCCCGCGGGCGTCGGCGGAGCCGCTCGCGACGAGGCCGGCCGCGCCGACCGCCAGCACGATGTAGCCCATGTGGTTGACGGAGGTATAGGCGATCATGCGTTTGAGGTTGTTCTGCGCCAACGCAACCAGCGCCCCATAGAGCACCGACACCACACCGACGGCGATGATCACCCAGGCCCAGCGCCGCCACTCCTGCGGCAGCATGGGCATCGCGACCCGCACGAACCCGTAGGTGCCCATTTTCAGCAGCACCCCGGCGAGCACCGCGGAACCGATCGCCGGAGCGTCGGTGTGCGCGGGCGGCAGCCAGGTATGAAACGGCACGGTGGGGGTCTTGACCGCCAAGCCGAGCAGGATCGCCGCCAACACCAGCCCGCCGGCTAGCGGCTTCCCGGAAAGTGGAGTGGTCGATGCTATTTCGACCATGTCGAAGGTGTGTGGCTCGGCCGCGATGTAGAGGCCGATGAAGCCGACCAGCAGCGCCAGCGAGCCGAGGAACGTGTAGAGGAAGAACTTCAGCGCCGAGCGGCCAGCGTCGCCGTGCCCCCATCCGGCGATGACGAAGTACATGGCCACGATCGACAAATCGAAGAACACGAAGAACAAGATCAGGTCGGCCGCGACGAACAGGCCCAGGCTCACCGTTTGCAGGAACAAAAACAGCGCCGCCTGTTGCCGCGGCCGGTCGTGACCACCCAACGCGTAGAGCGCGCACGCCACGAAGATCACCGCGGTCATCGCCACCAACGGCAGTGACAGGCCGTCGACGCCAATGTGGTAACTGCTGTTGACCCCGGGAATCCACCGGGCCCGCTCCGCGAACGCCAGTTCGTTGGGCGCGGGCGTGCGATACCGCGCCCACGCCGCCACGATCAGCGCCAAATCCGTGACGGTGACGGCCACCCAGAGCCACCTCGCGACGGTGTCGGCGATGCCCGGCACGAGCAGCGCCAGCGCGGCCGCGAGCGGCAGAAAGACGATCAGACTGAGCATGTTCACCTCATCGTGGCCAAGAGCAGGACAACGGCCACCAGAACCCCGACACCGGCCAGGTAGTACCGGTGCAGCAGGCCGGTTTGCGGTCTTCGGGCGAGTTCACCGAGCCGGCGCATCGCGGCGGCGATGCCTTCGACGGCGCCGTCGATCCCGCCAACGTCGATGCGCGCCGCGCGCCCGGCGATCCCCAACACGCCGGTGGCCGTGGTCATCACGGCCTTGTCGACGACCTGGTCGTCGAACCGCGCCAGTGCGTGGGCGAGGCTCATGGTGGGGCCGACGACCAGCACATGGGCGGCGCGCTCCAAGCCCAGCCAGCCGGTTGCCCACCGCGGCTCCGGCACCCCCCAGCGCACCACCGCCGCGACGATGGCGAGCGCCAACACGGCCGACACGGTCAGTTCGGCGGCGGTCGCATGGCTTGGCGGGGCCAGCACCCCCAGCACCGCGGCGGCGAGAGCCAGCACGACGAGAGGAGACCACTGAAAGACATTGGCCCGTAATGGCTTTTTGCTGCCCTCACCGTTCGATGGCGTTCGCCAAATGACGACAAGCACCTTTCCCGCGTAGGCGGCCGACAGAGCCGCGGCAAGCAGACCGGTCAGATAGATCCCAATCGAATGTTCCAGCGCCACAGCCAGAATCGCATCCTTGGTGGCCCACAACGACAGCGGCGGCACGCCGGCCAGGGCCAGCGCACCGACGGTGGCGCACCAGCCGATCACCTTCTGGCGCCGGGCGACTCCCCACAGCTCGGCAAGTCGCTTGCTGCCCAGCAAGGACAGCCACGTCCCCGCCGCCAGGAACAGCCCGGCTTTGGTGGCGGCATGCGCCACGAGTTGCGCCGCACCACCACTGATCGCGCCGACGCCGGCAGCCATCACCACGAACGCCAGCTGCGCGGCGGTCGAGGCGGCAAGCAGTTGTTTGAGATCGTCTTGGGCCACCGCGACGGCACCCAGCAGCACGGCGGTCCCGGCGCCGGCCCAGGCGGCCGCCGTGGCCGCCCACCCGGTGACCGCCAGCAGAGGCTGCACCCGCAGCAGCAGGTATCCCCCCATGGCGACCATCGCCGCGGAGTGCAGTAGCGCGCTGACGGCGCTGGGACCTTCCATTGCCCGCGAAAGCCAGAACGAAAACGGCAGTTGCGCCGCCTTGCCCAGCGCGGCAACGAGTATCCCGCCCGCCACCACGTGCCGCCAACCCCCGCTGGTCGACGGCAGCCCGGCCAGCGTGAGCCCCGCACCGCCGGCCAGCGCGGCACCCGCAGCGAAGTAGAGCCCCAGGTCTGCGGTGCGGGTGGTCACGAAAGCTGTCAGCCCGGCCGACACCCGATAGTCGTCCCGCCACCAGAATCCGATCAGCGCATACGACGCCGCTCCCATCACCTCCCACGCCAGCAGCAGGGCAGGCAGCGTCGCGGCGGTCGCCGTCAGCAGCGCCGCCGAAGCAAACAGCAGCATCAACCCGTGAAAGCGGCCCTGGGCCGACTCGATGTCCCCCATAGCGAACAGCAACACCAGCAGCGTCACCGCGGCGACGGCGGGCACCACCGTCGCCGACAAGCCGTCCGTGCGCAACGCGAAATCCGCACCCGCCATGAACACCACGCTCACCGCCGGGCGCGTGCACGCGACCACGGTCGACAGCGCCACCACGATCGCCGACGTCATTACCGAAATCGCAGCGGCCGCCCGGCCCGCACGCGGGTTGAGCAGCAGCGCGGCGCCAACCAGAGCCGGGACGCCGATCAGCGACCACAGCGACAGCTGCGCGATAGCCATCATCGCCTGAGTCACCCGGACAAATCCGTTGCCATGTCGGTCATGTCGGTGCCGCGGTCGCGGTGCAGCAGCGTTGCTATCGCGAAGCCCATCGCCATCTCCACCGTCATGGCCGCGATGACCACCAGCAGCAGCACCTGTCCCGTCGGTGTGGGCATGACGAACCACCAGAAGCCGGCGACCGCGAGAATGACCGCGTTGATCATCAACTCCAGGCCCATCATCACCATCACGACGACCTGTTGTGACACCGCGCCGTAAAGCCCCACGCAGAACAACGCGGCCGCTACCAGCAGAACGGTCTGCAACGTCACCTCCCGACACCCCCAGGCTGCGGGTCGGCGGGCCGGTGTTTCAGGTCGTCGCCGAAGCGGTCGTATCGGGTGCGGCGGGCCGCCAAAACGATCGCCGAAACAATGGTCGACACCATCACCGGGCTGACCACGACCATGACGAGCATCTGCGGGCCC
Source organism: uncultured Mycobacterium sp. (assembly GCA_964397935.1). Lineage (GTDB taxonomy): Bacteria > Actinomycetota > Actinomycetes > Mycobacteriales > Mycobacteriaceae > Mycobacterium. The sequence continues at coordinate 31,325 of CAYNLB010000029.1, forward strand.
ATCAACGCCTCACCGAGCGCCGCGGTGACGTCCGCGGCCGGCTTCCCGTGGCGTGCCGGCCAGTCGATCAACAGAATCCCGGCGGCCAGCACGGCGAACATTCCGACCGCCGCCGCCAGCGCCCACCGTTTGTCGTGCACCATGCTCATCGGCATCAACGCCGGGTTCATGCCCATGAACATGACCATGTAGACGGCCATCACGGCCATCTCCATCACCATCATCAAGATGGTCACCACGCCGATGTAGTTCTGCTGCATCAGCAGCACCGCCACGCCGACGGCGACAAACGACACCGCAAGCGCGTAGGTGGCGCGGGCCATCGAGTCAACCCAGAACACGGCCGCCCCGGCCAGCACGGCGATTACCGCAACGATCCAGAAGACGACGTGGACGATCATGAGTTAGCCCCTCCAGACGGCCACTATGGCCACGACTAGGTCCTGCACGACGACGGCCGGCAGCAGTGCCATCCAGCCGACCTCCATGAATTTGTCCGGGCGCCACGCCGGTACCCGGCGACGGAGCCACACCAACACGGTAAGCACAACGACGGTCTTGACCAGCACCCAAACCCATTCGGGCAGCAGCGGTCCGGCGCCACCGCCGAGAAACATCGGCACCGCGAAGGCGGCGCCGGCGCTGAGTAGCAGATACCGCCCGGCCTGGAAAACCAACCGGTCGACGCCGCTCAGTTCGGCGGCCACTCCCCCGGCGATATCGGTGCCGAGCGCCGGGCTGAACGGCCCCCACACCGAAAATGCCACGACGCCAAGGCAGTAGCCCAGGAATGCGACCGGCATCCACACCGCGAACCACAAGCCGTGCTGGGCCGCGGCGACCGTGCCGACCCGCAGGCTCTGCGCGGCGATGGCCGGCGCGACGAGGGCGAACATCAGCGGCAGCTCGTAGCCGAGACCATGAGCGAGGAATCGATAGCCGCCGACGAGCGAATGCACGGAATTCGGACCCCACCCCACCAGCCACACCAGCGCCCATATCATCACGTCCATGGCGTTGAACCAGGCAACACCGACGTCGAGGTCGAACAGCGTCCAATGCCCCAGGGGCACAACGGTAATCATGAGCAAAGCGACGGCGATCAAGCCGCCGCCGCCGACCCGCCACAACAACGTGTCGGCGGCCACCGTGGTGCGCCGGCGTTGCCGAAGCAGCCGGGCGGTCTCGACCAGCGGCGTGGTCGCTCCATTAGCGGCCGCTCCGCTGCTACGCGCGGTGAGCGCGCCGTCGACGACCGCGGCGTACAGGCCCAACGCGCCGAGCAATGCCGCGGCCGCCAGCGCCCAGACACTGGAGACCATCGTCGTGCCGTCAGCCACGGCTACCTGACTCCGCGGGTGCGATATCGACGCCCAGGCTGGCCACAACCAGCCTCGCGCTGGCCATCTCGAGCCCACGCACCAGATCCGGCAACGCGGTGGTTATGTCGTCCGCGTCAGCACCAAACGCGTTGTTTTCCAGCTGGTTTGACAACAGCGCCAGCGCATTGCCAACATGCGCGAGCAGCCGATCGTAGGTGTCGCCGGCGAGCGTTGTCGGCAGCCGATGCTGCTCGACGTCGGCGTCACTCAACCGCGCCAGATCCCGCAGCGACCACCGCAGCACCCATGACCGCTGCAGCTTGCGCTGCAGTTTTTCGAGCAAGGGCTGGGCGCGGTCGGTCGGGGACGGTTCCTCCAGAAGCAGGTCCCTGATCTCGCGGGCGTGTCGCGCCGCCGACGACCATCCGGCCAACGCCAGCAGGTTGGTGATGTGGTCGCATTCTCGTGCCGCCACCTCCGGCGCCGCGCGTTGTGCCGGTAGCACGGGCCGACCGCTGTCGAACCCGGCATCCAGGACCCGGGCCTCGGCATCGGCGAGAACGTCACCGTGTAGGCAACATTTCAGCACCAGGCCTGACGGCCAGTACGCCAGCACCGGCCCCAGAAACAGGTGCAGCACGTCCATCTCGAGCCCGTCCCGGTCGTCGGCGCCCTCCGCGAGCGCAATTCCCGCCGGCGCCATGTCCATACCGCCATGGTCCATTCCACCGTGGTCCATGTCGCCGTGGTCCATTCCGCCGTGGTCCATGTCGCCGTGGTCCATTCCACCGTGATGGGAATCTTGGTGACC
>CAYNLB010000029.1:33557-40263 GCA_964397935.1 uncultured Mycobacterium sp.
CACCGTGATGGGAATCTTGGTGACCCGTATGGGATTCCGATGACCCAGAGTCATCGGCGTGGGGTTCGACGGTTGCGCCGCGTGTCGCGGCATCGCGTCGCTGCGACTCGGTGTCGAGCAATTCTGCCGCCGCGCGGGCCAGCACCGAATCCACCGACCCCGCATCGCGGACCTCGACGCGAACCCGTGGTCCCGGCATCTGGTCCCAAATCAGATCGACGTTGCCGGCGAATTCAGGCCCCGGATGGCCGCACACCGCCAGGATGTCGGCGTCGGCCGGTGACATCGCTTGACACCATCCGCGTGCGAGCATCCGGCGCTCGACGAGCGCGCGCAACTCCCAGTTTCCCGGCACTTCGGCGAGCAGCACGTGCGCGCGGCGACCGGCGTATCTGGCGAGCGCCGCGCTTACACCCATCGCAGCGCGCCCTCTCGCCACGCCCACACGACGGCGAGCAGCAGCGCCCCCAGGAACATGAACATCTCAACGATCGCACCGACCCCGTCGCGCACCACCACGACCGCCCACGGATACATGAACAGCATCTCGACGTCGAACGCCAAGAAGACCAGCGACGCCGGATACCAGCGGACGTGGTAGCGCGACAGTGCGTGCTCCAGCGGGCGCCATCCGGATTGGAACGGCAGTGACGTCAGCGCGTCGGGTGCCACCGCGGTGAACCGATGCGTGAGATAACTGGTCGAAAGTCCGGCAAGCGCAATCAGTAGCATCGCGCCCACACCGGCGTACACCCGGAGCTCCTTTCGGACCGGTCATTCGGCTCTATCTTGGCACGGCTGATACCCGCGAGGTAGCCCCGGAAACATTTGCCTAGTGGCTTGGCCCGTCGGGCTGTTCCCCATTCGTAGTTCAGGTTCTCCGGGTTTGCGGGCGACTTTCGCTGGTACAGTCAGCCGGCCAACGCAGCCGCCATCAGCACGGTGTACCCGAAACCCACCCGGACGTAACCGCCAACAACATCCACCAGCACATAGTTCAGGCCGGCGACGAGCCGGCCAACGGCAGGGCGGCCTGCCATGCAGCTCACCAGCTGCCAGCCAATCGCTCAGCGTTCCTTTGCTTTTGGCTTCCCGAGGCGCTGCTCGGCACCGTTCCGGCGGCGCTCTGCGTAGTGGACAGCGCGTGGCTGTGGGCGCGCGAGTCGATGAGCTCCCGCCAAAGCTGCCATTGACTAATGTCACCATTTAGTATTGACTGCTTTTCATGACGGACGGTGTCCAGGGTCGATGATGTTCGGGCCGCTGGGCAAGCTACTGGCCAAGCCGAGAACCAGCCACGGGGCGTCGGCGGTGGTGACCGGCGCCGGAAGTGGAATCGGCGCGGCGTTCGCTGTCGAACTCGGCCGTCGTGGCGGCGCAATCGTCTGTAGCGACATTGACGAAGCCGCGGCTCAAGAGACGGCGGATACCGTTGCCGAGCACGGCGCCAAAGCGTTGGCAGTGCGATCTGACGTGTCCCGGTTCGATGACCTGTGCGCTCTGGCGGAACAGTCGCAGTCCTGGTTCGCAGGGGCCCCCACGCTGGTGATCAACAATGCCGGGGTCGGTGCCGGCGGCGCCGCCATCGGGGATGCGCCACTGGAAGATTGGGCGTGGGTCCTGGGCGTCAACCTGTGGGGGCCTATTCATGGTTGCCACGTGTTCGCTCCGATCCTGCGCGAGGCCGGGCGGTTACGTGCCCCAAGGGGAATCATCAACGTCGCCTCGGCGGCCGCGTTCGGTGCAGCTCCCGGTATGGCGCCCTATAACGTCAGCAAGGCCGGCGTGCTCTCGCTGTCGGAAACCCTTGCCGCAGAATTATCTGGCACCGCAGTCAAAGTCACTGTTCTGTGCCCGACGTTTGTCAAGACCAACATCGTTGACTCCGGCCGCATCAGCGTCGAATCCAGCGAACTTGCCACCAAATTGATGCACTGGACGGGATTCTCGGCGGCCAAAGTCGCCCGGATCTGCCTGGACGCACACGATCGCGGCGAGCTGTACTGCATGCCGCAACTCGACGCCAAGATCGGCTGGAGTATCAAACGTTTGGCTCCGGAGACATACACCCGCGCGGCGGGCCTCGTATCCCGCGTAATGCCCTGAACGGGAAGGAGTTCATGGTGGCAATCGAAATGGAAGCCATGCTCGCCAAGATCAAGGATCGCCAGTGGGCACTCGCTGATATCGATTGGGAAGCGCCGGGTGCCGACACCATCCGGCCCGAGTTCCGACCGAAACTCAAGGCATTCATGGCCGACCTGTGCTGGATCGAGAACGTGGGTGCCCGGGGGTTCGCCGCCCTGGCCAAGAAAGCGCCCGACCCGACGCTGGCGGAGATCTACCGTTATTTCCACGCCGAGGAGCAGCGCCACGCCAACGCGGAGATGGCGCTGATGAAGCGCTGGGGCATGCTCGACGACGACGAGGTGCCCAAGCCGAACGTCAACATCCGCCTGGCCATACAGTGGCTCGATACCTACGCCGACGACATGCCGCTGTCCGTGCTGGGCACCGTCATCCCCATGCTCGAGGTCGCCCTGGACGGCGCGCTGCTGAAGTTTCTGCTGGACACCGTTGAAGATCCGGTGTGTCATGAGGTTTTCGAGAAGATCAACAACGACGAATCACGGCACATCACGGTCGATTTCGAGGTGCTGAACATGATCGGACACGGTACGGCCCGCCGGTTGGCCATCGAATTCGTGGGCACCATCGCATCGCCCGGTGTCATCATCGGCACGCTGATGTACATTCCGCTGCTCAACCGCGTCCGCAACGAAATGGCCGGAATGGGCATGGAACCCGAGCGGCTCTACAACGCGGTCAAGCGTTTCAAACAACTCGGCGAGCGCGGCGAACGCACTTGGCGCGTACCGTCCTATCAACTACTCAAACGGCACGCAGCGATGGTGGTCAACCCCGACCACCCTTATCACCTGCTGGCCAACTCCATGGTGTGGCTGTCAGATCGCTACCCGAAACCGCTGCTCAAACCGGTGCCGAGCTGGTTCAAGGAACTCACCCACCGGCCGGCGGCGTGATCATGGCAGACGACCACGCCCATGCGGTGCTGATCGTGGGTGCGGGCTTCTCCGGTCTGGGTGCGGCAATCCGGTTGGCTGAAGCCGGGATTGACGACATCGTGGTGCTCGAGCGCGACAACCGGGTGGGCGGAACCTGGCGCGACACCTCGTATCCGGGCGCCAGCTGTGACGTGCCGTCGCTGCTGTATTCCTTCTCCTTCGTCAAGAACGCCACATGGTCGCGAACGTATTCGCCCGCTCCGGAGATCTACCGCTATCTCGAGGACATGGTGACCAGGTTCGACATCAGCCGCCACATCCGGTTCGGCCACGAAGTCGCCGAACTGAGGTTCGACGAGGACTGCGGTGTCTGGACGGCGACGACCAAGGAGCACAAGAAGTTTCGCGCCCGCACGGTCGTGCTGGCTTCCGGCCCGCTGTCCGACGTCAGGCTCCCCGACATCCGGGGCCTGAACCGCTATCGGGGACACAAGATTCACAGTGCTCATTGGGACCACGACTACGACTTCACCGGCAAGCGGGTCGCCGTCATCGGCACCGGGGCCAGCGCCATTCAGATCGTCCCCGAACTCGTCCAGCGGGCCGGGTTCGTCAAGGTGTTCCAGCGCACCCCGTGCTGGGTGCTGCCACGCCTGGACCCTTTCTTTGGGCGGGCCACCCCGCCGCCCCTGCAAACACTGTTCGCCAAAGCCCCGGCAGCCCAACAACTTGCCCGCCAGGCGCTGTTCTGGAGCCATGAGGCCAGCGCCGCTGCTTTGGTGTGGGATACACCGTTGACGTCGCTGGTCGCCAGGCTGGGCCGGGCGCACCTGCGCCGGCAGGTCAAAGATCCGTGGCTGCGCCGGCAGCTCACCCCCGATTTCCGGCCCGGCTGCAAACGCATGCTGATATCCAGTGACTACTATTCGGCCCTGCAGCGGGACAACTGCAAGCTCATCGACTGGCCGATCGCCACCCTGAGCCCGGTCGGTATCCGCACCAGCGACGGCGTCGAACACCATCTCGATTGCATCGTGTTCGCCACCGGTTACGACGTCCATCTGACCGGACCGGCGTTTGAAGTCACCGGACTCGGCGGTCGGTCACTGTCCACCGAGTGGGGCGCCGGCGCGCAGGCCTACAAGAGCATCAACGTGCACGGCTACCCGAATCTATTCATCATGACCGGCCCCAACTCCGGCCCGGGCCACAATTCCCTGCTGGTTTACATTGAAGGCCAGCTGGATTACGCGGTCCGTGGTATCAGCACAATCCTGAACACCGACCTGCGCTATCTCGATGTGCGCGAGGACGTCCAACGGCGCTACAACGAACGCATCCAGCGCAGGCTCGCCGGGACGACATGGATGTCCGGTTGCCGCAGTTGGTACCTCACCAAGGACGGATTCAACGGGTCGATGTATCCCGGTTTCGCCACGCAGTATCTTCGCCAGATGAGGGATTTTCGGTACGACGACTACCGGGCGGTCGCGCATCCCGCGCGGACGTACGCCACCCCGTCCGCCTGATGCGCAACACCGACATGGCACCGGATCGACCGTCACGACCCGAACCCGGCACGATCGCCGGCGTGCTGCACAACGTGCGGCGAGCGCCCAAGCGCGTTCGGCGCCAATCGCGGGAGTACCGCCACTTGATTGAGACCGCGGTGTCCCAGCTTTTCGACGCAGCGGTCCAGCAGCCACACGGGGTCGCGGCATCCGGTGAGTACCGCATCGACGACCTGGCCCGGTTAGCCGGCACCACTACCCGCAATATCCGGGTCTACCGCGACCGCGGGTTGTTGCCTCCGCCACTACGCATCGGCCGCATCGCGTTGTTCAACGACACGCACCTGACCCGACTTCGCCTGATCACGTCGATGCTCGATCGCGGGTACAACATCGCGCACGTGCGCGAGATGCTCAGCGCATGGGAGGAAGGCAAGGACCTGGGCGACGTCTTGGGCCTGGAGACGGCCATCGTGGGCACCTGGACCACCGAGAAGCCGGAAACCATGCCGCTCGTCGACGCTCAGCGGCTCGTCGACGACCCGAAGGCGTTCGAACGTCTGGTAGCGCTGCACATCATTCGCATCGACGGCGCGCGAGCCACCATCACGCGACCCAAACTGATCGAAGCGTTCAATGAGATCCGGGGCTACGGTGTCCAATTGGACAAGCTCATCGACCTGCACGAGCAGATCGTGCCCGAGATCGACAAGATCAGCGAGATGCTGGTGCGTGCTGGCGCCGAACACGTATTGGACCGCATCAAGCCCGGCCAGGCCCTGCCCGCGGATGCCGAAATCGCCGAGCTGATCACCATGCTGGTCCGATTCCGGACTCAAGCGGTGGCGACGGTCACAGCCACGCTTGCTTCGTCAATCGAATCCAACATCGAGTCGCTCGTGAGCCGCATACTCGCCGACTATCTTGAGTCCAGCTCTTCCGCTTGAGACTGCGGTTGTCGGATTTACGCACAGCGCGACAACGGCAACTTCCCGAAACTGCGAGGGTGTCGGGACCGTGAACCGCATCCGCCACCGCAATCAGTGTCGGCTCAGCGTCAGTGTCCCCTTGGTTTGCAGCACCTTGCTGGCAGTGATCTTCTCGGTCCTGCGGGCCTCGCGCTCGAGATAGCGGTGTTTGGATTCATCGAACTTGTCGCCGGCTTGCTCGAGCTCCTTGACCAGCACGCCGAGGTCGTCGCGCATCCAAGCAGCCTCGCCAGTGAAGTCGTCACGTTCGAAGATGCGCCACTTCTTCAGCACCGGCATCACCACCTCGTTGAGGTGTATACGTGGGTCGTAAACACCACCCACCGCAATGATTACCGCCTTGCGCCGGAACTCCGGCACCGTAAACCCGGGCATCTTGAAGTTGCGCAGGATCCTATGCACCGACTTCATCGCCTGATTGGGCGCGATGTCCAGTCCCGCCGCGCTGACGTCCCGGTAGAAGATCATGTGCAGGTTCTCGTCGTGCGACACCCTTGCCATCAATTGCTCTGCGATCGGGTCATTAGACGCTCGACCGGTGTTGCGGTGTGAGACGCGGGTGGCCAATTCCTGGAACGAGACGTACATGACCGAGTCGAACACGCTCTCAGCGAACATGTCCCCCTGGTGGTTCTGCCCCGGACTGAAGCCCCTCGTGATTTGCTCCATACGCAGTTTTTCCAGCTCGACCGGATCGACCGCGCGAGTGACCACCAGATAATCGCGCAGCGCCGTGCTGTGCCTGGCCTCCTCGGCAGTCCACCGATTCACCCACTGCCCCCACGGGCCGTCCATGCTGAAGTTCATCGCGATCTCACGGTGATAGGACGGCAAATTGTCCTCGGTGAGCAGGTTTTGCACCATCGCCACCCGCGCAACGTCGGGGAGCTGGCTCTGGCCGGGCTCCCAGTCCTGGCCGTCCAGCGCGTAGAAGTTCTTGCCGTCCGACCAGGGAATGTAGTCGTGCGGATTCCATTCCTTGAACATCGCGAGGTGGCGGTTGAGCAGGCCCTCGACCACGGGCTCGAGCTCCTGAAGAAGCTGCAGGTTAGTCAGGTCCTTGGACACAGAAGCCTCCAAATTATCTGTTCCTAACGGTAACTGTTTCATTCAGTTACACCAAGATGACACCCCGAGCCCCGGTCAACTAGGGCCTAAAGTCCCTACGCCGGAAGTCCCG
>CAYNLB010000030.1:0-39794 GCA_964397935.1 uncultured Mycobacterium sp.
AGGATGTGATCGAGCAGGCCCGCAAGACCCTCTGCGCCGAGGTGGGCGAAGCGCCGCCCGAGGTGCGCACCGGGGTGCTGTACTCGCAGTATTCGCACATTGTGCCGACTTTGATCGACGCATCCACGCAGGCGCGGATGATCGTGGCGGGCAGCCGCGGCATGGGCGCGCGCGGCCCTCTTCCCATGGGCTCGGTCAGTACGGGCCTTATTCACCATGCACACTGTCCGGTTGCTGTCATTCGCGGCGAGGAGGCATCGGCGGCCAACCAGAATGCAGGGGTCCTGGTGGGTATCGACGGCTCGCCCGCGTCAGAGGCGGCTACCGCGTGGGCCTTCGATGAAGCATCACACCAGGGGCTGCCGCTTGTCGCGTTGCACGCGTGGAACGACGTCGGAGGCTTCCCGATCCTCGACATGGATTGGCGGAATTACGAAAGTCAAGGAGAGAAAGCCTTAACCGAACGGCTGGCTGGTTGGCAGGAACAGTATCCCAACGTGAACGTGCGGCGACGGCTGGAATGGGATCAGCCCGTCCGCTGGCTCGTCGAGGAATCCGAGCGCGCTCGGCTAGTGGTGGTCGGCAGTCACGGTCGAGGCGGATTCGCTGGCATGCCGCTGGGCTCGGTCGGCGCCGCGGTCGCGCAATCGGCAAAAGTTCCGGTAGTCGTCGTCCCTACCCGGACGGGCGATTCGGCACCCTGAACGGTGTTGCAGTCGCCAACCGCACCAAGCTGCTGGGCGATCTGTGACGTGACGACGCCGAACGGTGTCGATCGATGTCGGCTGCACCAGACGGCGTACGCTCGCCGCGCCGCGACGAGTCAGTGTGGGTGGGTCGCCAGGTAGTCTTCGACTGGGATCGGTGACGTCGCGGCGTATCCGATGGGTAGCAATACGTCGCCAGCTCGTGGATGGCTCGGATGATGAAACGGCGGGCACCAACCCGTGCGGGCAAGAGCGCCGCCAGTTAGTCGGCCGTTCGGGAAAGCACGCGCTTGGGACCCGTCGGTCTTCCCGCCGCCTTCTTCAGCTCCTCATAGGCCTGCAGGGTGCGGCGCGCGAGCTCTGGTGGGTTGTCTATCGCGGTGGCGTTTGCGACGAAACCGAAGCCTACAGTAGACCCTCAGTGTTGGATATGTGTTGGATAGCCATTCTGTAGTTTTCAGAGGGGCTTGACCTGGCTTTTTAGTGGAGCTACCGGGAATCGAAACCTGCACTCTAACAGGAGAAATACCTGCTAAGCTGCCGGTTCGTTCCATTCGGGTCCAGTTCTGTCCCCGTTCGCTACCTCCGGTTTCACCTTCGGGTCTTGACGGCGTCAAGAGCGGATATCACCCATCCACCTACCCAATCAGTGCACTGCACCAGCGATTGGCGGCGTGGTATTGCACCGCCCCGTCGACCGCCTGCTGAAATCTCCTGGATTCGTTGAGGTTTAACTCTTCTGCAGGCAGCGGTAGAGCCCTTCGATGACTATGTTTAACAGTTGCCGGTCGACGGCGGCGGGTCGATATAGCAGTTCCGCCCGCACGGCAATCTGATTGCGGCCGTTAAGAGGACAGGCGAGTAGAGTTCATTCCGATGGCCCTTTCCCCGTCGAACGAGCGGATGATCGCCGGGATTGCCGCAGCGTCCGTCTCGCTCGGGGTAGCCCAACTAGTGAGCGTCCCGTTCGGTGCGCGGGCAGATGCGCGTGTCGCGATCGGCTCGGCGGTCGTCGACCTGACACCGGGCCCCGTCAAAGAATGGGCGATCCAGACCCTGGGCTCCCTGGACAAATTCTTCGTGTCCGTCGTCGTGCTTGTGGTGATCACGACGATCGCTGCGATCGCCGGGACCCTCGAGACTCGGCGGCGCCCGCTCGGCAGCACCGTGATTGTCGCGGCGGGCGTCCTCGGATGCATCGCGGTGCTGTCGCGGCAGGGCGCGACAGCACTCGACACGATCCCCACCGTCGCGGGCGCCGCCTGCGGCGTGGCGACCCTGCGCTTACTCACCCGTCGGTTCTGGCCCGGCCTAAAAGGCCCGGAAGACGAAGCCGGCCGAGACCAGTCGGAGGCCGGCAGGCGCAGGTTGGTCGTGCTCGGATTGCTCGGGTTCGGAGTGGTGAGTGGCGTGGTGGGTGCGGTCCTCACGCGGTCGGTACATTCGGTGGCCGGTGACCGCAACAGCTTCGCACTTCCCCGACCGCGAACACCGGCACCACCAATACCTGCCGATGTGCAACCGAAGGGCGTTGCGCTGCCAAGCTTTGTCACCGCCAGCGCCGACTTCTACCGGGTGGACACCGCACTCACTGTCCCTCAGCTCAGCCACGGCGACTGGCGGCTGCGCATTCATGGCATGGTGGACCGCGAAGCCAGCTACAGCTTCGACGACCTCGCCCACTTCGACGTCGTCGAAATGGTGACGACGCTGATCTGTGTGTCGAATCCCGTTGGAGGAAAGCTGATTTCGACGGGCATCTGGACAGGTTACCGGCTGGCCGATCTGCTGGCGGCCGCCGGCGTGCACGCGGACGCCGACATGATGCTCTCGACGTCGATCGACGGGTTCACTGCCGGCACGCCAGTGGAGGCGCTCACCGATGGCCGCGACGCGCTGCTCGCGGTCGGCCTCAACGGTCAGCCGCTACCGATCGAGCATGGCTACCCGGCCCGCCTGATAGCGCCCGGGCTCTACGGATACGTGTCGGCCACCAAGTGGGTCGTGGACCTGGAGCTGACCCGCTTCGACAGGGCAAAGGCGTACTGGACGCGGCAGGGCTGGGCGGCGCGCGCGCCCATCAAAACCGAGTCGCGGATCGACGTGCCGAAAGGTGGTCAGAAGGTGCCGTTGGGGCCCGTGGTGTTCGGCGGTGTCGCGTGGGCACAGAATCGTGGGGTGCGGGCCGTGGAGGTCTGCATCGACGACGACGTGTGGTGGCCAGCCCAACTGGGCGCGAGCTACTCCAATCAGACGTGGCGGTTGTGGAGTTTCTCTTGGCAGGCGAAAAACCCTGGGAAACACACCATCACCGTGCGTGCCACCGACAACACCGGCGCCGTCCAGACCGCGGATCAGGTTGGTCCTGTCCCCGACGGCGCCACCGGCTGGCACAAGGTGGACTTCACCGTGGCGTAGACACGACTACTTCGATGAGAGTTTTCGCCAACTGAAAACGGCGATCACGATGCCGGTCAGCACCGTGAACGGGCCAATGATGGACCACGTCGTGGTGTTGCTCATCGGACTACCACCAAGAACTCCGAATCCCTGCAGCGCCCAGATCAGACCGAACAGTGCGAGGATCAACCCGACCGCGAAGGTAACGACGAAAGCCCTTTTCATAAAGAAACCCTACGTGCCTGAGAGGGGATGTCGCGCCTACGATCGGAAGGATGACTGGCCCGACACCACGGCGGCCGTGGCCGGCTCTGACCCGACGGCACGTACTGTGCGGCACGGCGGCGCTCGGCATGCTCGCCGGGGGTGGCTCACTGGGTGACTCCATCGCGGCCGGTGCGCCTAACACTTCGACCGAAACGTTCGAGGTTAGCCATACCGACGCGGAGTGGCGGCAACTTCTGACCCCACAGCAGTACGCCGTGCTTCGCACGGCGTCCACCGAGATGCCCTTCAGCAGCCCGCTCAACGATGAACACCGGCAAGGGATCTTCGGATGTGCGGGGTGTGGACAGGACCTGTTTTCGTCAACGACCAAGTTCGACAGCGGTACCGGCTGGCCGAGCTTCTGGAAAGCCCTGGACAACGCCGTACTCGAGCGGCAGGACAACACCTTGGGCAGGACACGCACCGAGGTGCTCTGCCGCCGCTGCGGTGGGCACCTCGGCCACGTCTTCAACGATGGCCCCGAACCGACCGGCCTGCGCTACTGCATGAACGGGGTGGCGCTGAAATTTCGGTCGACCTAGAGACTTCTCTGTTGTGGAGCTGCCGGGAATCGAACCCGCTGCAAAAATCGCGCTGAACTGCGGAAACATCGAATTTAAGTGCGCGAAACGACGTGAACCAACCTGGGAATACGCGAAAGGTGTTGACGGCGTCAACATGCCGCGGCGCTCGTCTGAATACGAAGGTCACGTTATTGGAATGGGATCGTCGCCAATCGGCCTCGGTCAGGCCGCACAAGAATCCACCACGAGCCGTGCGGGGCTGCGACCGAGAATGCGGCGCCACGGAATATCCGCGGGATTCTCCGTCAGCTGCCGCGGTCGGCTGACGGACGCGGGCGCATAGCGTGACCACTGGCACAGCAGTAGCGCCACTTCGACGTCAAGCCGCCGGGCTATGCGAGCCCCGCATCGACCAGCAGACGTGACAGCCCGAGTTCGGCACACTGCGCGGCTACCGGCGCCAGTTCGTCTCGGGCGTCAGCTTCCCGGCCTACGGCGGTGAGCGTTTCGACGTTGAGCACTCGCGCCTGCAGCGCCGCCAGCGGTCTGCACTCGGCATCGATTGCAGCGGCGAGATCGGCGGCCCGTCGGCATGCTTGCTCGTGGTCGTCCGCAGAATCGCTGGCGGACAACAGACGAACCGCGGAGCCCTCGTCGAGTTCGGCTGTCATCGTGGCGATTCCATCGTCACGGGGAATGGTGCGGGGCGATCGCAAACCGGCGGCAACCGCCTGGGGTAGCTCGATGCCCAGCCGGATGCGCTCATTGTTGATTCGGGCGACAAGCCGTGGCAGCCGCAGGCGGACCGCGGCCTTCGCGCCGGCGGCAAGACGATCAGCCGCAGGCCCATGATCCCCCTGCGCGGCCTTGATCCGCGCACCAATCACGTACCTGGCGGCCAAATAGTCGACGATGCCACCGTCGGCTCCGAGCAGATCGCTCTCATCCATTAGCCGCGTGGCCTCGGCCAGGTCGCCGGTCTCGTACAGCAATTCACCCAGAAGCGCACCGGCGAGCCGGGCCGCGTGCGAGTGGGGTCCGACTCCCGTGGCGATCTCGAATGCCCCTCGGAAGCTCGTCAAAGCGGAGGGGATGTCGAGCTGATACCTGGCGGCCATGCCGCCGAGGCAGCGTCCGTAAACGGTGCCGAATGGTCCCATCATCTCCTGGTAGGGCGCGGCCCAGTCAAGCAGCCGGTGCGCGCCGACGAAGTCGAAGCGGCAGATCGCGGCGAACGCCGCGGCGTTTCCGGCGGACCCAGGCACGCGCGGATGCAGGGTGTCTGGCCTCGACATTGCCTCGGCCACGAGATCGTCCACGCGCTCGACCCGATCGGCGAACGTTTCGGCGACTGCTCGCAGCACGTCCGCCTCAACTCGCAGATCCGCACGCATTGCATCGGTGAGGTCCGCGCGGCCCACGGCCGCCTCGAAGCGGTTCAGTGCGCCCGCGGGGAGCGTCGAACGCTGCAACAGGATGTTCGCCCAGGCGATGTCGAGTTGGAGCCTGACCCGCGAAACCACCAATTGCGACGGCAGCTTCTTCACGATTCCGAGCAGCGTCGTCATCTTCGATTGCTCCAGCAGGCTGGTCCCATCCTGTTCGACAAGATCAACGGCGCGGGCGGGATCGCCCGCAGCCAGTGCGTGGTCGACAGCCTCGTTGAGGTAGCCGTTGTCGGCGAACCACGCCGATGCGGTGCGGTGGAGTTGTTCGACCCGATCGGGCCCGTCATGTTCGAGCCGACGGCGCAGAAATTCGGCGAACATCTGGTGGAAGCGAAACCAATTCGGGTTGTCGTCGATCCGCTGCAGGAACAGGCCGCGCTGCTCGACCTCGTCCAGCATCGCGCCCCCGTTTGTTACCCGCGCCAGCACGGCGGCCAGTCCACCGCAGGTCCGCTCGGTGATGGATGTCGCCAATAGGAACTCACGCAGATCGGGATCGAGGGTATCCAGCACGTTCTCGCCCAGGAATTCGCGGATCACGTCGCTGGCGCCGGAAAGTCGGCGCAGCAGGCTGTTCGCATCGCCACCACTGCGCAGCGACAATGCGGCCAGTTGCAGGGCTGCGGCCCACCCGTCCGTCGATGTGGTCAGCGCCTCTACGTCGCCGCGCGACAGCGCTAGGCCACCGACATCGTTCAGCAATAAGGTCGCCTCGCCGACGTCGAAACGCAAAGCACCGGAATCGATCTCGATCAACTCATCGCGGATCCGCAGCCTGCTCAATGGCAATCCGGCGCTAGACCAGCTGGTCACGATGACCTGCAGGTGGTGACATCCATTGTCCAGCAGGAAACCGAGGGCGGCTTTGGTTTGGCTGTCGGACACGCGATGCCAGTCGTCGATCACTACCGCGATCCGGTCGTCGTGTTCGTGGATTTCGTCGATGAGCGACGTCAACACATAGCGGCAGGCGTCATCGCCGTGCTCTTCGAGCACCTGCCCCAACGACTCGGCGAGCTCGGGACGGACCCGCCTGATCGACTCGAGCAGGTGCGCCAGGAACCACACCTCGTTGTTGTCGTCATCGTCGACCGTCAGCCAGGCGACAGCGGCGCCTTCGCTCGAGAGTTCCTCACGCCACTGCGCCGCCAGCGTGCTCTTGCCGAACCCCGAGGGTGCGTGGATGAGGATCAGCCGCCGCCGTCCGCCGGCGCGAAGGAGGTCGGTGAGCCGGCTGCGGGCGACCAGTGACCTGGTGGCGACCGGAGGCCGGTACTTCGTCGCGGGTGTCGGGGGCGTCTGGAACGTCGGGGTGCCGCCGGTATCCCGATGAACCGAGCGCGCCACGGTCGACTTTCTGCGCTCGACGCCCAGCTCGACGGGCCGGGGCATCTCGTCGACGGTGACGCCGTTGCGCCGCTGAACTGCCCGCAGCTCCTCGCCGAATGCTGCAGCTGTCGCCGGACGATCCGCTGGATCCCGCGCCATCGCCTGTTCGATGATCGCCGCCACGTCGGCCGGCAGCCCCTGCGTCCGCAGGTCTGGAATGGGCTGCGAGGTCACCCGCAGGAACTGAGCGATTACCTGCTCGCCGCTGCGCCGCTCGAACGCGGCATGGCCGGTCAGCGCGCAGAACAACGTCGCGCCCAGCGAATACACGTCCGATGCCGGCGTCGGCGATGCGCCCTCGAGCACTTCCGGCGCGGTGTAAGCCGGCGAACCGGTAATCACCCCTGTCGCCGTCTCGAAACCCCCGGCGATTCTGGCGATTCCGAAGTCGGTCAACTGCGGTTCACCGTAATCGGTCAGCAGGATGTTCCCAGGCTTCACGTCACGGTGCAGTGTGCCCGCGCGATGCGCCGCTTCCAGCGCACCCGCGAGCTTCACGCCGATACTGAGCGTCTCGCGCCAGTCGAGCGGTCCGTGCCGACGGATCAGTACCTCCAGCGAGTCCTTCGCGTGGTACGGCATCACGATGAAGGGCCGGCCACTCGCCAACACGCCCACCTGCAACACGTTCACGATGTGTGGGTGTCCGGAAAGGCGGCCCATCGCGCGCTGCTCTCGCAGGAAGCGGTCGAGCGTGTCCGGGTCCGGGTCGGTGATCGACACCTTGACGGCAACGGCGCGGTCCAGCATGGGCTGGTCGCAGCGGTAAACGACCCCGAATCCGCCGCGCCCGATCTCCTCGACGTTGTCAAATCCCGCCTGTTGCAATTCCGCGGGAATATCCGGGACCAGGTCCCGCCGTGTCGCAAGCGGATCGACGTCGGTCATCGACGGTCACTATCCTCGGCCGGGAGGCTTTTCACCAACAGTTTCATCGACTGTAGTCGCAGTTTACTTGTGGGCCGACGACGGGGACACGGGTAGTTCGGCTCGGTACTGGCGAGGCGTCTTGTCGAACCAGCGTCGGCATGAACGGTTGAGTGCGCTCTGTTCGGAATAGCCGAGCAGGACCGCGATCTGGCTTAAATGCAAACCGGGTTCGGCGAGGTACCTGGCCGCCTGATCGCGGCGTTCCCGCTCGATGAGGTCCTGGCATCGCACGCCCTCGGTAGCTAGGCGTCGTTGCAGCGTTCGTGGGTGTATGGCGAGTTGGTCGGAGATGACCTCGGCGCTGCATTGGCCGGTGGGCAGCAGGCGGCGGGCCAACTCAGTCACCTGTTCGGACAGCGCGGCGGTGCTTGGCAGGTAATTGGACTCCAGGTATAGCGTGGCTATGCGCCTGGTTTCCGGATCCGCGTTATCGATCGGCCTGCCGGCCAGGCGACGCGGTACCTCGAATCCGCACCACGTCTGGCCGAACCGCACGGTACAACCCAGCACGTCTTTGTACGCGGCGTCCGAGCCTCGTTGGTCGTGCATGAATGAGATAACGCGGGCTCGCGCCTCCGGCCCGCCCAGCAGGCGGATCATGCGGACTGCGTTGGCCATGCTGAGTTCGTATCCCTGGAGCGGATAGGGAATTGCCGGATCGGTCACCTCGTAGCCGAACTTGACGTTGGACCCCGCTGTGCTTGGTGAAACAGTCAGCGTCAAGGCGGGCGAATGGACGTACAAGTAGCGCCCGATCGCCTCCAACCCGGCGAGCAAGGTCGCAGCGTTGCGCGCGATCACCGCGATGGGGCCGAGGATGTCCAGGCCCTGCCAGCGCGACAGGCGAAGTCCGAAGTCGGGACAATCGAGCTCGGCGGCGCTGGCATCCAGCATCCGAACGAATGCGTCCAACGACAAGAACGCGTCCTCCTGATGTTCGATACCCGGCGGGATCTCGAAGCGCTTCAGAAAAGGCCGCGGGTCAGCGCCGAGCTCGCGCATCAGGTCGCCATACCCCCACAGGTTGGTGGCGCGGATGAGGCTGCCCATTTGGATCAACTCCCTGTGTCGGGAAATGATAAAAGTATGTCGGAAAGTGTCAAGACCTACGACCGAGGCATCGGCGATCCTGGTTAAACAACATCCTGCGAGCACAGCGGGCGAGAAGCGCAAGGGAAGCCATGACCGCACAACATTTCGACGTCCTGATCATCGGCGCGGGCCTGTCAGGTATCGGCACAGCGTGCCATCTGCAGGCAGCTCTGCCGCACAAGACCGTCACCGTGCTGGAGCGGCGCGAGCGGATGGGCGGCACCTGGGACCTGTTCCGCTATCCCGGCGTCCGTTCGGACTCCGACATGTGCACCTTCGGCTTCAAATTCCGTCCGTGGATGGACGTCAAAGTCCTCGCCGACGGCCCGTCGATTCAGCAGTACATCGCCGATACCGCTGCCGAGTTCGGCATCGACGAGAAGATCCACTACGGGTTGAAGGTGCTGACTGCCGAGTGGTCTAGCCCAGAGAGCCGCTGGACAGTGACGGCTGCGCACGAGGCGACCGGCGAGACCCGCGCATACAGCTGCAATTACCTCATTAGCTGCACCGGCTACTACAACCACGACGCCGGCTACCTGCCGACCTTCCCCGGGGTCGAGCGGTTCAAGGGGCAGTGCATCCACCCCCAGTTCTGGCCGGAAGACCTGGACTACACAGGCAAAAAGGTCGTCGTAATCGGTAGTGGCGCTACCGCGGTCACCCTCATCCCGGCGATGGCTCCCGACGTCGAGCACATCACCATGCTGCAGCGCTCGCCGTCATACATCTTCAATTTGCCCGCCCTGGACAAAATCTCGGCGTTTCTCGGACGGTTCCTTCCCGACAATTGGGTGTACGGGTTAGCGCGCAAGCGGAACATCGCGGTTCAGCGTTGGCTGTATAAGGCCTGCCGCCGCTGGCCGACCCAGATGCGCCGGCTTCTACTCTGGCTGGTTGAAAAGCAGGTCGGGCCGTCCGTCGACATGAGCGACTTCACGCCCAACTACATGCCGTGGGACGAGCGGTTGTGTGCGGTGCCCAATGGCGATCTGTTCAAGGTGCTGAAATCCGGTGAGGCGTCGGTAGTCACCGACCAGATCGACACCTTCACCGAGAACGGTGTCCTGCTGAAATCCGGGCGGGAACTCGAAGCCGACATCATCGTCACCGCGACCGGTCTGAACGTCCAGATGCTCGGCGGCGTGGAACTCTTCGTAAACGGTGAAGCGCGGGAGCTGCGCGACCGGATGACCTACAAGGCGGTGCTGGTCGAGGACATCCCTAACCTCGCCTGGATCGTCGGATACACCAACGCGTCGTGGACCCTGAAGTCCGACATCGCCGCCACCTACCTCTGCCGTCTGTTGCGGCACATGGAGGAGAACGGCTACGCGGTGGCCACACCCCGGGATGTCGACGACTCCCGTTTGGACATAGGGATATTCGACACGCTGAATTCCGGCTATGTGCAGCGCGCGAAGGACACGCTCCCGCGGCAAGGCTCCAAGCAACCGTGGAAGGTGCTCATGGACTACGAGAAAGACTCGAAGATGCTGCTCGAGGACCCGGTGGACGACGGTGTGGTGCGGTTCGACAGGGCACCTGCCAGCGTGGCTGTCGCCTGAGTGCACTCGCTCCGCCATACATATCCCATCGACAAGAGGTCACCATGAGAGTCAACAAGCGTGTCATCCGGGCCGTCCTGCGAGGCGCGCGGCCGCTGTTCGGATCCCCCCGCATGGGCGTCGCCGGGCGGCGCATCATGCTCGCGACGCTCACAGCCGCAGCCCGCCCACCCAAGGGCACTCGCTTCGAGCGCGTGGCCATCGCGGGTGTTCGGGTCGATCGGGTGCAGCCACCGCAGGCCGCACCGACTGGAACCCTGATCTACCTGCACGGCGGCGCCTATGCCCTGGGTAGCGCACGGGGCTATCGGGGCCTGGCCGCACAGCTCGCCGCGGCCGCCGGAATGACGGCGCTGTTGCCCGACTATTCCCGCGCACCGGATGCGCAGTATCCCATCGCCCTCGAGGAAATGGTCGATGTCTACACCCAACTTCTCCGTGACGGGCTGAACCCGAAAACTACTGTTATCGCAGGTGATTCGGCAGGCGGCGGGCTAACGCTGGCGCTGGCCATGGCGCTGCGTGATCGTGGAATTGCCGCACCGGCCGCGCTTGGCCTGATTTGCCCCTGGGCCGATCTCGCCATCGATGTCGAGGGCATCCGACCGGTGCTGCGCGATCCGCTGATCCTTCCGTACATGTGCTCCGAATGGGCGCCGCGTTACGCCGGGTCCCTCGATCCGCGGTTGCCCGGCATCTCGCCGGTGTACGGCGACATGACGGGCCTGCCGCCGATCATCATGCAGACCGCCGGTGACGATCCGATCTCGGCCGACGCGGAAAAGATCGAAACTGCCTGTGCTGCTTCGAAGACGACCCTCCTGGACCACCGGCGGTTCGACCACATGTGGCACGACTTCCATCTTCAGGTCAGTCTGCTACCCGAAGCGGGCGACGCAATCGCCGACCTCGGCACGAAACTGCGCAACCACCTCCACACCCAACGAAAGGCCGCAGTCACATGAGCTCATTCGCAGGAAAAGTCGCCGTCATCACCGGAGCCGGCTCCGGCATCGGTAGGGCGCTGGCCCTCAATCTCGCGGCCACGGGAGCAAAACTTGCGCTTTCCGATATCGATACCGACGGACTCGCCGAAACCGTCCGTCAGGTCCAAGCACTCGGCGCGCACGTGAAGTCCGACCGGCTCGATGTCGCCGAACGGGAAGCCGTGCTGGCATACGCCGACGCCGTCGTCGCCCACTTCGGCACAGTCAACCAGGTCTACAACAACGCCGGCATCGCCTACAACGGTAACGTCGAGAAGTCCGAGTTCAAGGACATCGAGCGGATCATGGATGTCGACTTCTGGGGCGTCGTTAACGGGACGAAAGCCTTTCTGCCGCATGTGATCGCATCGGGTGACGGGCACATCGTCAACATCTCCAGCCTGTTTGGGCTGATCGCGGTGCCCGGTCAGAGCGCCTACAACGCCGCGAAGTTCGCCGTGCGCGGTTTCACCGAGGCGCTGCGCCAGGAGATGCTGGTCGCCAGGCATCCGGTCAAGGTGACATGCGTCCATCCCGGCGGCATCAAGACCGCCGTCGCCCGCAACGCAACTGTCGCCGAGGGGGAAAACGCTCAGACCCTAGCGGAGTTCTACGACAAGTATTTGCTCATCCACTCCCCGGAAATGGCGGCAAAGACCATCGTCAACGGAGTCGCCAAGGGCCACGCCCGGGTCGTGGTCGGCTGGGAGGCAAAAGCCGTCGATGTGCTCGCTCGGATCACGGGTTCGTCGTATCAGCGGATCGTTGCAGCGGGCGTGGCGAAATTCTTCCCGTGGGCGAAGTAACCGCACTCCGGAAAGGGACAGCACAATGAAAACCACTGCCGCAGTGTTGCTTGAGGCCGGCAAGCCGTTCGAACTGATGGAGTTAGATCTCGACGGGCCAGGTCCTGGCGAGGTGCTAGTCAAGTACACCGCCGCAGGACTCTGCCATTCGGACCTGCACCTCACCGACGGCGACCTGCCACCGCGGTACCCGATCGTGGGTGGCCATGAGGGATCTGGAGTCATCGAGGAGCTAGGTCCCGGCGTCACCAAAGTCAGGCCAGGAGACCACGTCGTGTGCAGCTTCATCCCAAGCTGCGGGACGTGCCGCTACTGTTCGACCGGACGGCAGAACCTCTGCGATATGGGTGCCACGATCCTAGAAGGTTGCATGCCGGACGGCAGCTTCCGATTCCATTCCAAAGGAATGGATTTCGGTGCCATGTGCATGCTCGGCACATTCGCCCAGCGGGCCACCATCTCGCAACACTCGGTAGTGAAAGTGGACGAATGGCTGCCGCTGGAGACCGCGGTGCTGGTCGGCTGCGGTGTGCCGTCCGGTTGGGGTACCGCGGTCAATGCCGGAAACCTCCGGGCAGGCGACACGGCCGTCATCTACGGCGTCGGAGGCCTGGGTATCAACGCGGTCCAGGGCGCAATCTCCGCCGGCTGTAAGTACGTAGTGGTCGTGGACCCGGTAGCACTCAAGCGTGAGACCGCGCTCAAGTTCGGCGCCACCCATGCCTTCGCAGATGCCGCCAGCGCCGCGAAGAAGGTCGAAGAGCTCACCTGGGGGCAGGGCGCCGACGCGGCGCTGATCCTGGTGGGCACCGTAGACGAAGAGGTTGTCTCGGAGGCGACCGCTGTGATCGGCAAGGGCGGCACGGTCGTCATCACTGGATTGGCAGACCCAGCCAAGCTCACCGTGCACGTCTCCGGAACCGACCTGACGCTGCACGAGAAGACGATAAGGGGGTCGCTGTTCGGTTCATCCAATCCGCAGTACGACATCGTGCGGCTGCTGCGGCTCTACGACGCCGGTCAGCTGAAGCTGGACGAGCTCGTGACGCGCACCTACACCCTCGAGGAAGTGAACCAGGGCTACCAAGACCTGCGAGACGGTAAGAACATCCGCGGCGTGATCGTCCACTGACGAGCATTTGAAGAGAGTGAGAAAAGCAATGTCAAAAGCCATGCAGGTATCTACGCTGACCGTGGGGACACCGCGCCAGCGAGCGCGCGAGGAGGCCCGAACGTGATGCGAAGACTCAACGGCGTCGATGCGCTGATGCTGTACCTCGATGGAGGCAGCGCCTACAACCACACGCTCAAGATCAGCGTGCTCGACCCGTCGACGGACCCCGACGGCTGGTCGTGGCCAAAGGCGCGGCAGATGTTCGAAGAGCGCGCCCACCTGCTTCCGGTCTTCCGTCTGCGATACCTGCCCACGCCGCTTGGCCTGCATCACCCGATCTGGGTCGAGGACCCCGAATTCAATCTCGACGCGCACGTACGCCGGGTCGTCTGTCCCGCTCCCGGCGGGATGGAGGAGTTCTGCGAGCTCGTCGAGCAGATTTACGCCCACCCGATGGATCGCGACCGGCCGCTGTGGCAGACCTGGGTCGTCGAGGGCCTCGAAGGCGGCCACGTCGCACTCGTGACGCTGCTACACCATGCCTACTCCGACGGCGTCGGCGCGCTGGACATGCTCGCCGCGTTCTACAACGACACGCCTGACGATGCCGCGGTAGTGCCGCCCCCATGGGCACCGCAACCGCTGCCGTCGACAAGGCAGCGACTGGGTTGGGCGCTACGAGACCTGCCCTCCAGGCTCCGCCGGGTCGCGCCGACCGCACGGGCCGTGCGCGATCGGGTGCGCATCGAGCGCGATTTCGCTAAAGGCGGCGAGCGGCGCGTCCCATCCGCCTTCGACCGCTCCACCCCGCCAGGCCCTTTCCAGTGCGGGCTGTCGCGCAGCCGACGGTTCTCCTGCGAGACGTTCCCGCTCGCCGACGTTCGCGAGGTGAACAAAACGCTCGGCGTCACGATTAACGACGTCTTCATGGCCTGTGTCGCGGGTAGCGTTCGCCGCTATCTCGAGCGTTCGGGCTCACTTCCCGACGAAGCGATGGTGGCCACGATGCCGCTCGCGGTCACTCCAGCGGCCGAGCGCGCTCACCCGGGCAACTACTCGTCGGTCGACTACGTCTGGCTGCACGCCGAGATCGCCGACCCGCTCGAGCGGTTGCGCGCGACCAGCGCCGCCGCCGAGGCCACGAAGCAGCACTTCGCCCAGACCAAGGACGCCGACGTCGCCGCGGTGATCGAGCTCCTGCCCGAACGCCTCATCTCGAGCCTTGCCCGTGTCAATGCGCGGACCAAGGGCCGCTTCGACACGTTCAAGAACGTGGTCGTGTCCAACGTGCCGGGGCCGCGTGAACCGCGCTACCTCGGCCGGTGGCGCGTCGATCGGTGGTTCTCCACCGGGCAGATCTCCCACGGCGCGACGCTCAACATGACCGTCTGGAGTTACTGCGACCAGTTCAATCTGTGCGTCCTTGCCGACTCCGTCGCTGTTCCCGACACATGGGAGTTGGTCCGCGGCTTCCGGGCCTCGCTCGACGAGCTGCTCGCGGTCGCCCGTGCGCAGGCCACGTCCGCCGGGTCCCCCACTCCGTCGACCGCAGACACGCCGGCGCACTGATGTTGTTCGATCCGCCCGAGGGCAAGCGGGCCGGACTTCGCCCACCGTCAGTCCCGACCACGGCGCCCACACCAGCAGATTTCACCACAAGGAGATGGCTACATGACTCGCATCAGCCCGACCGATCTGTCATTCCTGCTGCTGGAGAGAGCCAACCGGCCATTTCACATGGCTGCCTTCACCATCTTCCAAAAGCCGAAGGGACAGGAGTCCACTTTCGGGCCGCGCCTGTTCGACGCCTATCGGCACAGCCAGGCTGTCAAACCCTTTAACTACAAGCTCAAATGGCTGGGCAAAGATGTCGCGGCGTGGGAAACGGTCGAGCCGGACATGCGGAATCACGTACGACACATTGACTTACCGGCGCCGGGTTCCATCCAGCAGTTTTATGAGACGGTTTCCTTTCTGAACACCGGCCTGCTCGACCGTGGTCATCCGCTCTGGGAGTGCTACATCATCGACGGTATCGAGAATGGCCGTATAGCGGTCATGCTCAAAGTGCACCACGCGCTAATCGACGGGGAAGGCGGTTTGCGCTTAATGCGCAACTTCCTGAGCGATTCACCACGCAACAAAACGTTGGCCGCTCCCTGGATGGCTCTTGAGAGCGGCGACAAGCCACGCCGGTCGCGGCCCAGCGTTTCCCAAATACAGCGACTGCAAAGCATGCTCAGGGGACTGACCAAGCTGCCAGGAGATGTAGTCGGCCTGGGTAGTGACGTGCTCGACCTCGGCGTGCAATCACTGAACTTGAAGCCGCGAAAGGCGTCCCTGCCTTTCACCGCGCGGCATACCCTCTTCAATAAGACTGCGAAGTCGGCGGCGCGTGCCTACGCAAACATAGAATTGCCGCTCGCCGACGTAAAGGCCGTGGCCAAGGCGACCGACACCTCCGTCAACGATGTGGTCATGACCACCATCGACGATGCCCTACATCACTACCTCCGCGAACACCAGGCTCCTACCGACAGACCCTTGGTGGCCTTTATGCCCATGTCGCTGCGCGACGAATCGGGCGGGGGCGGAGGTAACCAGGTGAGCGCTGAATTAATCGCAATGGGTGCCCCCGAGGCGAGCGTCGGCGAGCGCCTGCGGCAGATACACGCCTCGACAAAGAAAGCAAAGGACAAAGGGCGCGGCATGCAAACGACGTCGCGCCAGGCCTATACGCTGTTGCTGTTTGCCAGCCTAACCATGTCGGATGCCCTGCCTTGGTTCGGAAAGGTGCCGAGCGCCAACCTGGTGATATCGAACATGAAGGGGCCGACCGGGCAACTTTATTTGGCCGGCGCGCCATTGGTCGCGTTCCATGGCCTGCCGATCCTGCCGCCCGGCGCCGGACTCAACGTCACCTTTGCCAGCTTCAACACCGAGCTGTGCATCGCCATCGGCGCAGCGCCGGAAGCCGTCCACGAGCCCTTCCGACTTGCCGAACTCATTGAACAGGCATTCCGGGCGCTCCAAATCGACGCTGGCGCAACGAGTCCCACAACGCCAGGTGGGCGGCCAAGCTCGCGTGATCGCAACATCAGCCACACAACACCGAAGTCGAGAACCCCATGAAGAATATTGGCTCCATGCTCAGACAACGCGCAACCGTTTCGCCGCTGCTCGAGGCCTACGTCGAGCCATCTACCAACGTGCGGATGAACTACACAGAGATGAACGCGCTGGCGAACCGGTGCGCCAACGTGCTCACCTCGCTCGGGATCGGCGAAGGTGACCGCGTGGGGTTACTGATGCCCAATAGTGTCGAGTTCTGCTGCCTGTTCTATGGCGCGGCCAAGATCGGCGCCGTGGCGGTCCCCCTCAACCTACGCCTTGCCGCTCCTGAGGTGGATTTCATTCTGTCCGACAGTGGCAGCGACGTAGTGATCTACGGTGAAGCGTTGGCGACGGTTGTTGACGCCATCAAGGCGGATGCCGGCTCTTCCTGCACCGTCAGCCACTGGGTACCGGCAGGGGGCAGCACTGACTCCCTCGGCGAACGCTTGAAGGCCGCAGCTGCCAACGAACCGGCTGGGGAATACGGCGGCGCCGACAACTTGTTCATCATGTACACGTCGGGCACCACCGGACATCCAAAGGGAGTGGTGCATACCCACGACTCGGTGCACTCGGCGGCAAGTGCATGGTCCCTGACGGTCGATGTGCGCTATCAGGACCGCGTACTGCTACCCCTGCCGATGTTCCACGTGGCGGCATTGACGACGGTCATCTTCTGCGCCATGCGCGGGGTCAGCCTGATCTCGATGCCGCAATTTGATGCGATGAAGGTGTGGTCACTGATCGTCGATGAGCGAGTTTCCATTGGTGGTGCCGTGCCGGCAATCCTCAACTTCATGCGTCAAGTGCCCCAGTTCGCCGAACTCAATGCGCCTGACTTCCGCTACTTCATCACCGGCGGCGCGCCCATGCCGGAGGCCCTGATCAAGATGTATGCCGCCAAGAACATACAGGTCGTGCAGGGCTATGCACTCACCGAATCGTGCGGCGGCGGCACCCTGCTGCTAGGCGAAGACGCGCTGCGCAAGGTCGGCTCGGCCGGACGGGCCACCATGTTCACCGACGTTCGTGTGCGCAGTGACGACGGCGTGATCAGCGAACGGGGGGAAGGCGAGGTCGTGATCAAGTCCGACATCCTGCTCAAGGAATACTGGAACCGCCCAGACGCCACCCGCGCTGCCTTCGATGGCGGCTGGTTCCGTACCGGCGACATCGGCGAAATTGATGATGAGGGTTATCTTTACATCAAGGATCGCCTGAAGGACATGATCATTTCCGGCGGCGAGAACATCTACCCGGCGGAGATCGAGAGCGTGATCATCGGCATTCCCGGGGTCAGCGAGGTGGCGGTCATCGGCTTGACCGATCAGAAGTGGGGCGAGATCGCCTGCGCCATAGTCGTTGCCGACCAGAGCGAGGTCAGCGAGCAACAAATCGTCGAGTTCTGCGGAACAAGACTCGCGCGCTACAAGTTGCCGAAAAAGGTCATCTTCGCCGAGGCCATTCCACGCAACCCGACGGGCAAGATCCTCAAACGGCTACTGCGCGAACAGTATTCCGTGATCGTCCCAACGTGATGCATAGCCGGCCATAGCCCGAGCGTGTCCAAAGCGAACGACGAGGCCGTGCCGCTATTTTCGACGGAACGCGAAGTGTTTGTTGTGGCTTCTACGACGCTGCGAGCCGCGCGATGCCGGGAACGAGGTAACGCGCAAAGTACGCGCGCAAGCCCTCGTCGCTGTCGACCGGGATCGGGCCCTCCCGTGTGAGGACCAGCGACATGCCCAGTCGGGTAATCCCCTCCGCCACCATCTCGGCGTCCTCGTCGCTGAGCGGCCCGCCGCCGCTGGCGCCGAGCCAGTCGGTGATCGAGCCCCGCACGACCGCGATCACGCTCACGCCGTCGGTCGTGAGCGTTCGCAGGAACGACTCGGGTTCGATCCGCAGCACCTTCGCGAACAGGGGGTGGTCGCGTAGTTCCTTCACCGACGCGACGAGGGCCTCGGTAAGCCCGGTCTCAAGGTCGCGCGCGCTCTCGAATACCGCCTGGACGCGCTTGGTCGCCTGTCCGACAACCCGGAGCAAGACGATCTGCACGAGCCGGTCCTTGCTGTCGAAGCGCCGGAAGACCGTCGTGCGCCCGACTCCTGCCGCGCGGGCAATGTCGTCCATTGAGGTGCGCCGAATCCCAAGTTCGGCGAAGCATGCAAGCGCGGCTTCGACGATCCGTTCCCCGGCTTCGTCGGAATCCTGTTCTGGCACAGGCCAACGATATGACAGGTCAAGCGCGGTCGAGGACAACGCGTCCGCCGTGCTTCGGGACAAGCGAGATATTCATGCGCACCGCCGGCTCGATCGGCGTGGCCGCCACGCGAAAGCGCGCGTGACGAAGGATCGTCCGCAAGATCACGCGGACCTCGAACAGCGAGAAGGCAGCACCCAGGCAACGGCGGGTGCCTCCCCCGAACGGGATCCACTCATAGGTCCCGGGTCGTGTGCCGATGAAGCGCCCCGGCTGGAAGCGATCGGGCTCGGGGTAAAGGTCCGGCCGGCGGTGCACGGCGTAGGTGAACGGCATGACGATGCGGCCGGGTTCCAGCACGGGGCCATCGAGGCCGTCGAGCGCAAACGGCTGGACCACGTAGCGGACATTGAAGGGAACGGGCGGGTGCATCCGAAGGACCTCGTGAATCGTCGCGTCGATCCATTCCGGATCGTCACCCTGCGCAGAATCGGTCAGGCGTTCGAGCAACTCCGGCTGGCGGGTGATCTCGTTCCCTAGCCAGGACAGTGCCTGGCTCGTGGTCTCGTAGCCGGCGATCAGCAGGCTCGCTATCTGCTCGCGCAGCGCTTTGTCGGGAATCGGATTGCCCTCGTCGTCGCGGACGCCGAGCATGATGCCGAGCACGTCGTCGCTGCGGTCGTTTCCGGTGCGGCGGCGCTCGTCGATCTCCTCCTGCACCAGGGCCTCGACGACGAGGCGCGCGTCTGTGATCCTGGCGTAATTTCCGGTCCACTTGCCGCCGCGGCTGGTTGCCCACGCGGTTTGGATGGCAAGCCGCGCGCTACGGATTGTGTCGAGCCAAGCAATCGCCCCCACGCGCACGCGCTCGGCGCGCCGATTGTCGGTCACACCGAAAATCACCTCGGCGACGATGTCGAGCGCAATCGGACCGGAGCGGTCGCGAAAGCTGACCTCCTCGCCCATCGGCCACGTGGCGAGCGCCTTCTCAGTCAAGCGCACCATGGCCTGCTCGTAGGACCTCATCGCCTTTCCGTGAAACGGCGGGCTGGCGTAGCGCCTGTTGGTGAGGTGCTCGTCACCTTCCATGCTGATCAACGTGTGCTCGCCGAAGATCGCATGGTGCGGCGTGAAGCGGTCCATCGCCGGCGTCAGCTGAAGGATCGAGTTGCCGGCCGTGAAGACCTTCTTCACGTCGACCGGATTGGTGACGCACAACGCGTCGACGGCGCCCGGCAAGTTGAACAGGAACCGATCTCCAAGTCTTGTGGTGCGTGTATAGAACCGCTCGGGAGCCAGCCAATATTCAGCCGCAAATGCGATCGAGGATATTTGCACAGGGACCTCCCCCACTGCGGGCATTTTGAAACTAAATGAGTATCAGAGTACCACGACTGCCTTTGCATCGGCCCCAATGGATACCCGCAAACCAATTCCAAATACTCCGCTGCGCGAACCCTGGAGGCAGTGGCCTGAGCGTCTAAAGGTGAGCTGCGCGAGAAGTTCACGTCGAGCTGACCGCACCAGCTTCTCAGGGTCATAGTGCAACCCGGTCTCATTGCCGGGGAGGTCGACGAGGGGTACGGCAGAGTTGCCGACGTTTTTCGCCGTAACATACTCAGCGGCAAAGAGGTTGGGGCAGCTGTCGCCGTCTACCGCGATGGCGTCAAAGTCGTCGATCTGTGGGGCGGCTACCGCAATGGCATCACCAAGGTGCCGCGGCAAGAGAACACCCTCGTCAAAATGTTCTCGACCACGAAAGGTGTTTCCTCGCTTGCGATCGCAGTCGCGGTCGCTCGGGGACTCATTGCGTATGACGCCCAGGTGGCTGATTACTGGCCGGAGTTTGCGCAAGCGTCCAAGGCTCGATCACTGTGCGGCAGCTACTTTCTCATCAGGCGGGGCTGCCCGCGATTGACGCGGCCCTGACACTGCACGACCTAGCGGACCCGGCGGAGATATCGGCGGTGCTCGCGGCGCAGGCCCCCGCGAGGAGGCGCTGGCCGCGGCGGTCTAGCCCCGGAGACACGACGGCACCCGACACTCCGTTTCTCTCAGTTCCATATCCCCGTGCGTGCCGGAATGTCGCCTGGAGTCCATCGATTCGGTTCAGGCGTCTTGTCGACGAGTTCGGCCAGGGTGAGTGCGACACGGAGTTCGAGGGTGCGCTTGTCCACCGATTTTCCCAAGATTTCCTCGGCCTGCCGGAGCCGGTAGGAGACGGTGTTCTCGTGGATGTTGAGTCGTTTAGCGGTTCTGGCACGGCTGCCGTTCTCGTCGAGGTAGGTGCGCACCGTCGCGGCTAGCCGCCGGGTGGTGTCATCGCCGACCGCCAGTGCGCCCAGCTCGCATGCGACGAAGGCGCGGGCCTGCTCGATGTTCGCGGTGGCGAGTGCGCGCAGCGAGATGTCGCTGTAACGGGTGATGCTGCCTTCGCCACGGTCAGCCATCCGGGCGATCCGTTGCGCTTGGAGTGCCTCGAGATGGCTGGCGCGAAATCCTGCAATGCCGCGGGCGGGCTCGCCGACTGCGACACGAACCCCGGGTGCCCTCGCCGTCCGGAACCGCAGCTCGTCGAGGACTCTCGACGGTACGTCGCCTTTGGTGCTTATCCAGGCCGCGGCCGACAATGTGCCGAGGGGCTGGACAAGCGGATGCTGGCTGCCGATCGCCGCGGCGATGTCGCGGATGGCTGCTTCGAGCATGGCCAGCGTGTTGCGCCCCTCCTCACGGGTGTCCAGCCAGGCGATGGCGGCGACGTGCACGCGCTGCAATTCGTGGCGCAGCCGTCGGCTGGCCACCTCGAAATCGATCGGTTGCCCGGACAGGATGACGCCGATCGTCTCGGCCTGGCCGGCAGCGGCGCTGCGCAGCCAGCGGTCACGCTCGGTGGTGTACGCGTCGTCGATGAGGCAGAGCGCGGCATCCACATAGGCGAACAACCATGCCGAACACAACTCGATCGCCCGGTTCAGCTCGTCCGCGTCGGTCACATGGTTGGCCATGATCGCGTTGAGATGCTGCGATGTGGCGGCGTGGCCGAGCCGGTAGCTGCGCAGCAGCACGGTCAGCGGTACGCCGTGGTGGGCACCGTCCAGCGCGTAGTCCAGGGTCGCGGAGCCGAGGCTGGCGGAATGCAGGGGATCGGCGCCGGACCGCAACACTTCAGCGAAGTCACGGATACTCGCTTCCGTGCTGGCCCGGTTCGCTTCCAGCGCCTCGGCGTTGCCAAGTAGATCGGGCAGCCGCTGGCTGATGTAGCCCACGACTGCAGCGGAGATCTCGTCGGCGCGCTTGGCGAGTTCAACGGCCGCCGGTTGCAGGACGGTGGACCACAGCCGTCGCTCCATCTCTCCCTGAGCGCCCACCCAGGTCGGTTGCATATTGCGCACGCTAGCGCTGCCCGTGTCGGTGCGGTGCGGATATCCGCCAATAGGGCAACCCAACGTTGGCGCGCACAGACAAGCGCACACCCGGGCCGCTAACCGACGATCGAAGCATGCGACAACTCCGCCAAACTGACCTCGAAGTCGACGTGGCCCATCGCTGGCTCAGCGTGCTCGCTGCAACGACCCTCGTGGGCGTGCGGTTGATGGCAATGGCCATCCCCGCGACCGAGCCCCGCAAATTTCCGGCCGGCTCCCCCAGCCCGCGCGCTGTCCGTCAAACTTTCACCGCTACCAGAACCGGCATCAATCTGTGAACCGGGTGCGCGGTAGCGGTCAAGATCGGTGAGGTGGGCGTTGGCGCGGAGCTCGTCTCGAAGGTAACCATCCGATCGCCCTCCAATCAGCCGCGATCGGACGCCAGCAGCTCCACCCGAGCGGCGTGACGGTAGGCGGCGGGCCCGGTCCCGAACCAGCGCTTGCACGATCTGGTGAGCACGCTTTGTTCGGTGTAACCCAGTTCGCGGGTTAGGTGTGATAAATCGACGTCGGTGTCGCGCAGATAGTGCTCGGCGGTTTCCCGCCGAATGCCGTCGATCAGCGCGAAAAACGTTGTCCCCTCTTCGGCCAGCCGCCGCTGCAGCGTCTTGGGGTGCATGCTGAACTGCGCGGCGATCACCTCGCGGCTGGCCGCCCCGGTGGGCAGCAGCTGTCGCGCGATGGTGCGCACTGACTGGCTCATCTCCGGCCCACGTTGCCCGATCAAGCTGGTGAGGTACTCGACGATGGCGCGGTGTGCCAGCTCGTCGTTGCACAGCGATCGGCTCAGGTCAGCGGTTCGAATGGTGAAGCCGGCGCGCGGCTCGGCGAAAAAGGCTCGACAGCCGAAGTACTCGCGATACTCATCGGCCGGGGTGACCGGCTCGTGGGTCAGGTGCGTCGAGATCGGGCAGTACTGTGCGCCGAGCAGCAGCCGAAGCACTTTCAGCGTGACCCCCAGGGAAAGCTCGATGCTCTGGGCGTGCGGGGGCAATTGCTCCAGCAGAATACGGAATTCGAAAAACGACCGATCGGGTCGCTCGCTCAGCGGCGCGACGTGAGCCGAGAGGGCCGGGCTGTAGGCGGCCATGAAGTTCGCGAAAATTCCCAGCGCGTCGGCCACGGTGGGCGCCGTACGGGCCGCCGCACCCACCGGACCGAGAATTTCGATGCCCTGTCGCTGAGCGAGCCGCCGGCCGAAATCCGCTGTGCCGGTCGCTTCGGCGGCCGATTCCACCGCCGTAATCACGCCCCGCAGCGGGACGAACACGTGGTAGAGGCCGATGTCCTGGGCGCGGATCCCGGCCTCCCGCAGTAACGGTGCGGGATCAGCGCCCAGTTCGGTTACCAGGTCCGGATAGTTCGACAGCGCCGTCCCGCGTACCAACGACATGTCCCGAGATGCTAATCGGGTTCCTTCGTCCGTCGCCGCGGTATGTCCCCGATAGCTAAAATGTTGTCCCGATCGGTCAAGACTTCAGCAGCGTTCGACCCGCATCGTTGAGTCGGCGGTAAAACCACCGCCCTGTCGCCGGCCTCTCGGCGAGGGGTTTTGCGATTGAAGGATCAACGATGACTCTCACCGTCGAACCGACGACCACGACGACGACGAGTTCCGGCTCGCCGCTGCCACTGGTGGCCCTACCCCAGGGCGAGCTGCTGACGATCAACGAAGCCGACAACCCGCTGCTGCGCGATGCGCTGGCTCCCGGTGTGCATTTCAAGCCGCTGCGCCTGGACCTGGAGGCCGGCAGCTGGGTGGTGCTGGCCGTGCTGAGCCCAGGCGCCCAGCTGCCGGTCCACTATCACACCGGCGTTGCCGAGGCCTACACCCTGTCGGGCCGCTGGCACTACCTGGAGTACCCCGATCAACCGCAGACCGCCGGGTCCTACCTCTACGAGCCGGCCGGGTCGGTGCACACCTTCGTGTGCCCGGAGTCCAATACCGAGGACACGGTGATCTTCATCCGTGTCGAGGGCGCCAACATCAACTTCACCGAGGACGGCCAGTTCCACTCGATCCTCGATGCGGTGACGATCCGCCATCTCGTCTCGGTGACCGCCGACGCCCAGCACGCCGGTCCGGTCGACTACATCGGCGGCGGCGCCGCCGGGTTCATGGCGAAGGAGGCGTGATGCGCGCCGTGGTCATGCAGGACGCCAAGCTGCGCGTCGAGGAGATCGCCGAGCCGGTCCCCGGCCCAGGTGAAGTCCTTGTCGACGTGTTGGCATGCGGCATCTGTGGTTCCGATCTGCACTGCCTGGCACATGCGCCGGAACTCAACGCCGCCACCCGCGTCGCGCTGGGCGTGGAGCTGATGGACCTGACCCAACCCATCGTTTTCGGTCACGAATTCGTCGGACGCGTCGCGGCCTACGGTCCGGACACGTCCCAACGCATACCGGTCGGCGCCCGGGTGGTTTCGATACCCGCGCTGCTGCGCGAGCAGACCACTCTGCTGGGTTTCGGCGGTCCTGATCTCCCCGGTGCGTATGCCGAGCGAATTGTGTTGTCTGAGCAGCTGATGATCGAGGTTCCCGATCATCTACCCACCGACGTCGCAGCGCTTACCGAGCCGCTCGCCGTCGCGTACCGGACGGTGGCCAAAGCCGACCTCGGCGAGCACGAAGTGCCGCTGGTCATCGGATGCGGCCCGATTGGGCTGGCGGTGATCGCGGTACTGCGCCTGCGCGGCGAGCGGCGGATCGTGGCCGCCGACTTCTCACCCGAGCGGCGCGCACTGGCGAGCCGGCTCGGCGCCGACATCGTCATCGACCCCGCCGTTGAGTCGCCGTATGAGGCATGGCTCGCCGCCGCGGCGACCGACGACCCAGCGCAGATGGCACTCGGTACACCGGCGATCGGTCAACTGCCGTTACGCCCGACCGTCGCGTTCGAATGCGTTGGCGCGCCAGGCGTCATCGACCAGATCATTGCTGGTTCGCCACCGGGTTCACGGATCGTCGTGGCCGGCTTGTGCATGACGGCCGACACCTTCCAGCCGGCACAGGCCGTGCTCAAGGAACTCGACATCCGGTTCGCGATGATGTACACACCGCAGGAATTCGCCGAGACCTTCGCCCATCTGGCGGCTGGCGACTTCCACGTGGCGCCATTGCTGTCCGGCACCGTCGGCATGGATCAGGTGGCCGACGTTTTCGACCGGCTAGCGAACTCGCCTTCTGACGCGAAAATTCTGCTCGCCCCAACACGGTGATCGCCGGCCGGCAGAAGTGAATGTTCAACCACCAACCCAGAAAAGGAGATTTACATGAGCACCACGATAGAAACCACCCCCCAACAGATCACGGCCCTGACGGCGCGGCCTGCCGACGCCCCGGTGGTGATGGTCAACCTGCTCAAGTTCAAACAGCCCGGCGGGCTGGACCGATACCTGCAGTACGTGCAGGAAGCGGCCCCGCACCTCGAGCGTGTCGGTGGGACTGTCCGCTACGGGGGTACGGCCCCGGCTGTCGTCATCGGCCAAGGCGAGCGGCCTTGGTGGGATGCCATTCTCATCGTTGAGTACCCGACACCGGCCGCATTCATCGACATGGTGACCAGCGAGGCTTACGCCAAGGTGCATGAGCACCGCGCCGCCGCCCTCGACCGCGGCGACCTGATCGCGACGTCGACATGGTCGGTCGCGGACTGAGCGCTGCGCTCACGGCCACGGTCGTGGCATCGCGCCTGATGGTGCCGGCGATCGCCTCGACGACGCCGGCACCACCGGGCGCCTACATCCGGCCACGCACGATTCGTCACCCACTCGGCACTGAAAGACGCAGCTTAGAACCGCAATAAGGCGCGGTTTTCGACACAGATGCCTTGCCGCCGTCGAAAGACGGCGACCTATCCCAGCACGACTAGCACGGAGATAACGATGACCGCTCTGCCCGAACTCGATGGCGTTCAACACCGTTTCGTTGACCTTGGCGACGGTGTCACGATTCACGTCGCGGAGGCTGGACCACCCGAAGGGCCGCCCGTGCTGCTCGTCCACGGTTTCCCGCAGCACTGGTGGGAGTGGCGAGAGCTCATCGGCCCGCTGGCCGCCGACGGTTACCGGGTGCTGTGCCCTGACTTGCGCGGCGCGGGCTGGAGTTCCGCGCCGGCCGGCGCCTACCGCAAGAATGACATGGCCGATGACTTGGCCGCCGTGCTCGACCGGTTAAACGCAGGCCCGGTGACACTTGTCGCCCACGACTGGGGCGGCTTCGTGGCGTTCATCATGATGCTGCGCCACCCGGCGAAGGTCACCGGCTTCCTCGGGCTCAATACGGGAGCACCCTGGCTGAGCTTGGATGGCCCATTGATTCGCCATCTTTGGCGGTTCTGGTACCAGATACCCGCCGCGCTTCCGGTTGTGGGACCGAGAATCATCGCCGATTCCAGAGCTCGCTACCTGCGGCTGGTCGTGAAGTGGGTGGGCGCGGGATATATGTTGCCGGAAAACGACTTTCGGCTATATGCAAGCGTGTTGCACGATCGCGAGCACGCGATAGCCTGCTCGCGCTGGTACCGCACATTTCTCAGTCGAGAGTTCCTGCGATGGCTGCGTGGAGAATTCGCCGACGAACGCGTCAAGGTCCCGGTTCGCTGGCTGCACGGCACTGCCGATCCCGTGATCACACCTACCCTGCTGCGAGATTTCGACACGCGAGTCGACGACTTCAACATCGAACTGGTGCCCGGCGTAGGGCATTGGATCGCCGAACAGCAGCCGGAATTGGTATTGGCCAGGCTTCGCACCTTCCTGCGCGAACCCGTCTGACACCACCACGCATGCGGACGCCGCCAGCCAGGACCGCCGTTCGGTCGTCTCGACAAGGCCGGCGAATCCGTTCGGAGGCTTGGGACCTTCTGCTCTATATAGCGAGCCGACACCGGGGGGTCGGATTCGGTCGCTCGCCGCTCAAGCGACGCCGCGACGCAGCGGTGTGGAAATCCGACAACCGCGCAGCGCAATGTTGGCGCGTACAGACAAGCGCCCACCCGGCCCGCCGGCGAAAGATCGACGCATGCGACAGCTGACAAGTCTCGACGCCCAGTTCCTTGCCCTGGAAAACGCCCGCACCCATGGTCACGTAAGCGTGCTGGGGATCTACGACTCCAATACCGTGTCCGGCCGGCCGTTGGATGCGGCGCTGGTTCGTGAGCTGGTAACCGAGCGGATGCACCTGCTGCCCACATTCCGCTGGCGGTTGGCGTCAGTCCCGTTCGGCCTCGACTACCCGTACTGGGTGGACGACGGCACCTTCGACGTCGAGTACCACGTCCGCGAGCTCGCGCTGCCATCGCCGGGCAATGAGCGACAGCTGGCAGCGCAGGTGGCTGACCTGATCGGCCGTCAGCTGGACCGAGCGCGCCCGCTGTGGGAGGTGTATGTGATCCACGGGCTCGCCGACGGCGCCGTGGCGGTGTTGACGAAGATGCATCACGCCGCCGTTGACGGAGTCTCGGGCGCCGAGGTCATGAGCATTCTGCTCGACGACACCGCGGCCGGACGGGAGCTGGAGCCAACGTCTGCGGTAGTCGGTGAGCGCTTCCCGTCCGAGGTGCAGATGCTGGGCCGTGGCCTCGTCGGCATGTTGCGCCAGCCGCTGCGGGTGTTGCGTGCGGCACCCACGACCGTGCCTCATCTCGACGATGTAGCGACGATTCGCCACCTGCCCGGCGTGAAGGCGATCGCGCGAAGCGGTCGAATGATCAAGCGGCTGATTCCGGCTGGCGGTGACGGATCCGTCTCGCAGAGCAACGACCTAGTCGCACCCCATACGCGATTCCAGGCCCGCGTGTCGGCGCACCGCCGGGTCGCGTTCGGATCGCTGTCGCTGGCTGAGGTCAAGACGATCAAGAACGCCTTCGGCTGCACGGTCAACGACGTCGTCCTTGCCCTGTGTACCTCGGCGTTGCGGTCGTGGCTGGACGAGCGGGGCGAGCTGCCGGCTCAACCGCTGGCGGGCTTCATCCCGATGTCGGTTCGCACCCCGGAGCAGATGGGCACGTTCGGTAACCGGGTCACGGTGATGCTTGCCGAGCTGCCCACCGACGAGGCCGACCCCGTGCAGCGGCTGCGCCGGATCAACGAGACGATGCGCGCTGTCAAGAAGCGTCATAGCGCGCTGCCTGCGTCGTTGCTGCTGGACGCCAACCATTTCATCCCGCCCGCCCTGTTCGCCCAGGCAGCCCGGGCGACATCCCGGCTGGTCGGCGTGCGTGGCATCAATCAGCCCGCCAACGTGATGATCTCCAATGTCCCCGGCCCTTCGACGCCGATGTATCTCGGCGGAGCCCGGCAACGAGCGCAATTCCCGGTCTCCGGAGTGCTCGACGGGATCGGCATCAACATCACCGTGATGAGCTACCTGGACTCGTTGGAGTTCGGGATCGTGGTGGATCGCGAACAGCTCGACGACCCGTGGCCCATCCTCGAGGCCCTGCGGGTCGGCCTCCAGGAGCTTCGCGACCTCGCGACCGTCGACGAGTCACCAGTTTCACCGATCCCGATCGGTCGGAAGACCCCGGCCCGTCGGAAGGCAACCTCATGAGCGGGCAGACTCTCGACGGCACCAGCATGGACGACTACCCACTGACGCTGACCAGCATCACCGAGCGCGCCGAGCGGTTCCACGCCGACCGGGAGGTGGTGTCACGGCGGCCCTCGGGCGCGATCAGCCGGACCACGCTCGGCGCCTGCGCCGGTCGCGCCCGGCGCCTTGCCGGTGCGCTGAACGCGCTCGGTGTGCGTGACGGAGACCCGGTCGCCACGCTGTTGTGGAATCAAAGCGAGCACCTGGAACTGTATTTCGCCGTGCCCGCGATGGGCGCGGTCATCCACACCCTGAACCCCCGCCTGTTCCCCGACGAGCTCGCCTTCATCGTCGACGACGCCGGAGACAAGGTGATCGTTGTCGACGAGTCGCTGCTCGAAGTATTCGAAACCTTTCGGGAAGCAAGTGATTTCACCCATGTCATCGTTGTCTCCCACACCGCCGACGCGCCGGACGGAACCCTCGACTACGAGTCCCTGATCGCCGGCGGTGCGCCGGTGCAATGGCCGGCGCTCGACGAACGTCGCGCAGCCGCGATGTGCTACACCTCGGGCACGACCGGCCGGCCCAAGGGCGTGGTGTACACGCACCGGGCGCTGGTACTTCACTCCCTGGTTGCGGCGCTGCCCGACCAGCTCGCCGTATCGGCAAGGGACACACTCCTTCCCGTAGTCCCGATGTTCCACGCGAACGCGTGGGGGCTGCCCTACGCCGCGGCCATGTGCGGAGCGCGTCTGGTACTCCCGGGGCCGCATCTCGACCCCGACAGTGTGCTCGACCTGCTCGCCGAAGAACGCGTGACGATGACCGCGGGTGTTCCCACCGTGTGGATGGGGCTGCTGGCAGCACTCGACGCCGAACCGGGCCGGTGGGATCTGTCGTCCCTGGACCGGTTGGTCGTGGGTGGCGCCGCCGTGCCGCGGTCGATGCTCGAGGGGTTCGACCGCCACGGTCTGAGCGTCATCCAGGCCTGGGGGATGACTGAGACCGCACCCCTGGGCTCGGTGTGCCGGCTGCCCGCGAGCCTCGACGAGAGCGCCGCCGACGAGCAGTACCAATACCGCGCGCGGCAGGGTATCGCCAGCCCGCTGTTCGAGATTCGCGCCCGCGACGACGACGGACAGTTGATCAAGTGGGACGACGCCGCCATGGGTGAGCTCGAAGTTCGCGGACCGTGGGTCACGGCCGGCTACCACCGGGGAAGGGGCGCCGACAGCTTCACGGCCGACGGCTGGTTCAAGACCGGCGACGTGGTCCGCATCGACGCACACGGTTGCATCAAAATCTGCGACCGGTCGAAGGACCTCGTGAAGTCTGGCGGCGAGTGGATCTCCTCGGTCGACCTGGAGAACCACCTGATGGCTCATCCCGCCGTCGCGCAGGCCGCGGTCATCGCCGTACCCGACGACCGTTGGGGTGAACGCCCACTGGCGGTCATATCCCTACGCGCCGGCGCGCAGACTTCGCCCGCCGAGCTGCGTGAGCACCTCGCGCGCGACTTCGCCAAATGGCAGCTGCCCGATCGTTTCGAGTTCGTGGCGACCATCCCGTGCACGGCCACCGGAAAGTTCAAGAAGAGCCAGCTGCGCGACCAATTCGTGCCAGCCTGAACCCACCAAGAAAGGAAACCGAACAAAATGAGCCGCTTCGACATCACCAAGACCAACATCGCCGTGGAGCGATTGATCGAGACGACGGACAACCCCCGACACCTCTACCTGCTGCACGCCTACAACCGGCACCGCTACCTGGAGATGGCCGGCCGCTGGGAGGAGATCTTCGCCCCCGACATGACCGTGGACAAACCCGTCTATCACTTCAACATGTACGGCAAGACCCTTAACCTTGACGGAGCCGAGGCCGTCCAGGCGGTGTACCGGGAGTGGACCCGGGTGGGACAGAATGTCTTCTACACCGACGACGAGAAGCTCGCGGTCGGCGACAACATGATCGTCTCGACATCGACGATGTACCAGCAGACACCTGGTCACCTCCTCGCAGAAGACGGCCTGCCCGTCGACCCCGACGCTACGTACCTGGTGAAATCTGCCGAGCACATGATCTGGCCCTACGACGACCAGGGCCGCCTGGTCGGCGAGGACGTCTGGGAGTACGACGAGACGGTCCGCGAGATCATCGCGCTCGACCCGGCCGAAGTGCTGACCCCCGAGCAGTCCGGCAAGTTGCTGGCTCCGCTCATCAAGCCACTTCCGGCCCACAACCCGTTCACTGCGTGACCACGGCAATGACCAGGAATTCCAAAGGTTTCCAGGGCCAGCTGGTGGTGATCACCGGCGGCGGAAGCGGCATCGGACGAGAAACGGCGCTCGCGTTCGCGCGGTGCGGCGCCGAGATCGTTCTTTCCGATATCAACCTCGATGCCGCAAAACAAACCGCGGCGATGATCGACGACGCCGGCGGCGCCGCGCACGCCTACCAACTCGACGTTGCCGCGGAGGCTGCGCTGCACGCGCATGCCGAGGAAGTCGCCGAGAAGCACGGTGTGCCGGACATCCTGATCAACAACGCCGGCATCGGACAGGCCGGCGCATTCCTGGAAACCCCGTCGCAGTCGTTCACTCGAGTGATGGACATCAACTTCTACGGCGTGGTCAACGGCTGCCGTGCTTTCGGAGCGAAGATGGTCGAACGCGGTTCAGGTGGCCACATCGTGAATCTGGCCTCCATGGCCGCGTACTCGCCGCTGCGGAGTTTCAGCGCATACTCGACGAGCAAGGCGGCGGTGTTCATGTTTTCCGACTGCCTGCGTGCCGAATTGGCCAGTTCGGGCATCGGCGTAAGCACCATTTGTCCCGGAATTGTGCACACCAACATCGTGGCGAACACTCAGTTCTCCGGTGTCAGCGCGAGCACCGAAGCCGACAAGCAACAGAAGTTCGATCGGTTGTATGAGAAGCGGCACTACACACCGGACAAGGTGGCCGAACGCATCGTGGCGGCGGTGGCGAAAAAGAAGTCGATCGTGCCAGTGACGCCGGAAGCTCACCTGGCGTATCACGCGCGGCGGTTCGTTCCCGCATTCGGTCGGTGGCTCGCCGCGCGCAAGGACATCATCCAATAGTCACTGGTCGGTAAGGAAGAACATGGTTCTCAGGGTCACAGTGCCACCCGGTCTCATTGGCGGGGGCGCCGACGAGGGATACGGCAGAGTTGCCGACGTATTTCGCCGTAACATGCTCAGCGGCAAAGAGGTTGGGGCAGCTGTCGCCGTCTACCGCGATGGCGTCAAAGTCGTCGATCTGTGGGGCGGCTACCGCAATGGCATCACCAAGGTGCCGCGGCAAGAGAACACCCTCGTCAAAATGTTCTCGACCACGAAAGGTGTTTCCTCGCTTGCGATCGCAGTCGCGGTCGCTCGGGGACTCATTGCGTATGACGCCCAGGTGGCTGATTACTGGCCGGAGTTTGCGCAAGCGTCCAAAGGCTCGATCACTTTGCGGCAGCTGCTTTCCCATCAAGCGGGGCTGCCCACCATCGACGCGGCCCTGACGCTGCACGACCTGGCGGACCCGGCGAAGATGTCGGCGGTGCTCGCGGCGCAGGCCCCCGCGTGGACTCCTGGGACCAGACACGGCTACCACGCCGTCACGCTGGGCTGGTATGAATCCGAACTCATCCGCCACGCGGACCCCTTGGGGCGTTCGCTTGGGCAGTTCTTCGCACAGGAGGTTGCCAAACCGCTCGGGCTGGATTTCTACATCGGATTGCCCGCCTCCGTCGAACGCAATCGCATCGCACACTTGCACGGCTACTCCAAAACCGAGCTGCTGCTGCACCTCAATACGATGCCGCCCCGTTTTGTGGCTGCAATGTTGAATTCGCGCGGCCTGACAGCTCGAGCACTCTTTACTGCCAAGGGTATCGGCGGTCTCCACGCCTTCAACCGAGAAGATGTGCGCGCAGTCGAGATACCAGCTGCCAATGGCATCGGTACCGCACGGTCGGTGGCCAAAGCCTACGGCTGCGTCGCGACGGGCGGTTCTGAT
This sequence comes from uncultured Mycobacterium sp., assembly GCA_964397935.1. Lineage (GTDB taxonomy): Bacteria > Actinomycetota > Actinomycetes > Mycobacteriales > Mycobacteriaceae > Mycobacterium. The sequence continues at coordinate 32,536 of CAYNLB010000030.1, forward strand.
CTCGCCTTAACCGCGAGCACCCTCGATGCTCTAGCCAATCCCGCGATTCCACCTACTAAGGGGTTGCGCGACAAAGTGCTCCATGTCGACACCACATTCTCGCTCGGCTACATCAAACCCTTCCCCAAGTTCACCTTCGGTTCGTCCGACAAAGCGTTCGGAACCCCCGGAGCCGGCGGCTCGTTCGGGTTCGCCGATCCCGATACCGGTATCGGGTTCGCCTACGCGATGAACAGAGCCGGCTTCCACCTGTACAACGATCCACGAGAACTCGCGCTTCGCCAGGTCCTATTCCACGACATCGTCGGGGCCAGGTCGCAAACCTGACTTGGAGACACTACTGCCGCGCCATGGCAATCCGGAAGCGTTCGTCGGGGTCGACGTAGTGGTCGGCGTCTTTGGCGTCCTCCCCGAGATCGATTCGGACCCAGTTGATTTTGCCGTTGAATCTGCTGGTGTGAGCGGTGTAGTCGGGGCTGACGGTGGTGCCGGATTCGTAGCCGACGTCTGTAGTTTCGTCGGCCGAGAAGATGAAGCCTTGAGTCTGGTCGACGCGCCCCTTGCCGACTTCCTTGCCGTCGCAATAGAGCGTGACGTCACCGCCCCTGCCCATGCCGCCGCCGTCATAGGCGAACTCCATGCGCACCTGGGTGGTGCCGGCCGGGATCGGCTCGGTGGCTTCGATGTCGTATGCCTTGATGCCGAGCACGTTGTAGTGGAATTTGGCTCTGCCGTCTTTGGCGTACAGGCTCCAGCCGCCAAACCGGCCGCCCTGGGCGATGATCACGCCCTCGGTTCCATCCGATGGCGCCTCCAGTTCGGAGGTGATGGCGAACGATTTGTTCTTGATGTCGAGCACACTGTTCTCCGATAGCCGGCCCATACCCGCGAACAGCAGCTGCGAGTTGCCCTTGATCAGACTGGGGCGACCGGCGGTAGCGGGGTTGATGCGTTCGATCTGTCGGTCATCGAGCGGGAGCACGTTGTACTTCACCGCCTCGATCAGCCAAAGGCGTTGCAACTCATGCAATTTGTCCGGGTGCTCCTTGGAGAGATCTTTGGACTGCGTCCAGTCTGAGTTTCCGTCGTAAAGTTCCCAGACGTCGTCATCGAAGGCGGGCATCGCCTGCCCGCCCATCTGCCAGGGTGTGCGGTGCTTTGTCACCGCGCTCCAGCCTTTGTGGTAAATACCGCGGTTGCAGAACATCTCGAAATACTGGGTCTCATGCCGCTCGGGCGCTTGCGCGTCGTTGAAGCTATACAGCATGCTGGTGCCCTCGTACGGACTCTGCATTACTCCGTTGACGATGGTCGGCTCGGGGATTCCGGCCGCCTCCAATACGGTGGGTGCCAGATCGATGATGTGGGTGAACTGGTTGCGTATCCCGCCTTTGTCGTCGATCCGCTTGGGCCAGTGCACAATCGTCCCGTTGCGCGTCCCGCCCCAATGCGAGGCCACCTGTTTGGTCCACTGATACGGCGTGTCCATCGCCCAGGCCCAGCCCACCGCGTAGTGCCCGTATGACCCTTCGCCGCCGAATTCGTCGAGTTTGGACATCATGAACTCGGGGGTCTCCATGTCGGCCATTCCGTTGAAGTTGGCCATCTCGTTGAACGCGCCCTGCAGCGTGCCCTCCGCCGATGCGCCGTTATCGCCGACGAAGACGTAGACGAGCGTGTCCTCAAGTATCGGTTCGATAGCATCGATCAACCTGCCGACGTGATAGTCGGTGTGCTCAAGGAATGCGGCGTACACTTCCATCTCGCGTTCCAGCACCGGCTTGAGTTCGGGATCCATGTCGTCCCACGCGGGGATCTCCTCGTGGCGCGGGGTGAGCACCGCGTCGCGCGGAATGACGCCGAGTTCCTTCTGCCGCTCGAAGGTGATCTCACGCTGGCGGTCCCAGCCATGGGCGAACTTGCCTTTGTACTTGTCGATCCACTCGTCCGGCACCTGATGGGGTGCGTGCGTGGCACCCGGCGCGAAGTACATGAAGAACGGTTTGTCGGGCATGAGTGCCTTCTGCTGGCGCACCCAGTTGATTGCCTTATCGGCTAGATCCTCGGTCAGGTGATAGCCCTGGGCCGGAGTCTTCGGAGGCTCGATCGGGGTGGTGCCCTCGTACAGGGCCGGGTCCCACTGATTGTTCTCTCCGCCGATGAAGCCGTAGAAGTACTCGAATCCGCCGCCGCCCGTCGGCCATGCGGTGAATGGTCCCGCCGGGCTGGTCTGCCAGACCGGCACCTCGTGGCACTTGCCGAACTGCGCAGTCGAATAGCCGTTGAGCTTGAGCGTCAGCGCCAGCGGTGCTTTCGTGTTCGGCAACACCGAGGTGTAACCCGGTGCGGCGGTGGCAGTCTCGGTGATGTTGCCCATACCCACCGAATGATGGTTGCGGCCCGTGAGCAGAGCCTGCCGGGTCGGCGAGCACAACGCCGTGGTGTGCAACCGAGTGTACTTCAACCCACCGGCGGCGAGCTTCTCAAAATTCGGGGTCTGGCACGGTCCCCCAAAGGCGCTGCTGGCGCCAAACCCCACATCATCGATCAACACCACCAGCACGTTCGGCGCGCTCCGGGGCGGCCGCACATCCCTGATCGGCGGATAGCTGGTGTCCGGGTCCTTTGCGTCGTAGGTCGTCAGCCCGACGTGACCCACATCCGGAATAGGCAGAATGTCGCGCCGCACCTCGGGCTGATCCGGCACCGCCGCGGCGTCGGCCTGCCTGTTGCCCTGCGTTGATGAAGTTGCCATGGTGGTTCTCCCTTGAAAAATTGCGGTGTACGACAGCGCCATCGCGATAGTGGCGAGCGTGCGTCGTCACAATGACTGCCGTTCGGTCGCGGCGGGTTTCGGACCGCCTGGGTTCTGTCCAGAAAGCCGGAGGCAAGCTGCCCGGGCCCGGTTGCCCACCTCCGCTCCAGCCGGATACCGTCAGACTAAATTGTCCGGCCTATCTATGAAGTCGCTTTGACCGCCGAGTCGACGGCGGTTAGGCCTTGGTGCACGGCCAGCGCCATCACCGGATTGGCTTTCCCTTCCACTGGATCGCCAAACTCGCCGAGGATCCCAAGGTGTCCTGGGATGTGCGCGACAACATGGGCGTGATCTGTTGGATCTGCCCCAACCTGATCCTGGCCAACAGCAGCGCCGGCGTCGAGGTCATCGACATCCTGCCCGCCGGCTCGCCCACTCGATGCACTGTGCGGCACAGCTGGCTAGCGTGGCTGTCCGCAACGAAGATTTCGCAATGCTTCGCAGTGCGGAGAAGGTTTGCGCCACGGTCAACATGACCACATGATCATCGGCCGCAACGAAATCGGTGTCCCACACATGATTCGAGTCTTCCCGAACAACTTGCAATACGGCTCGGCTAAGACACCTGTTCAGCCGCACCACCCGAACATTTGCGGTCTCCTCGCGCGGCGCTAGGCAAGGCCGTCGAGCGCGAGCACCAGTTTGCCGGTGTTCTGACCGCTAAACAACGCCAACAGGACCTCCGGAAAGTCGCCGACGCCACCGTGGACGACCTGCTCATGCGAACGCAACTCACCGCCGCGCAGCCAATTCGCCAGCTGCGCAACGCCTTCGCTATATCGGTCGGCGTAGTCGAAGATCACGAAACCGGTCATCGATGCCCGTGCGACCAGCAACTGCATGTAGTTGGCCGGCCCGCGGAGCTCGCCGGCCGCGTTGTACTGCGAGACGGCCCCGCAGAGTACGACGCGTGCGCCACGAGCCAGCCGCGCCAGTGCAGCCTCCAGAGCCGCTCCCCCGACGTTGTCGAAGAAGACGTCAATACCGTTAGGCGCGTGCATCTTTAGCTGCGCACGCAGATCGCCCGCTTTGTAGTCGATGGCGGCGTCGAATCCGAGCTCTTCTACCAGCCACCGGCACTTGTCCTCGCCGCCGGCGATGCCGATCACCCGGCAACCCTTGATCCGGGCAATCTGCCCGACGATGCTGCCCACCGAACCGGCAGCTCCGGAGACGACGACGGTCTGGCCCGGTTGCGGCCGACCAACGTCGAGTAGCCCGAAATAGGCCGTCAGCCCACTGATGCCCAGCGCACCGAGATGTACCGGAGCAGGCGCGAGGGTGGTGTCCACCGGTGTCACGTCACGCCCGTCGGAAAGCGCGTAGCGCTGCACCCCGAACGTGCCAAACACCTCGTCGCCGGCCACGAAATCCGGGTGATGCGAATCGATGACGCGCCCGATGCCGCCCGCGCGCATCACCTCGCCGATCTCGACCGGCGGCACGTACGACCGGCCCGCGTTCATCCACGTCCGCATCGCCGGATCGACCGACAGGTACTCGACCCGCACGAGGAACTCGCCGTCGGTGGGACTCCCGGCGGGCTCGTCGCCGACCTCCCAATCCGAGGGCTCAGGCAGGCCGACCGGACGGGCGGCCAGACGGCACGTGGTGTTGACAAGCGTCACGATTCACCTCTCCTGGTTAGTGCTCACCGCGCTCGTCGCCGCGCGCAGGGTCGCCCGGCCACCCGGGTCTTCGGCTGTCGACGGCACGACCGCGACGCAGTCGGCACCGGCTTCGCGGTAGGCGCGCAGCCGTGCCGCGACTCGATCGGCGGAGCCCAACGCGCCCACCCGGTCGAGCAGCTCGACGGGGATCGCAGCCGCCAGTTCGCGGCGAGTTGCGCCGGCCCGGGCCCTACGGACGAGGTCGTCGAAGCCCAGCGCGCTGAACATTTCACCGTAGCCGGGCGGGCCGAGATACACGGCCAGCTGAGCAGCCAGTTGGGCATGTGCGGCAGCACCGGGGTTCAGCGCGGCCGGCACCCACACCGTGAGGCGCGGCGCGGCGCGGCCGGCCACCGCGGCTCCGGTGTTGATGGCCGCACGCACCTCCGCGACGCGCGCGGGCGAAGCAAGGTTGAGCACGACCTCATCGGCGTGCTGCGCCGCCAGCCGAATCATGCCAGGGCCAAACGCCCCCAATGCGATTCGCGTATCGGGCCGTGCGCCGCGCAGTCGAAAACCGTGGCTGCTGACGTGCCGGCCGACGTACTCGACGCGCGCGCCGGTCAATATCGCCCGCAGGCACTCGATGGTTTCGCGCATGACCGACACGTGGTGCGCCCACGGACGGTCATGCCAGCCGGTCACGATCGCCGGACTGGAGGCCCCCAATGCGATGTCAACCTGGCTGCCGGTGAGGGAGGCGACCGAAGCAACACCCAGCGCCAGTGCCGCCGGGCTGCGGACGCCGACGGCCAGTGGTCCGATCTTCAGGGGCATTTCGGGCGCGCGGAGCCCGATCGCGGTCGCGAGTGCGAACGCGTCGTAGGTGGCCATTTCGCCAATCCCCACCGCATCGAAGCCCGCCTCAGACGCCGCCAGCGCGACATCGGTTGCCTCGTGGTCGGGCCGGTCAAGCCAGAACGGCAGGGCGACTTCGAGGCCGGTCACAGCATCGACACGTCGGCGGCCTGTTCGAGCAGGATGCGGCCGGGTAGCTCGCGTGACGCCTCGTTGACCTGGAAGTGGGCGGTGGCCGTGTATGCGTCGCGGAACCGACGCTGCAGGGGCGAGCTGTCGTAGATGGCGCTGCCGCCGGCCAGGTCATACATGTTGCGCACCACGTCGGCCGAGGTCCGTACCGCGTGCGTGGCCGCCAGGCGTAGCCGGTTGCGCATCGCCAGCGGCACCGCGTCAGAATCGTGGCTGGCCTGCCAGGCCTCCTCGATCGCCTGGTAGTACAGCGCGCGAGCGGCCCCCAGCGCCGACTCGGCCGTTGCCACCGCCGCTTGGGTCGTCGGACGTTCCGCCAGGCTGCGCGTGGACCCCAGCCCTTTCTTGCCCCCTGCCAGCTCGACGAGGTCATCGATCGCGGCGCGCGCATTGCCCAACGCGGCCGCGCCGATAGACAACGCGAAGAACCCGAACACCGGAAAGCGATACAGCGGCCGGTCCACGGCTGGCCCGTCAAACACCGAGAACACGCGATCGGCGGGAACGAAGACGTCATCGGCAACGGAGTCGTGGCTGCCGGTGCCGCGCAGGCCCAGCGTGTGCCAGGTGTCGAGGACCTGCAGGTCGTCTTTGTGCAGTGCAACGACGGAGGGCACGCGCCGCTCGTCGACGAAGCAGCCGGCGAACATCATGTCAGCGTGGGTAATCCCGCTGCAGAACGGCCACCGCCCGGACACCACAACACCGCCATCGACCGACCTCGCCGTGCCGCGCGGCGCCCACACCCCCGCCGCGACACCCCGCCCGTCGCCGAACATCTCGTCGCGGCTGGACGCCGGCAGGTACGCAACCAGCAGGGCGCTGGTAATCGCAATCGACACACACCATCCCGCCGATGCGTCGCCTCGTGCCACGGCTTCGGCGCATCGCAGTGCCGGTCCGGGCGCCAGCTCCAGCGCCCCAACCTCCCGCGGCATAGTGGCGCGCAGTAGCCCGGCCTCGCGCAGACTGGTTACCAGCTCGTCTGGAAGTCTGCGGCCGCGATCGATCTCCGCCGACATCTCCCGGGCCGAAAGTGCGATCTTTTCGGCCAAGGTCTCGATGTCGCTCTCGGCTCTGCTACACGGCGCGGCGGTCAGGTCCGGCTGATTCATCGGGGCTCCCGGTAACGGTGACGGTTCAATGAAGTTACCACCTGCGGTTCAGTAATTGAACCAGGTACAGTTGGTGAACCATGGCCGCTCCCGATCTGTCCCACCGCTTCGAAGCGGAGTCGGTCGGCCGGGCACTCGAGCTGGTCGGTGAGCGCTGGACGCTCCTCATCCTGCGCGAGGCGTTCTTCGGAGTGCAGCGCTTCGGTGAACTCGCTCGTAACCTCAGCATTCCGCGGCCCACGCTGTCATCGCGGCTGCGGATGCTGGTCAATGTGGGCCTGCTCGAGCGGGTGCCATACTCCCGGGATCCCGAGCGCCACGAGTACCGGCTCACCGACGCAGGCCGCGATCTCTTCGGAGCGATCGTCGTCCTCATGCGGTGGGGAGACGAGCACTTGCCGCACCCAGATGGGCCACCGATTGTGCTGCGCCACAACACCTGCGGCGAGTTCGCCGATCCACGCCTGATCTGCGCCCACTGCGGCGAAGAGATCACCGCGCGAAATGTGACACCCGAAGCCGGACCGGGTTTCCGCGCCAAGCTGGCATCGCGCGCTTGACCTTGCCACTGCTCGGCGGCGAGGCGATTAGGCAGACCGCGCCCGCCGGGGTACGCCGAAGGTGTTGATGGCATCAACGCTCCCCTTACGGGGATTGCAGGCGTCG
>CAYNLB010000031.1:0-35230 GCA_964397935.1 uncultured Mycobacterium sp.
GGCCGTTGTGTATCGGCACTTCCGAAACCGTGACGAGCTGATCGACGCGTTGGCGGTGCGGGCCACGCAGGCGCAGATTTCCGGAATGGTCGGGCGCCTTTTCGGCTCCGCCGACCTCGGCGACACCATCGCCGAGGCGCTGGCCATCATGGCCGTCGAGGTAGGACAAAACCCCGTGCTGCGCATCCTGGCCGAACGCGACGGCGACGGCAGCGTCGCGGCCCTCATCGTCAATGCCCCTCAGCTGAGCGACCTGCTGGTGTCCCTACTTACCGCCACCGTAGCCAGCCGCCCCGACGAGATCCGGCCCGGCCTTCAGCCCCAGGATGCGGCACGCTATCTGCTGTTCATAGCGTTGGGGCTGCTGCTGGGCCTCATTCCCGGGGCAGATGATCCCGGTCAGGTCAAGCGTTACGCGCGGACGTTCGTGTTGCCCGCGTTGCTGGCCAATCCGCCGGAAGCAGAAGCGGTCTTCCTCACCATGGAAGAAGGCCGGACCGCCGGCCTTGACTAGATGATCCGAAGCCGGCTCCGCCGAAACCGTATGGCTGTCTCACCGATCTTCGCTGCCGCGCAGGCGCACCATCCGCGTCGTCGAACTCTCGTCGAGCTCGACGAGGTCGCTACGGGAACGCAGGAAGTCGCTGAAGGAACCGAATCCCAGGGATTTCTCGCTGAACGACGGGTCCATTCGCTTCATCTGCGCCTTGACCGCGGAGTTGTGCAGCCAGTCGGCGTCCCCTTTTTCCAGGCCGATCCGCAGTGCGCGGGTCAGCAGACCGGTGGCCGCGGCCTGCGGATCGGGCGGCGGTGGTTCCGCGGCTTCGGCATCCTTGGCGCGGCCGGCACGCCGCTTCGGTGCGGTGGTCTCGGCGGGTGCGGGCTCGGGCTCCGGCACCGGAACCCCGGGCAGGGCGTCGTAGGTGACGAACTCGTCACACGCGGCCGCCAGCGCGCGACTCGACGCGCCGGCCACTCCGACCCCCACCACGTAGCGTCCGAGTCGCTTACAGCGCTGCGCCAACGGGATGTAGTCGGAGTCGCCGGCCACGATCACCACATGGGTCAGGTCGGGCAGGCGGAACATGTCCTCGACCGCGTCCACCGCCAGCCGGATGTCGGCGGCGTTCTTGCCGTAGGCCGCCGCCGGGAACAGCTGCACCAGGTCCACCGCGCGGCCCACCAATTGGCGGCGGTAGCCGGTGTTGACCTCGTCCGACCAGTCAGCGTAGGCCCTGGTGAGCACCAGAGTGCCGAACGAGGACGCGAAGTCGATGATGGCGCCGACGTCGACGGTGGCCCGCATCAGCCGATCGGGATACTTGTCCAGTCCCTTGGCCTTGTCCTTCTGGAACGAGTTGCGCCCGTTCACCTGGTCGTAGCGGGAGATCACGATGTTGTCGAAGTCGAGGTAGACCGCAACGCGGCCGGCACCGGGATCCGTCATGGGCTCCAGTCTGGTCCATCGGTGGGCCGGACGACCGGCGAGTCCCGATTGCGCGTATCGGGCGCGCGGGAACGCGCGGGAGTCAGTCGGGTGTGACGGGGGCCGTCAGCCGCCGCCGCAGCCCGCTCGCACGCACCGCCCGGCGCCCGATTGCAGCGCGTACCGCGGCTTCGGACCCGGCCACACGAATCTTGGCCTTGGCGCGCGTCACCGCCGTGTAGAACAGCTCGCGCGTCAGCAGCCTGGAGTCCTCCGGGGGGAGCAGCACCGTCACCTCGCCGGCCTGGCTGCCTTGGCTCTTGTGGATGGTCATCGCGTACATCGTCTCGACATCGGATAGCCGGCTGGTCGCGAAATCCAGTGGTCCGCCGGCACCGAAGAGCACGGCTCGCAACCCACCCTGATGGGCCACGACCACACCGGTGTCGCCGTTGTATATCCGTAGGCCGTAGTCGTTGGCCGTCACCAGCAGGGGCCGGCCGGCGTACCACTCGTTCCACACCGGCTGACCGGTCTCCTCGGCGATCCATTTCTGCACCTGAGCGTTCCAGTACGAAACCCCGTACGGTCCCGCCCGGTGCGCGCACAACAGCCGGTGCTCCTCGAGGGCTGCCAAGGCGGCCTCGGAGGCGCCGAGCACTGCGGCCGCCCGCAGCCGCAGTGCATGCGGTAGCAGCACCTCGCGCAGCCGGTCCGCCGGGCGGTCGGCGGCCACCCACTCGATATGCTCGCCGCCGTCACCCAGCAACTGCACTACCCGGTCAGCGTCACCGATCCGGATCGCTTCGGCCAGTGCGCCGATCGACTTACCGAAGCGATGCGATGTCCGCAGCGCGGCGACCCGCACGTCGTCGCGCGCGTCCAACCCTTCCACCAAATCTGCCAGCACAGCGCCGGCCTCCACCGATGCCAACTGGTCGGGATCGCCGACCAGGATCAGTCGCGTATCCGGGCGGACCGCTTCGAGCAGCCGGGCCATCATCGTCAGCGACACCATCGACGTCTCGTCCACCACAATCACGTCATGCGGCAGCCGATTGCCGCGATTGTGCCTGAAACGCACCGACGTATCCGGCCGGGGCCCCAGCAAGCGATGCAACGTCGTCGCCTGCAAGCCGGTCAGCCTCACCCTGTCCACGGCGCCGAGTTCCTCGACGCCGGCGGCCACCGCCTCGGCCAGCCGCGCCGCCGCCTTGCCCGTCGGTGCGGCAAGCGCGATCCGGGGCCGCGGCCGGCCGGCGAGCTCTGCCCGCTCAGCCAGCAGTGCGAGCAGCCGCGCGACCGTAGTGGTCTTACCGGTCCCGGGTCCACCCGTCAGCACCGTCACCGCCTGCGACAGCGCGATCTCAGCGGCTGCCCGCTGCTCGGAGTACCCCGGCGGGAAAAGCCGGTCGTACCCGGGTAGTTCGGCCGTCGCCCCGCTCACCGACAGCGTGAGCAGGTCGGCGCACACCTGCTCCTCCTCGAGCCAGTACCGGTCCAGGTACAGCAGATCCCCCAATAGGCGCAGCACCGGCGGCGATCCGAGCAATGGACTTGCCCGCACCGCGGCCATCCAGTCATCGGCATCGGGCCAGGGCAGGGCGGCCACGCCGATCTGGACTCGGACCGCCCGCAGGTCTACGCACACCGAACCGCCCCGCAGCGCACGCACCAGCAAAGCGACCGCCAGCGCCACTCGCGGGTCGGTCTCGCCTGCCAACACCGTAAGTCGCTGTGCCACTTGAATGTCAGCCGCCTCGAACACACCGGCAGCGCCGAAGTCGCGCAGTAATCCCGCGGCGGCGATCGACTCCAATGTCATGCGACCGCCCTCCCCGAATCGAGCAAGTCCGAGAGCGCCGCAGTCAACGACGCCGGTGGCTGCCAGCTGAAAACCCCCGCCGGGTGCCCGCCGATGACCGGTGTGTCCGCGCCGCACATGCCGCGCACAAACAAATAGAGGACGCCGCCAAGATGCTCGGTGGGCTCGTAGGCCGATAATCGCCAACGCAAGAAACGATGCAGCACAGCGGTGTACAGCAGCGCCTGCAGCGGGTAGTCCGAGTGCAGCATCGCCTCGACAAGCCGCGGCCGGGAGTAATCGGCGGCGGTCAGCGGCCGCTCCGGATCACCGAGCCAGTTGGTCTTGTAATCCACCACCAGATAGCGATGACCAGAACCGGCGGGCACCCGTATCACGGCGTCCACCGAGCCGGTGAGATATCCGCGCAATGACTGGTCGCCCAACGCGTGACCGGTCAACCGTTCGGCATAGGATGCCAGCGCGTCGTCGGCCGGCAGCCGCTCGCGCAGCAACATCCCCACGTCCGCCAGGCGGATATCGGGCGCGGCCGAACGCAGGTCACCGCCGGCCAGCGGAATCTCGAAGTCCAACTCCCGCAACCGGTCCCGCAAACCGATCTGTCGCAGCGTCAAACCGTCGGCCAGGGGACCCAGTGGGGTGTCGTGCATCGGCACCATGGCCGCGGCCAGCACCTCCGGTGCCACCGCGACCGGCCACCATACAGAGTGCCTGCGGATGTTCGACTCCAGCTCGCCGGCCAGGTCAGCGGTCAGCGGGTCGCTCGTCTCCAGCACGGCGTGTACCAGCGTGCCGAACTTCGCGCCCGTCGGCAGATCCGCCATGGGTGACGGCAGATCTGACCCGGATGCGACCGCGCTGAATGGGATATCACCGCTTTCGTCGTCCAGCTCGCTGACCTCGGGCTCGCTACCAACCCCGGTGGAGTCGGCGAGCCGGATCAGGCCGGAGTAGGAGGTACGCCGCCACCCGGTGTCGACGGTGCGGTGAAAGTGGCGGCTATCCAGGTTCGGCGGCACCGGCGCGGTCGGCACCGAAGGTGACGCGGTCACCACCGACTCCTCGATCACCGGCCCGCCGGCGGCCTCCCACGCGCGCAACCGCGCCATCGCATCGTCGTCGGAGATCTTCGCCGGCTCACATCGGTCGGGCACGAACGATTCCCCCGGCAGCCGACCACGCAACAGGCGGGACAGGCCGCCGTTGGGTTCGTCGAACGCCGGTGACCACCAGGCCACCACCTGCGCCTGGGCACGGGTCATCGCGACGTAGGTCAGCCTGCTGTCGTCGCTGGCGTCCTCCCGGCGGCCCAGCTCCTCGACGGTCTTGAAGTCCGGGCTGTCCTTGCCGCCGATATGCAGGCAGCGCACCCCGTCGTCGTGGAACAGCACGACGTCGCGGCCCTGAGTGTTGCGGTTGAAGGCGAAGGGCAGATACACGATCGGGTATTGCAGGCCTTTGCTCACAAACACCGTCATGATCTGCACCGCGGCGGCATCGCTGTCCAGCCGTCGGTTGCGTTCCGTCGCGCCGCTGCGCTCGTCGCGTTGTCTGCGCAGCCACTCGCGAAGCGCGGGCAGGTTGTAGTGCTCGCGGTGTGCGACGTCCTGCATCAACTGTGCGATGTGCGCCAGGTCGGTCATGTGGCGTTCGCCGTTCTGCCAGGACAGCACGCGATCACCCATGCCCCGCAACTGCGCGGCCGCGAAGATGGCCGCGACGCCGCGTTCGCGGGCGTAACCGGCCCATTCGCGCAATGTTTCGGCGACTCGATCGGTCAGCGCATCACCACCGGTTGCCAGCGATTCCGCGGTTTCGCCGAAGAACATCGTCGCCGCCGCGGCGCGCACCATCCCGGGACGATGCGGTTGGTCGAACGCCTCCAGCAGGCAGAGCCAATCTTCGGCCGCATCAGAGGTGAACACGTCGGACTCGCCGGTGTACACCGCCGGAACGCCCGCATCGCACAGCGCCTTGAAGCATGCACTGGCATCCTTGTGCTTCTCCACGATCACGGCGACGTCGCCGGCCTGCAGTGGCCTATTGTCGAATGTGGCGCCGCCGGTCAGCAGCGCGCGGATGTCGGCGGCCAGGTCGGCTCCGATATGTTGCCGCAGCTCGCTGATGGGTAGGTTCTGAATACCACTGCGCCCCAACGTCTCCCGCTGCACGACCCGCAACCGAAACGGCTCGTTGCGCGGCGCACCCGCGAGCCGATGACCCTGGTGGTATGACTCGACGTCCTCGACCACGATCGCCGGGTCACCGAGTTGGGCGCCGCGCAGCACCACCTGCAACCGCTCCGTGAGTGCGGAATCACTGCGCCAGTTCGTGCCCAGCGTCTTCCGCTCACCCGCCGTCTCGGCCGCCCGCAGATACGTCACGATGTCGCCACCGCGAAACGCATAGATGGCCTGCTTGGGATCACCGATGAGAACCACGGTGGAGCGCCCACTGAACGCGCGATCGATCACCTTCCACTGCACCGGGTCGGTATCCTGAAACTCGTCGACCATGACGATCGGCCAGCGGTGCTGCATCCGCAACCGCGCAGGAGAGTCGTCGGTGGCCAGCGCTGCGGCCAGTCGGCTCAGCAGGTCGTCGTATCCGAGCACCCCCAGCCTCCTCTTGCGGGTTTCCAGCTCGGCCAGAACCTCTTTCGCAAAGCCGACACAGATGGCGGCCCGCGAACCGGGCGCCGGGTCGCGGGGGCGCAGCTGCGTCGACGGGTTCTTGACCACCTCGCGTGCCAGCTTCAGCGCGTCGCCATAGCGCAGCACCGGGTCGTCGCGTTCCTGACCGAACTGGGACAGATACAGATCATCGACGATCTCGGCGACCAGTTCATCGAGACTCTCGAGCAGGGTGACGGTCGCGGTGGTGTCGCCGGCCACGCCGAGCGAGCGCAGCACCAGCTGGCAGAACTGGTGCGTGGTGGCGATCGTCGCCGCATCGAAGCCGGCCAGCGCATCCCGCAGCCGCAGCTTGCGCACCGCGCGCTGATCGTCGGTGCCGTCCAGCAGATGCGCCACCAACTGGTTGTCACCGGAGGCGGATGGATCATCCAAAGCGGCTACCGCGCCCACGAGTTGGCCGCGGACCCGCTCGCGCAGCTCCTGGCTGGCCGCCCGGCCGAACGTGATGAGCAGCATCTGGTCCAGGGTCGCCGCGCCCTCGGCTAGATAGCGGGTGACCAGACCGGCCAATGCGAATGTCTTGCCGGTGCCCGCGCTGGCCTCCAGCACCGTGGTGGAACGGTCGGCGGGCAGCGGACCGAGCAGGTCGAAGCGCTCCATCTAAGTCGGTTTCCTCTCCGAGCGCAGCATCGGCAGCCAGAGCCGGGCCGCGTAGGCGCCGAGCCGGTTGTCTTCGCCCTCGCGTTCCTCACCCGGTCGCACGGGCTGCATCAGATCGGCCAGGCGCGCCCGTTTGCCCCACGCCCGGACGTGTGCGGGCGCTTCGTCCTCCCCGGGATATCGTTCGCTGGATCTCCACCGGTATTGCGCCTCGTTTACCGGGTCATCACCACAGTGCCGTGCCGTCGCCCAGGCATAGGACGTCTTGATGGGCAACGGAATCGGCTCCCGGCGCCCCGCGTCATAGATCGCAACCAGTTCACGCAGCAGCCCTGCCGGGTCCTCGTGCGGTCGGCCCAGCCCCTCCACCCGCGGGGTGCTGCCCCTCTTGAGGCGGCCGATGCAGACCGCCGACCAGTCGCGTGCCGGATCATGAGCGGTCAACGCCAGCAACGGAATCCATGACTCGAGTAGGTGCTTGCCGTCCAGCCTGGAATAGGTCACCGACACCAGGCGCTCGCCGTAGACCGGCGATACCGTACCCGTGAGCCGTCGCCCGAAGTCGAGATCGATGTCGACGTCAAACGCTCGCGTGTCGGCCTGACGGTGCTGCCGTGCCGCGGCCGCCAGCAGGGCAGCCTGATCGCGAATCTCCGCTGCCTTGCGCCAACCCAGCTGACCGGGCGGCAGCGTGCCCCGCCGCCACTCGGCCTGACGTGCCTGATCCGGGGTCATCCCCAACAGGATGTCGCCGAGCATGCGGTCACCGACCGTCCACTCCTCGAGGCTGTTGATGTCGACCGGCATGGTGTCCTGTACTCCGTCGACATCCCGCGGCAGCGTGAATTCCAGCGCGCGGAAGAAGCCCTTCACCGGGTCCTTGAAGAAGCCGACGAGGTCGGCAAGGATGACGTCATCGCGCGGCGGTGGCGGCAACGGTCCGGAAATGAACTTGGGTGCTTCGCTGCGTTCGCCCGCACTGATCCGCGCCGCCCGCAGCACGGTCGGGTCGAAGCTGAACGGAACTTCCGGCACCAGCCTTCCCGGGATGACGTTGCGAACGTCGAACGGCTGCAACGGATGTTCGACGACAATGCGCCCGCGAATGCTGTCGGGCGTGGTGATGTCCAGGGTGTCCAGCAGTTCGGCCAGCGGCACCGCCGGAGGGCGCGGCTGCCCCGAGTATTCGTTGGCCCCGGTGTAGGTGATCACGAGTTGCTCTGTGGCCGCGCAGACGGCGTCGAGCAGCAATTGCCGGTCCTCGGAGCGGATGTCGCGTTCACCGGTCATCGGGTCGCGGGCAAGCGCGTCATCGCCGTCGATGACGCCGATGCGTGGGAACACCCCGTCGTCGAGGCCGACCAGGCATACCACCCGGTGCGGCACCGAGCGCATCGGCACCATGGTGCACACGGTCAGCGTGCCCGTGCGAAAGTTGGCGCGCGTCGGGCGTCCGGCGAGGTGTCGGTCGAGCAGTGCCCGGATGTCGGGCAGCCGCAGCACGGTGTCTGCCCGCGGACCGGCGTCACCCAACACGCCGGCAAATTCGCGCTGCAGCTGACTGGTCTGCCACCTGTCCGAATCGTCCGTCTGCGCCATCAGGGTGATGCCGTCGGCCAGGGCGGCCAGCCACTCGTGCAACGGCCGCGCCCCGGCGAGCGAGTCGAGCACATGCTGCAGCCGGTCCACGAATTCGGCCAACTGGCCGGCCAATTGGACGCGGTTGCTGCTGACGTCGTCGAGGGGCAATGTCGCGTCGATCCAGGCATGCGAGTCCTCGGACATCGCGACGCCGGCCAACACCCGGTCGATGCCGAAACGCCAGGTGTTGTGCACGAAGTCGACGTGATACGGCTGCCGATGCTCCTGGTCGAAGCCCCACCGGATGTTCGCCTGCCGTACCCAGCGGGTGATGTCCTCGAGGTCGTCATCGGTGAAGCCGAAGCGGGCGCGCACCGGCGCGGCCTGGGCGAAGTTGAGCACCTCGCTGGCTTTCACCCTGCCGCCGGCCAGCGCCAGCAACTGCGCGGCCACGCCCAGCAGCGGATTGGTCTGGGCCGGCGCGCGGTCCGCGAGACGCACCCTCAGCCGGTGAGCGGGATGCGCGTCGTGAACCACATCGCCGAGCCCGAAGTCCGCGACGATCAGCGGCGCGTACGTCTCGATGTCCGGGCACATCACCAGGACGTCGCGCGGCTGTAGCGTCGGGTCGTCTTGCAGCAGACCCAGCAGCACTTCGCGCAGCACGTCGACCTGGCGGGCGGGGCCGTGGCAGTTGTGTACCTGCACCGACCGGTCGCCGGCTGCCAGCGTCCGCCCTTGAGGCCGAACGGCATTGGCGGCGATATCGGACTGCAGCCAGCCGAGCAGCGTGTCCGGGCGCGGATCACCGGCGAGATAATCGTCGGTCTGCGGATTCACCGGCAGGCTGCGTTGCAGTTCGCGCAGGTCCCGGCCGAGCGTCGCGAGCAGCGGATGGCCGACCGCACGGTGGCTGAGGTCTTCACGGCGGCGAATCGCGCCGTGGGTGCCGGCCAGCGCATTCCACAACGCTTGGCTGGGATGTGGCAGCCACAGGTGCAGATCGTGGTGGGCGGACAACGCGTCGAGTAGTTCCACGTCGGTGTAGGCCAGCCGGGTATGCCCGAACAACGACAGCCGCGCCGGCAGGTCGGCCGGGCCCGCGCGCAGCCGGGCCAACGCTTTCTCGTGCCGGACATGCGGCGGATCGGCGGGAACGCCTGCCACCAGTGCTCGCCACAGTTCCGGCTGCCAGGCCAGGTCGGTGTCGAGGTCACCCGGGTTGCCCTCCAACCAGTCGATCAGCAGCCGCGGACGCTGCCGGGCATAGGAGGCAAACAGCCCGGCCAGCCGGCGCGCCACCGGATATCGGCGCCCGCGGCGAAGTTCGGCCTCCGCCTCCGTCGACGCGAAGTGACCCAGATGCGTTGCCAGCGTGCGGCACCAGGGCTCATCGAGGCTGCGGTCGATCACGTCCAGCAGCGGCCAGGCCATGGCGTCCGGCGACCACGGATCATCGTCGAAATTACCGGTGACCGCAGAAATTTCAGAGAGCAAGGAGCCGGGGCTGCGGAAGGCCACCCCCGCACACACCCCATCGCTGCCCCCACCGCCACGGCCGAGCACGTGTGACAGCCGCTGACTCAGCCAACGTTCCACGCCGCGCGCCGGCACCAGCACCAGCTCTTCGGCGAACGGGTCGGGCAGCGGGTCGGCCAGCAGGGCTCCGAGGCCGTCGGCAAGAAGATCGGTGCGCTCGGCACGATGGAGATGAAGCGCCATTTCGGTGCCACGATAGACCCCAACACCGACACCAGGAGGCAGCATGGGCGACCCGACAGCCTCGCCGCGTCTCACGTCCAGGTTCGTCGACGCCCTGGGATATGCCGCGGACAAGCACGCGCTGCAGACACGCAAAGCCAGCGAAGTCCCGTACCTCGGTCATCTGCTGTCGGTGGCCGGGCTGGTCATCGAATCCGACGGCACCGAGACACAGGCCATCGCCGCGCTGTTGCATGATGCGGCCGAGGACCAGGGTGGGGAGAAGACGCTGGCCGAGATCGCGCAGAAATTCGGCGCCGATGTGGCGTCGATCGTCGCCGAATGTAGTGACACGTTGCAGACTCCGAAGCCACCCTGGCGTGAACGCAAGGAAAGCTACCTCCGCCACCTGAGGGACGCGTCGGATGACGCCGTGCTGGTCTCGCTGGCCGACAAGCTCGACAATGCGCGTGCCATCCTGCGTGACGTCCGCGGGCATCCGAATACGGTGTGGCAGCGCTTCAGCGTGCAGGATCCCCAGCTGCACCTGTGGTACTTCCGGGCGCTGCTCGAGGTTTTCAGTCAGCGCAGCCACAGCTGGATGGTCAGCGAGCTTCGCGACGTGATCGCGGCGCTCGAGCAAGCGGTCAACCGTCAGAGTGCCTAGTGCGTTAGGAAAGGGTGCGATGGAAGCGTGGGACGCGATCTGTGCTCGGCGCAACGTGCGGCTATACCGGCCGCAGCCCGTTGCCGAAGCGGACCTGAACCGCATCGCCGAGGCCGGCTGGCGGGCGCCCTCGGCGAAAAACCGTCAGCCGTGGGACTTCGTCGTCGTCACGGACCGGTACCGGCTGCGGGAGCTGTCCACCGTCTGGCGGGGCGCCGGTCACATTGCCTCGGCGGCGGCCGCGATTGCGTTGGTCGTGCCGGTGCCGCCGGACGATCGCCGACGCAGCACAGATCAATACGACGCCGGTCAGGCCACGATGGCAATGATGATCGCGGCCACCGACTTGGGGATCGGGACCGGTCACTCATCGGTGGGGGATCAGGAGAAGGCACGCGCCATCCTGGGCGTCCCCGACGACCACCTGGTGGCTTTCCTGCTCGGTATCGGATATCCCGCCGATCGCCCGCTCACGCCGATCCGCAAGCCGAATCGGCGGCCCTTTCCCGAGGTCGTCCACCACGGGCACTGGTGAGCTGAATCCCGCCACGTTCGCCAATTCCTGTGCCACGCTTGGACCATGGTCGGCGTCGCGGATGCCATCGGCTGGGTGAGCAAGCAGATCGCTGACCGGGTGCCCAAGGCTGACCTGGATCAGCGCGACCCGGACTACATCCGAGAGCAACTGCCCGCCACCTGGCTGGTGGCGTCGCTGTATTTCCGGGCCGATGTCCGCAGGCTCGACCGCATACCATCCGAAGGACCGGTGCTGCTGGTCGGCAACCACAGCGGCGGCAACGTACCGCCCGACACCTTCGTGTTCACGCTGGCGTTCTGCTCGTACTTCGGCGTGGAACGCCCGTTCTACCAACTGGCGCACAACCTGGTCACGCTGTATCCGCCGCTGCGTTGGCTGCGCAAGTTCGGCACCGTGGCGGCCAGCCCGGAAAATGCGCGGCTCGCACTGGAATCCGGTGCCGCCGTGCTGGTATATCCCGGTGGCGACTACGAGGTGTTTCGCCCGTCGTGGCAGCGGCACGTCGTCGACTTCGGCGGTCGCAAAGGCTTCGTGCGGCTCGCCCGCGAGATCGGCGTACCCATCGTTCCGGTGGCCAGCGTCGGCGGCCAGGAGACGGCCTTGTTCCTGGGACGCGCGCAGTGGCTGGCCAAACTACTGCTGCTCGACAGGGTGGTGCGGCTCAAGAGTGTGCCCATTTCGCTGGCCCTGCCCTGGGGGTTGAATGTCAGTGACCTGCTGGGGCATATCCCGCTGCCCGCCAAGATCGTGATCGAGGTGCAGGAACCGATCAAGGTGCACGGCCCGGATATGCAGGACCGGGCGGTGTACGACGAGGTGATCGCCAGCCTGCAGGCCGGCGTCGATCGGCTGGCCGCCGAACGGCGATTCCCGGTGATCGGCTGATGCGCGTCGAACGCCGGGTCACCGTCAACGCGGACCGCGACACCGTGTGGAAGGTGCTCAGCGACCCGCACCGCTATCCCTCGTTCCTGCCGCACCTGGAGCGCTGGGAGACGCTGACGGAGGGCCCGGTCCGGGTGGGCGCCCGCTATACCGTGTTGTGGAAGATCGGCTCGATCCCGGTCGGCGGTGTCGTCGAAGTGGTGGAATTCGACAAGGCGCGCGATCTGGCCTGGATCAGCATCACCGGTGTGACCCAGCGCGGCCGGTTCCGGTTGCGCGACGCCGGGCCGGGTCGGAGTCGGGTGACGTTCCGGCTGGCCTACTACTCGGAAGGCGGGCTGATCGGCCTCGTCGCCGACCGGGTAGCGGCGTTCTGGGTCGGCCGCTCACTCGACGCGAGCCTGAAAAACCTTCGGCGCCTTGTCGGGTCGTGAGCTCGTGACCGTGCACGATCACCAGGGCGACTACGGAATCGACGGTTGGTTCCACACCCTCTCAGCAGGGGGTCAATCCGGTGTGCATGCTTGGGGGCTATGAACCGAAATGACATCACCGAACAGATCGTCGTCGCCCGCCTGCGGCTTGGGCTCTCGTGGCAACAGCTGGCCGACGCCATCGGCAGGCCGGTGGTATGGACCACGTCGGCTTTGCTCGGTCAGCACCCGATCCCCACTGAGCTCGCCCATGTACTGGTTCGGATGCTGGAGTTGGACGAGTCGGTGGCACCCGTACTGGCGGCACCCCCCATGCGCGGGGGGCTATCCACCACGGTTCCGACCGACCCGACCATCTACCGCTTCTACGAGGCCCTTCAGGTGTACGGCGGCGCCATAAAGGAGCTGATCCACGAAGAGTTCGGCGACGGGATCATGAGCGCGATCAACTTCAGCGTCGAACTGCAGAAGAAGCCGCACCCCTCCGGCGATCGGGTAGTGGTCACATTCGACGGGAAATTCCTTCCCTACCAATGGGTCTCAGCGGAAAGCTGATCGCGCTCAAAGGGTGAAGTGACGGCACCGCGCACACGTGTCACACTTGCGGCGAGGAGGCGATGGGGACGCGGTGGCCAGGCACTACCGGCCACCGCGTTCGTCTCGGCGTCTACAGTCCGAACTCGGCCTCTATCCCGTCGATGCCGGCACGGATCGCCTTGAGCGCGTCGGAGCGGGCGCGCAATTTGGTCGCGGCGTGCGCATGTTGGTGCAGACCGTCGAATTCCCGCGCGGCCTCCTCGGCGCGGGTGAGCACCATCTCGGGCAGCACGATCTCATCGACAAAGCCGGCGGCGAGCGCGGTTTCACCGAAGAAGGTCTTGGCCAGCCCGGTGGCTTGCTGGTACGCCGACGGGGTCAGCCGCAGCTTCATGAGCTCGAGTGCCGCGTACGGGATGGTCATGCCGATCGCAACTTCGTTGGCCTGGATGTTGTATGCGTGGGCGGCCACCCGATGATCTCCGGACGACAGCAGGAACGCGCCCATTGCGATGGCATGGCCGGTGCAGGCCATCACCACCGGTTTCGGATATGACAAGAGGCGATACGCCAGCTCGAATCCGCCCCTGAGCATGTCGATCGCGGGCTGCACCTGGCCGGACGTCAGGATCTTCAGGTCGAAGCCGCCGCTGAACACCCGGTCGTTCCCGGAGATCACCAGCGCACCGACGTTGTCCCGGTCGGCCTGGTCGAGCGCCTCGCCCAGGGCCTGCTGCATCGTCGGGCCCAGCGCATTGACCTTGCCGTCGTCCATCCTGATGACTGCGATGGAATCCTTACGGCTGTAGTGGACGGGGCCGCTCATGGGTTGCTCCTTTGATACCGACAGCGGAATCGATTGAATCAGATCGACGCCGGACGACCCCGGGGCGGTGTGAGGTTGGCGCACCGTCACACGGGCTGGCTGTGGTGCTTGCCCAGCTCGCTTTCCGCATTCCCCCAGCGCAGGCTGACATCGGTGGGCTCGTCGAGCTGGCGGATGCGCCATCGGTCCTGAGTTTCGCGCACAGCGTCGTTGATCCGTTCAATCTCGCTGCGGAACACCTCGGGACGGGTTTCTTTGCTCGCGTAGTGGAAGTAGGTCAGCAAGCTGCGCAGGAGCTCCAGCTTCTGCTTTTCCCGCTTCGCCAGGTCATGGGTCGTCATCAACTCGATGCGCTGCACGGGCGGCAGGGCGGCCCAGTCCAGGACCACCTGTGTCTGAAGCGGAGAACGCTCGCGCTGCCAGAACCGCCAGCCGCGTGGTTGTTCGGGTCGGTCGAAGTAGCTCACGGTCCCGGTGAAGCGCGATTCGATACCGCTCCCGATTTCGGCGCGGTCGAGCGCCGAATCCCACACCATGCGCCATTCCTGTCCCGGCGCCAGCACCGGCAACTCGCCCGGGAGCCGCAGTTCGACGACGTCGGCGTAGCCATCGGTGGCATTTTCGTATTCGGCCACCGTCGGCGGATTCAGAAACGAGAACCGGATGTCGTAGGCCGCGGTCTGCCCGAAATTGCGCACCACGAGTTCGATCACGTGCCAGTCGGCGGGATGCGGTTCCATCAGCATCGCGACGTGCGGCCGGGTTTGCTCTGCCGCCAACCGGCGGTTGCGGGTGATCTGGTGGTTCGTGAAGACCAGCGTGATGACAGCGATCGCGATCGCCGCCCACGCCGCCCACGCCATCCAGGTGCCGGACCCGACCTGCGTGAACCCGTGCCAGCTGTCCTGGATCCACCCCATGGAATCCATCCTCCGCTTATATCACAGTGCTGATCGGCCGGCCGGGATGGTCATGGTCGGGCGATCGCTTCGCCCGTCAGCCGCCCATCAGCATTCGCCACTGGCCGAGGTCTGCGGCCCGATACACGTAGTTGGCACGCTTGACCTCGGAGAGGGCAGCGCTCGGCTCCGCCGAATACCAGTGCCCGGGAAACACCGTCGGGTCACCGGGAAGCTTCGCGAGCTGCTGCAGGCTGCGGTACATCTCATCGGAGTCGCCACCGGGAAAATCGGTGCGGCCGCACCCCTCGAGGAACAACGTGTCGCCGGCGACGAGGCGACCGTCGAGCAGAAAACACTGGCTGCCGGGCGTGTGACCGGGAGTGTGCAGCAGCTCGATCTCGATGGCGCCGACGCTGACCTTGTCGTGGTTCTCATGGCTGGTGAGGTCGCCGAGGCTGATCCCGGTGACTCGCGAAACCCACAGCGCCTCATGGGTGTTGACGTGCACCGGCACCGGCGCCCTTTCCAGCAGGTCAGCGAGGCCGTTGAGCGCAAAGCCCATCATCGATCCGCCCACGTGGTCGGGATGGTGGTGTGTCACCAGCACCCCGGACAGGTGCATACCGTCGGCCTCGAGGGTGTCGAGTAGATCGCCGGCGGCGTATGCGGGGTCGACCACCAGGCAATCCCCGGTCTCGCGGTCGCCGATCAGGTAGGCAAAGTTGCGCATCTGCGTCGCGAACATGTCGCCGGTGGCGAAGTCGCGACCGGAGAGGAGTTGACGGAAGTACAACCGGTCTTGTGACACGCCACCAGACTAGGACGTGGCCGGGAGCCGTTCGCCACGGATGCTGGAACGACCGTGTTGCGGGGCCGCCGGATGACGCCCGGAACCAGCGGTTGCGCTTGTGTGTAGTGGGTATTGTTGGCGCATGAGGAAGAAGGTCGAAATCGAGATCGATACCGATCTGGTCGACGAGGCGATACGCCGCTTTCATCTGGCCGACGCGCGAGAGGCCGTCCATCTCGCGTTGCGAACCCTTCTCGGTGAAGCCACTGAGGAAGACGACGAATACGACGAGTTCAGCGACCTCGGCGCGTGGCAACCCCATCGCACCGGCGACAGCGGGTGATCTCTGCACCCAATTCGTCGGTGGTCGGAAAAACCCGGCATTTTTCAGTGACTATCGTTCAGTGACTATCGCCGGGCCCAGGTCGTCAAAGCTTGTGGTTTGGTCCCGTTGCGAGCCACGCTGTACCCTCTTTTAGGCCCGCGGCACGACTGGTCGCTTCGGGTGGACGGCCCCCTTAGCTCAGTCGGTAGAGCGTTTCCATGGTAAGGAAAAGGTCAACGGTTCGATTCCGTTAGGGGGCTCGGCGAACGCCGAGCAGGCTGGCGGCGCGTACGAGGCGATGTAGCTCAGTCGGTTAGAGCGAACGACTCAT
The DNA here is from genome assembly GCA_964397935.1 of uncultured Mycobacterium sp. Classification (GTDB taxonomy): domain Bacteria; phylum Actinomycetota; class Actinomycetes; order Mycobacteriales; family Mycobacteriaceae; genus Mycobacterium. Next base: position 16,065 of record CAYNLB010000031.1, read on the forward strand.
AATCGTTAGGTCGCCGGTTCGAGTCCGGCCATCGCTACAACAGAACAACGCAAACTTTCCACCAGATTCGAGAGAGAACGGTCATGGCTTCCAGTACCGACGTGCGGCCGAAGATCACCTTGGCGTGCGAGGTGTGCAAACACCGCAACTACATCACCAAGAAAAACCGCCGGAACGACCCGGACCGCCTGGAGCTGAAGAAGTTCTGCCCGAACTGCGGCAAGCACCAGGCGCATCGGGAGACACGCTAGCGCCGCCCGCGAGCGTTTATTCAGATCGACTAGGTAGATTTTAGAGCCGTGTCGCTAACCACAAGCATCGTTGGGATGCATTACCGCTATCCCGACCACTACGAGGTGGAGCGGGAGAAGATCCGCGAGTACGCGGTGGCCGTGCAAAACGACGACGCCGCGTTCTTCGAGGAGAAGGCCGCCGTCGAACTCGGCTATGGCGGGCTGCTGACTCCGTTGACGTTCATGTGTATGTTCGGCTATCAGGCGCAGACGGCGTTTTTCAAACACGCGAACATCGCGGTCCAGGACGCGCAGATCGTCCAGGTCGACCAAGTGCTGAAGTTTTTGAAGCCGCTCGTGGCGGGCGATCGGCTCTACTGCGACGTGTATGTGGACTCGATGCGAGAGTCGCACGGCACCCAGATCATCGTTACCAAGAACATCATCACCAACGAAGCCGGCGAGGTCGTGCAGGAGACCTACACGACCCTGGCGGGCCGTGCCGGCGAGAGCGGAGAAGAGGGATTTTCTGATGCCACTGCGTGAGTTCAGTTCGGTGAAGGTGGGTGACCAGCTTCCCGAGAAGACCTACCCGCTGACCCGACAGGATCTGGTGAATTACGCGGGAGTCTCGGGTGACTTGAACCCGATCCACTGGGACGACGAGATCGCCAAGGTTGTCGGGCTCGACACCGCCATCGCGCACGGCATGCTCACGATGGGCATCGGCGGCGGGTACGTCACCTCATGGGTCGGCGACCCCGGTGCGGTCACCGAGTACAACGTGCGGTTCACCGCGGTGGTGCCGGTGCCCAACGACGGCAAGGGCGCCGAGCTGGTCTTCAGCGGCCGGGTGAAGTCGGTCGATCCGGAGAGTAAGTCGGTGATCATCGCGCTCACGGCCACCACCGGCGGCAAGAAGATCTTCGGCAGGGCCACCGCGTCCGCGAAACTGGCGTAGGCGGGCATAGCCCATGGCACTCAAGGCCGACATCAGGGGCATGATCTGGCGGTACCCGGATTACTTTGTTGTGGGACGTGAACAACTTCGCGCGTTCGCGGAATCCGTCAAGAACGACCACCGGGCCTACTTCGACGAAGACGCGGCCGCCGAACTCGGCCACGACGCGATCCTCGCACCGCTGACCTTCGCGAGCATCTTCGCCAAGCTGGTCCAGCTGGACTTCTTCCGGCACGTCGATATCGGCATGGAGACCATGCAGATCGTCCAGGTTGACCAGCGGTTCGTCTTCAATCAGCCGATCAAGGCCGGCGACAAGCTGTGGGCCCGGATGGAGATCCAGTCGGTGAACGAGCGTTTCGGCGCCGATATCGTCGTCACCAAGAACACCTGCATCAACGACGACGGGAAGCTCGTGCTGGAGGCCTACACCACCCTGATGGGCCATCAGGGAGACGACTCCATCCAGCTCAGATGGGACAAGGAATCCGGGCAGGTCGTCAGAACGTCGTAATTAATATCGGATTTCCTGCGCTTAAGGGGAATCGAGTACACTCAGGCCTCGGGGTTTTCCCAGCACCAGCGCGCTTTCCGTAAGTTGAACAGGCGGGGAGCGCGCGTGTCATGTAAGCCCCGGTAGGTAAGCGCAGGTTGGCCTGCCAACCGCGAAGGGGCGTAGCTCAAATGGCAGAGCAGCGGTCTCCAAAACCGCAGGTTGCAGGTTCAAGTCCTGTCGCCCCTGCTGAAGACGAACGTCCGGTGACGATGCAGGCCGGGACGGCCTGAGGAGGAGACGGACACCAAGGGTGTGTCATGGTGGACACTGGATAGTGTGCCGCACCACAGGGGCACGACTCGCGGGGTACTAGCTAGCAAACAAAGGAGCATGCGGTGAGCGACGAGGGCAATGCTGCCAACGACGCCGCACGCGACGGCGACGACATGGAGGACAGCCGCGCGAACGGCGGCCGGACGGCCGTGGCGACAGAACTCGCGATGCGGCCGCAACGCCCTACCGGCAAGCGGTCCCGGCAGCGCGCGGCCGAGGCGGACGACAACCTCGAGGTAGCGTCGTCGGACGAGGTCGAGGTCCGCAAGGCCGACAAGGCCAAAAAGGGCGGCAAGGCCCGGAAGGCCAAGAAACCCCGGAAACCCGGAGACCGTTCGGCAAACCCGTTGGTGTTCGTCTACAACTACCTCAAGCAGGTCGTTGCCGAGATGCGGAAGGTGATCTGGCCGAACCGCAAACAGATGCTCACCTACACCTCGGTGGTGCTGGCGTTCCTGGCCTTCATGGTGGCGCTGGTAGGTCTCGCAGATTTCGGCCTGACCAAGCTGGTTCTGCTGGTATTCGGCTGAGCTTTCGGAAGTGATAGAGAGGACTGAAAACCGTGACTACCTTCGACGGCGACACGCCCGCGGGTGAAGCGGTCGACGTGCAAGAGGCCGCTGAGGCTCTTGTGCCCCCCGACGCCGAGGTTCACGAAGAACCGGCCGAAGAGGTCGACCCGGCCGCGGCGCTCAAGGCGGACCTGCGTAGCAAGCCCGGCAACTGGTACGTCATCCACTCCTACGCGGGATACGAGAACAAGGTGAAAGCCAATCTCGAGACCCGCGTACAGAACCTTGACGTCGGCGACTACATCTTCCAGGTGGAGGTGCCCACCGAAGAGGTCACCGAGATCAAGAACGGCCAGCGCAAGCAGGTGAACCGCAAGGTGCTGCCCGGCTACATCCTGGTGCGCATGGATCTGACCGACGACTCATGGGCCGCGGTGCGCAACACCCCGGGGGTTACCGGTTTCGTCGGCGCGACGTCGCGCCCGTCGGCTCTCACGCTCGACGACGTGGTCAAGTTCCTGCTGCCGCGGGGAACGGCGAAGAAGGCCGCCAAAGGTGCGGCCAGCACCGCCGCCGCCGCCGAGGCGGGCGGCCTGGAACGTCCGGTGGTGGAGGTCGACTACGAAGTGGGCGAATCGGTGACCGTCATGGACGGGCCGTTTGCCACGTTGCCGGCCACCATCAGCGAGGTCAATGCCGAACAGCAAAAGCTCAAGGTGCTGGTGTCGATCTTCGGCCGTGAAACGCCGGTGGAATTGACCTTCACCCAAGTCTCGAAGATTTAGTGGTGACCGCAAGCGCCGCGAAGCCGGGCGCAGCGGGTCACCACCATCACACCTAGTCAGGAAGGAACACCGACATCTCATGGCCCCGAAGAAGAAAGTCGTTGGGCTGATCAAGCTGCAGATCCAGGCCGGGCAGGCCAACCCTGCGCCGCCGGTCGGGCCGGCGCTCGGCCAGCACGGCGTCAACATCATGGAGTTCTGCAAGGCCTACAACGCCGCCACCGAGAACCAGCGCGGCCAGGTCATCCCGGTGGAGATCACCGTCTACGAGGACCGCAGCTTCACGTTCGCGCTCAAGACACCGCCCGCCGCCAAGCTGCTACTGAAGGCCGCCGGCGTCGGCAAGGGGTCGGCTGAGCCGCACAAGACCAAGGTCGCCAAGGTCAGCTGGGACCAGGTGCGCGAGATCGCCGAGACCAAGAAAACCGATCTCAACGCCAACGACATCGACGCTGCCGCCAAGATCATCGCCGGTACCGCCCGGTCCATGGGCATCACCGTCGAATAACCGAATAGCGCATCCGTGGGAGGGCCAGCTTCGGCCCGCATCAGTACCACGACCCAACACCAGATTGGATGATCAATGAGCAAGAACAGCAAGGCATACCGCGCCGCCGCCGAGAAGGTGAACCGGGACAACCTCTACAGCCCGCTGCAGGCGGCCAAGCTCGCCAAGGAAACGTCATCGAGGAAGCAGGACGCGACCGTCGAGGTGGCGATCCGGCTCGGTGTCGACCCGCGCAAGGCGGACCAGATGGTCCGCGGCACGGTCAACCTGCCGCATGGCACTGGTAAGACTGCCCGAGTCGCGGTGTTCGCCGTCGGCGACAAGGCCGACGCTGCCGTCGCCGCGGGAGCTGATGTTGTCGGCAGCGATGACCTGATCGAGAAGATCCAGGGTGGCTGGCTGGAATTCGATGCCGCGATCGCGACCCCGGACCAGATGGCCAAGGTCGGCCGCATCGCTCGCGTGCTGGGCCCGCGGGGCCTGATGCCGAACCCCAAGACCGGGACGGTGACCCCCGATGTTGCCAAGGCGGTGGCCGACATCAAGGGCGGCAAGATCAACTTCCGCATCGACAAGCAGGCGAACCTGCACTTTGTCATCGGCAAGGCGTCCTTCGACGAGAAGGCCCTGGCCGAGAACTACGGCGCCGCGATCGACGAGGTGCTGCGGCTCAAGCCATCCGCTTCAAAGGGCCGCTACCTGAAGAAGATCACCGTGTCGACGACGACCGGCCCGGGTATTCCCGTGGACCCCTCCATCACCCGGAACTTCGCCGACGCCTGAGTTTGCTCCGCGAATAGTCCGCCGCAAGCGGGAGGTACCCCCAGCAAAAGCCCGTTCTTGAGCGGCGTGTCGGGGGCTTTTGTGTCTGCTGGCCGGGCAGGGCCCGGCGAACACCGCCGGCGGCCCGGTGGTGGAGCCCAGCCGTGTGCTCCACCCGCTACCTATTCGACGGACTATGCAGTCCCGATCCGACACCGCCGAGACATTAGGCCGGCACTAGGTTGAGGCGCCAGGCTTGAGGTAGGTCACCAGGCTGCAGTCCAGCATCTCGTCGGTGAAGTAGTGTTCGCAGCCGCGCAGGTATTTCATGTAGCGGTTGTAGACCTCTTCGGAGGTGACCTCGATGGCCCTGTCCTTGTTGGACTCGAGGGTGTCGCCCCAGATATGCAGCGTCTTGATGTAGTGCGGACGCAGTGAAAGCGGTTCGGGCACTACGAAACCCGCTTTCCTGCCGTGCTCGACCATCATCTCGGTCGATGGCAGCCGGCCGCCCGGAAAGATCTCGGTGATGATGAACTTGATGAAGCGCGCCGTCTCGAAGCTCAGCTTCTTACCGCGTGCCGCCATCTCGAAGGGGTGATAGCTGACGCTGCTCTGGACGGTCATCCGGCCGTCCTCGGGCATGATGTCGAAGCAGCGCTTGAAGAAGTCGTCGTAGTTCTCGTGCCCGAAGTGCTCGAAGGCCTCGATCGACACGATCCGGTCGACCGGCTCGTTGAAATCCTCCCAGCCGTGGAGCCGCACCTGACGCGAACGGTTGGTGTCGAGTTCACCGAGCACCTGCTCGCAGCGGGCGTGCTGGTTCTTCGACAGGGTCAGGCCGATGACGTTGACGTCGAACCGCTCGACGGCCCGTTTCATGGTGGTACCCCAACCGCAGCCGATGTCCAGCAGCGTCATGCCCGGCCTGAGGTCCAGCTTGTCCAGATTGAGGTCGATCTTGGCGTACTGAGCCTCTTCGAGCGTGAGATCCGGCGGCTCGAAGTAGGCGCAACTGTAGGTGCGGGTCGGGTCCTGGAACAGAGCGAAGAAATCGTCCGAGACGTCGTAGTGCGCCTGAATATCTTCGAAGCGGGTCCGCGTCTGTGTGGGGCTAGTCGGTTGCTCGGCCATGGTGGTTTTGTTCTCCTGGGTGATGTTCGTTGCAACCATACCGACTGGGCCGCGTGCCCCCGAAATACACTGGTCGGCGCGAACCTTACTTTTCCAGCGTGAACTGGTTGCAGTCGACGTAGCCGGTCCGGAAGGCCCTGGCGCATCCGGTCAGATACTTCATGTACCGCTCGTAGACTTCTTCGGACTGGATCGCGACGGCCTCGTCCTTGTGTGCCTCGAGGGCCTCCGCCCACAGGTCGAGGGTCTGGGCGAAGTCATTCTGCAGTGACTGCACGCGGGCCACCTTGAAACCGACTTGCGTCGCGTGCTGCTCGACGGTCTCGATCGTCGGCAGCCGGCCGCCCGGGAAGATCTCGGTCACGATGAACCTGATGAACTTCGCCATTTCCATGGTCAGCGGGATGCCGCGCTCGATGGCCTGCTTGACGTGCACCCCGGTGATCGAGTGCAGCAGCATCACGCCGTCGGCGGGCATGGCGCTGTAGACGAACTTGAAGAAGTCGTTGTAGCGGTGGAAGCCGAAGTGCTCCAGCGCTTCGATGACGACGATGCGGTCCACTGTCTCGCCGAACTCCGCCCAGTCGCGCAGCAGCACGCGTCGCGAGCGGTTGGTGTCGATCTCGTCGAGCACGCGCTGGCAGTAGGCGTGCTGGTTCTTGGACAGCGTCAGCCCGACAACGTTGGCGTCGTACTTCTCGACGGCGCGTTTCATCACCGAACCCCACCCGCAGCCGATGTCGAGCAAGGTCATCCCCGGCTCGAGTCCCAGCTTGTCGAGCGTGAGGTCAATCTTGGCGAGCTGCGCTTCGTGCAACGTCATGTCCGCCCGCGGAAAATACGCGCAGCTGTAGGTGCGGGTCGGATCTACGAAGAGCGCGAAAAATTCGTTCGACAGGTCGTAATGCGCCTGTACGTCATCGAAATTGGACCGCGTTCGCGTAGCTGCTGCCCGGTTATTAGACATGTGTCCTCCCGAAGGGGCAGGCGCCATCGTGACCGCCCACGGGGACCATACACGCCCACCGTGAAATACTACGCATTTGGCGGCTCAACCGGGCCGGAAAATTTTCTATCGACTTCACGCCTGATGCCGGTGTGGCCGGAGAAATCAAGTTTTCCAAAGTGAATTGGTTGACATCTGTATCACGGGTCCGGAATGCATTGGCCGAGCCTGTCCGCAAGCCTTGCTCGAGCGGCGTGATTGGTGCGCTACTTGACGAGCGTGAACTGGGCCACATTGATGAGCCCCCTGCGGAAGCGATCAGCGCAGCCGGTCAGGTAATGCATGAAGTTGTTGTAGACGTCCTCGGACTGGATCGCGATCGCGCGATCCCGGTTGCCCTCCAAGTTGGCCGCCCACATGTCCAGGGTCCGTGCGTAATGCGGTTGCAGTTCCTGGATCTGCTCGACGGAGAAACCCGCACCCGTGGCGTTGTCGACGATGTCGGGCTCGGAGGGAAGTTCGCCGCCCGGGAAAATCGACTCCCGCAGGAATTTGAGGAACCGGATGTCGCTCATCGTCAGCGCAATGCCCTGCTCGTGCAACCACCGCCGGTCGTAGGTGAACAGGCTGTGCAACAGCATCCGCCCGTCGTCGGGGAGGAGGTCGTAGGAGCGTTCGAAGAATGCGCCATACCGCTCCTTGTGGAAGGCATCGAATGCCTCGAAGGAGACTATCCGGTCAACCTTCTCGTCGAACTCCTCCCAGCCCTGCAGCCGAGCCTCCGCGCGCCGCGTCGTTCCGATGGCGTCCAGCCTGGCCCGGCTGCGCTCGCAGTGGTTGCGCGACAGGGTGATTCCGATGACGTTGACGTCGTACTTCTCGACGGCGCGAACCAGCGCGCCGCCCCAGCCGCACCCGACATCGAGCAGCGTCATCCCCGGCTCCAGGTTCAGCTTGTCCAGCGCCAGGTCCAGCTTGGCGAGTTGCGCCTCGTGCAGGGTCATGTCGTCGCGCTCGAAGTACGCACAGGTGTAGACCCAGGTGGGGTCCAGAAACAGCCCGAAAAAGTCGTCTGAGATGTCGTACGCCGCTTGCGAGTCTTCGTAGTACGGTTTCAGTTCGGCCATGTGAGACAACCTCCTTCGCAGGAAAGTATTCACTACTGCGTTTTGGCTTCGGCGGCCTTGGCAAAATTGCTCGTCAGCACGCTGATTACCTGATCCCACAACTGCTGTGGCAGATCATGGCCCATTCCGTCGAATAACACCAATCGGGCTCCGTCAATGGCTTTGGCGACCGCCCGGCCGCCAAAGGGTCGCATCAGCTTGTCGCCCTTACCGTGGATCACCACGGTAGGGGCGACGGTCCGCCGGTTGTAGTGCAGCAGGCTGCCGGTGCCCAGGACCGCGCCGAAGTGCCGTGCGACGCCCTGCGGGTAGTAGTTGCGGTCGTATCCCTCGGCGGCTTCGGCGCGGGCCTGATCTTCGGGCATGCGGTAGCGCGGGCTGCCGATCATATTGCCGACCCGTACCGCATTGTCGATGATGACCTCACGTGGCGAGCCCGGCGGCGGACCCTTCAGCAACGCCGCCAACGCGCGCGGGGCCGGCGGCGGCAGAAACGGCGAATTGTTGCTGGAGAAGATGACTCCCAGGCTTTTCGTCCGCGCGGGGAATCGTGCGGCGAAGATCTGAGCGATCATGCCGCCCATCGACGCCCCGACGATATGGGCACGGTCGATGTCCAAATGATCCAGCAGGGCCGCGGCGTCGTCGGCCATGTCCTCCAGCGTGTATGCCGCTCTGCTCGGCAGGCCGAGCCAGGAGCGGACCAATCGCATCACCAGCGGCTGGCCGGAGCTACGGTGCTCGGTCTTGCCGGAGAGCCCGACGTCCCGGTTGTCGTAGCGGATGACGCGCAGGCCCTGGCTGACCAGCTTGCGGCAGAACCCGGTCCGCCACACCAGCAGCTGGGCGCCCAGCCCCATGATCAGCAGGACGGGCGGATGGTCGACGTCGCCCATGTCCTCGTAGTACAGCTTCAAGTCGCCGGAGGCGGCGTTCGATATCGCGTGGCCGCTGCGGACCTGCACCAGAGGACCCCTATGCCTCGATGTCGGACTCGTGCTCGCGGCTGACCTCGACCATGAAGTTCGCGAAGTACCCCGTCAATTGCGGGTCGGACATCATCTGCCATTTCGGTGCCAGCAGCTTCATGTACCGCTCGACGTAGAGGAACTGCTTGCCGATCAGCACCAGCTCGCGGGGGAGCTTGACGTCGTAGGCGTCGGCCAGCGCCGACAGCTGCCGGCCGATGTCGGCATACGACATGTCGCCCAGCGTTTGCGTGGTCAGCGGGGTAGCGAATTTTTCCAGATCCTTGGCGGCTTCGGCCTCGGGTCTCATGGTTCCGACGGCCCCCATCAGCACGACGATCTTGCCGGCCGCCGCGTGGTCCTTCTTGACCAGTAGCGCGTACACCAGCTCTCGCAGCAGCCAGCGGGTGCGCGGATCGATGCGGCCCATGATCCCGAAGTCGAAGAACACGATGCGGCCGGCCTCGTCGACATACAGGTTGCCCGCGTGCAGGTCCCCGTGGAACAGGCCATGGCGCAGGCCGCCCTCGAACAGGCTGAACAGCAAGGCCTTCACCAGCTCGGTGCCGTCGAAACCGGCCTTGCGGATCGCGGCGGCATCATCGATGCGGATGCCCTGCACCCGCTCCATCGTCAACACCCGGTCGGTGGTGAAGTCCCAGTACACCTCCGGTACCCGGATGTTGCGGCCCAGTGGTGAGGCATGCAGGTGCGAGACCCAGGCCTCCATCGACTGCGCCTCGAGCCGGAAGTTCAGCTCTTCGGCCAGGTTGTCCGAGAAGTCGGCGACCACGTCTTGTGCCGAGAGCCGGCGGCCCAGCTTGGCCAGTTCGACGGCCTGGGCGAAGCGCTTGAGGATCTGTAGGTCGGCCGCAACCCGGCGCCGGATGCCCGGGCGCTGGATCTTGACGACCACCTCCTCACCGCTGTGCAGGGTCGCGTAGTGCACCTGGGCGATGGACGCGGACGCGAACGGCGTCTCCTCCCACTTGGCGAACAGCTCGGACGGGTCGCGACCGAGTTCCTCGACGAAGAGCTGGTGTACTTCCTTGCTGTCGGCGGCCGGTACCCGGTCGAGCAGACCGCGGAATTCGCGGGACAGCGATTCGCCGAACGCTCCCGGGCTGGACGCGATGATCTGCCCGAACTTCACGTACGTCGGGCCCAGGTCGGCGAAGGTCTGCGGGAGCTGCTTGATCACCTTCTGCTGCCACGGGCCCCTGCCCGGCAGCTTGGTGATGACGTGGGCGGCGGCGCGGGTGACCTGCCAACCGGTGACGGCTATCCGGGCCGCTTCAACCGGCAGCGGCACCCGGTCGAGCTTGGCCAGCTCTCGGTGTTTGGTAGAGCTCATTCCAGCAGTCTGCCAAATCGGTGGTGTCAACTCCCAATCCCTGTGGGCCCGCTCACGGGCTCCAGGGCTTGACCCACGACTCGTCCGCCTGGGGTCCCCAGTTCTCCTGCGCGGCGATCAACTCGTACATGGTGGCGCCATCGATGGTCTCGCGGATGATGTCGGCGTGCCCGGCATGCCGGGCCAGCTCGTTGATCACATGCAGGATCACCCAGCGCACCGACCAGGCCTGCTGATTCCTGGGAAACCAGGGGACGTCCTGCGGGACGGGCACCGCGGCGTCGAGGTCCGCGGTGTCCACCAGACGCAGCGACGTCGCATTCTGCTCTTCGAATGTCTCCAGCAGGCCGGACAGGGTTTCGCCGGTCCGCATCACATGCTGGTCCGCGAACTCCCGCGCGATCTCCTCGAACGGGCGCGTGTCTGTGGGCGGCGCGTCCGGCGCGGCGGCGACGCGCGCCATCCAGCTGCGCTGCAGCCCGGTGGCATGCTTGACCAGCCCGCCGATCGACAGCGCACTGACCGACGGCGTGGACCGGGCCTGTTCGTCGGTGAGGCCGTAGCACACCGCGAAATACGCGCTCTGGTGGAACGCCAGGAACTCGCGCAGGGCGCTGCGTTCATCGGGCACCGGTCGGGCGAGGGCGGGCATTCCCAGATGTTAATGAGATCCTCGGTTCCGCGCCGCCGTAAGGTGCGGGAATGCAGGTAGTTTCGGCGGCGTCGACGGAGCTCTTCGTGGGTCCGCCGGACGCGCCGGTGCAGCTGGCGCGGGTCACCGTCTCCGGTTGCACCGGGCCGACGCCGATTCGGGTGGACGGCGACGGTCTGAGCGGGGAGGCCGTGGCCTCGGGGGCCGACGCGGGCGACGAGGTCGTCGAGGTCCCGGTCGTGGTGTCCCACCCCGTCGTCGGCGAGCGGCGGGCCGCGCGGGCACTTGCGGGCGGTGTCGCCACGCCGTTCCAGTTCACCGTGGCCGAGCCCGGCTGGACGATGTTCATGGTCAGCCACTTCCACTACGACCCGGTGTGGTGGAACACGCAGGGCGCCTACACCAGCGAGTGGACCGAGGACCCACCGGGCCGGGCCCGCCAGACGAACGGTTTCGAGCTCGTGCACGCCCACCTGGAAATGGCCCGCCGCGACCCCGACTACAAATTCGTGCTGGCCGAAGTGGACTACCTCAAGCCGTACTGGGACGCCCGCCCCGAGGACCGCGCTGACCTGCGCCGGTTCCTGGCGGCGGGCCGCGTCGAGGTGATGGGCGGCACCTACAACGAACCCAACACCAACCTCACCAACCCGGAAACAACCATCCGAAACCTAGTGCACGGCATAGGTTTTCAACGCGACGTGCTGGGTGCCGACCCGGCCACCGCGTGGCAGCTCGACGTGTTCGGCCACGACCCGCAATTTCCCGGACTGGCGGCCGACGCCGGCCTGACGTCGAGCTCGTGGGCCCGGGGCCCGCACCACCAGTGGGGCCCGGCGCAGGGCGGACCCGAAACCGGTGGAGTGGACCGCATGCAGTTCTGCAGCGAATTCGAGTGGATCGCGCCCTCGGGCCGTGGCCTGCTCACCCACTACATGCCCGCACACTATTCGGCCGGCTGGTGGATGGACTCGTCGACGTCGCTGGCCGAGGCCGAGGACGCCACCTACGCGCTGTTCGATCAACTCAAGAGGGTCGCGTTGACGCGCAACGTGCTGCTGCCCGTCGGCACCGATTACACGCCGCCGAACAAGTGGGTTACCGCCATCCACCGCGATTGGGCCGCGCGCTACACCTGGCCGCGATTCATCTGCGCACTGCCACGGGAGTTTTTCGCAGCGGTCCGCGCCGAACTGGCGCGGCACGAATGTGCGCCGTCGCCGCAGACCCGCGACATGAACCCGATCTACACCGGCAAAGACGTGTCCTACATCGACACCAAACAAGCCAATCGGGCCGCCGAGAACGCCGTCCTGGAGGCCGAGCGGTTCGCCGTGTTCGCCGGACTGCTGGCCGGCGCCGACTATCCGCAGGCGGCCCTGGCCAAGGCGTGGGTCCAGCTGGCTTACGGCGCACACCACGACGGCATCACCGGCTCGGAGTCCGATCAGGTTTATCTCGACCTGCTGACCGGCTGGCGAGACGCCTGGGAGCTGGGCCGCGCGGCCCGCGACAATTCGCTGGCGTTGCTGTCCGGCGCGGTAGCCGGTGACGCGGTCGTGTGGAACCCGCTGGCCCAGCAGCGCACCGACGTCGTCACCGCGCGGCTTGACCCGCCGCTGGGCCCGGCGGTGCGGGTGATCGACTCCGACGGTGCCGAGCTGCCCGCGCTCGTCATGCACGACGGCCGATCGGTCACCTGGCTGGCGCGCGAGGTGCCGTCGCTGGGCTGGCGGGCCTACCGGTTGCTCCCCGCCGAAGCGGGGTCCGAACCGAGCGGCTGGGAACCCGTGCCCGGCTCCGAGATCGCCAACGAGCACTACCGGCTGCGGGCCGACCCGGCGCGCGGCGGGGGAGTCGTGTCTCTGCTGCAGGACGGTCGCCAGCTGATCGCGGATGGCCGGGTCGGCAACGAGCTGGCCGTCTACGAGGAATACCCGTCCCATCCGACCCAGGGCGAGGGCCCGTGGCACCTGCTGCCCAAGGGGCCGGTGGTGTGCTCGTCGGAGTCGGCCGCGCGGGTGCAGGCCTATCACGGCCCGGTCGGGCAGCGGCTGGTCGTGCGGGGCCATGTCGGCGAGCTGCTGCGCTACACCCAGACCCTGACCCTGTACAACGGCGTCGCACGGGTGGACTGCCAAACCACGGTCGACGATTTCACCGGCGAGGACCGCTTGGTACGGCTGCGCTGGCCCTGCCCGGTGCCGGGTGCCATGCCGGTCAGCGAGGTGGGAGACGCCATCGTCGGGCGGGGCTTCGCCTTGCTGCACCCCACTCCCGGTGAACCCCGCTCGGTGGACACCGCCGAGCATTTGTGGACGCTGGACAACCCGGCCTACGGCTGGTTCGCGCTGTCGTCGGCGGCCCGGGTGCGGGTGGGCAGTGATGTGCGGGCGGTGTCGGTTGCCGAGGTGGTGTCGCCGACGGAGGCGCTGTCGGCACCGCTGGCGCGCGGGCTGATGGTCGCGCTGGTCCGCGCGGGCGTCACGGCCACCTGCAGCGGCGCCGACAAGCCGCGCTACGGTCACCTCGACGTCGACTCCAATCTGCCCGACGTGCGGATCGCGCTGGGCGGCCCCGGCCGCAACGCCTTCACCCGGGCCGTGCTGGCGCAGGCCGATCCGGTGTACACCGCCGAACTCGCCCGCCAGCTCGAGCACACCGGTCAGGCCAGGGTGTGGGTGCCGGCCGCCGGGCCGTTGGCCGCGGTGTGGGTGCCCGGCGCCGACCTGCGTCCGGTACGGGCCTTGCCGGTGCTGGTGATCGACGGCAGCGACGAGGATAGGCTGCGGGCCGCGGTCGCATCGGTGGCCGACGATCTCGGCGACGCGGAGGTATCCGTGACGCAGCGGGCGCCGGCGGCGATGGACGCTTTCGAAGATCGCACCGTCGCGCTGCTCAACCGCGGAGTGCCCGGTTTCGCCGTCGACGCGGACGGCACCCTGCACACCGCCCTGATGCGTTCGTGCACCGGCTGGCCTTCAGGTATCTGGATCGACGACCCACGTCGCACCGCACCCGACGGATCGAGCTTCCAGCTCCAGCATTGGACACACGTTTTCGACTATGCACTGGCCGGCGGTACCGGTGACTGGCGGCGTGCCGGCATCCCGGCCCGCAGTGCGCAGTTCGGCCACCCGTTGCTCGCCGTCATTTCCCCCGACCGGCGGGGCACCCTGCCGCCGGTCGGATCGCTGCTGCGCGTCCACAAAGCCGACGCGGTTCATCTCGCCGCCCTCAAGGCGGCCGGCAACCCGCTGACGGCGGGCAGCGCCCGGCCGGTCGACCCCAGGTCGGTGGCACTGCGGTTGGTGGAGACGACCGGGGCGGCCACCAGCGTGGCCATCGGCTCCGAGTTCGGCGACGTCAGCTCACTGCGACCCGCTGACCTGCTGGAAAAACCGGAAAACCGCGACGGACCGATCGGCCTGCACGGCTACCAGGTGGCCACCGTGCTGGCCCGGTTCGACATGCCCCGGGTGCTGGCGAATCCGACCGTGCTGGCCCCGAACGCCGAGGCCGCTCAGCCGCTCTATGCGCGTTATTGGCTGCACAACCGGGGTCCGGCGCCGCTCGGCGGGCTACCTGTCGTCGGGCATCTGCATCCGGCGTTGGTGGCCGCCGAGCCGGGTTGCGAGGTGGTGTTGCGCCTTACCGTGGCCAGTGACTGCAGCGATTCCACGCTGGGCGGCGCGGTGGCAGTGGTGTGTCCGGATGGCTGGTCGGCCGCACCCGCTGAGCTGCCGTACACGCTGTGCAGCGGCGAGCACCGGGAGGCGGACGTGGTGGTGTCGATCCCGGCCCGCACGGAACGGGGGTTGTATCCGGTTCGGGCCCAGCTCTGCGTCACCGGGGATCAGGTCCCGCCCGCCTGGCGGCAGGTGGTCGAGGATGTGTGTGTGGTGGCCGTCGGCGGAGGAGAGGTCGATCTCGGGCAGCTGGTCTATCTGGTCGAAGACCCCGCCGAGATCACGCTTGCGGCCGGCGATGCGGCCACGCTGACCGTCACCATCGGCACCTGCGCCCGGGCCGATATGGCGCTGGAGGCGCATGTGATCAGCCCGTGGGGCACCTGGGAGTGGATCGGCCCGGCCGCGGTCGGCGCCGTCCTGCCCGCCCGTGGCACGGTCGACCTCAGCTTCGACGTCACCCCACCGGCCTGGCTGGCCCCCGGCCAGTGGTGGGCTCTGATCCGGGTCGGCTGCGCCGGCCGGCTGGTCTACTCACCCGCGGTGAGGGTGGCCGTGACATGAGCATCCATCCGATTGCCACGGTCGCCGGCGCGCCGGTCTCGGTCGACGAGCTCGATGCGGCCGAAGCACGGCTACGCAGCGGTCGGTGGGCGGCGGCGCTGCCGGCGGGCGGCACCGGTGAGGGACGCCAATTGCGGCGCTGGCTGACCCAACTGATCGTGACCCAGCGAGTGGTCGCGGCCGAGGCGGTCGCGCGCGGCCTGACCGCGCGCGACGCCCCGACCGAGGCCGAGTTGTTGCCCGACCTGACGGCCCGGCTGGAGATCGGCAGCGTAGCCGCCGCCACGCTGGCCGATCCACGCGCGCGGGCGCTGTTCGCCGCAATCACCGCGGGGGTCCGGGTCGCCGACGACGAGGTAGCCGACTACCACACCCGCAACCCGCTGCGGTTCGCCGCGCCGCTGCCCGGCCGGCACGGCTGGCGGGCCCCGCCCCCGGTGGCACCCCAGCTGGGCGAGGTGCGGTCGGCGATCACCGAGCATCTGCGCGGTGCCGCACGGCGACGCGCCTTCCGGGTGTGGCTGGATGCCCGCCGCGAGGCGCTGGTGCGCCTCGCGCCCGGCTACGAGCACCCCGGCGACCCCCGCCAGCCCGACAACACCCACCGGCACTGATCGCCATGCTCACGCTCTGCCTGGATATCGGTGGCACCAAGATCGCCGCGGGGCTGGCCGATGCCGGTGGCGTGCTGGTGCACACCGACGTTGCCCCGACCCCGGCCCACGCCGCCGCCGAACAGGTCTGGGACGTGGTCGCCGCCCTGATTGCCGACGCGGTGCGGCTGGCCGATGCTCCGATCGCTGCGGTGGGCATCGCTTCGGCCGGCCCCATCGACCTGCCCGACGGGCGTGTCAGCCCGATCAACATCGCATGCTGGCGTGGCTTCCCGCTGCGAGACAGGGTCGAGGCCGCGGTGCCGGGTGTACCGGTGAGGCTGGGCGGCGACGGCCTGTGCATGGCACTGGGCGAGCACTGGCGCGGCGCCGGCCGCGGTGTCCGCTTTCTGCTGGGCATGGTGGTGTCCACCGGCGTGGGCGGCGGATTGGTGCTCGACGGCGTCCCCTACCCGGGACGCACCGGCAACGCCGGGCACGTCGGACACGTGGTGGTGGAACAGGACGGTTCGCCCTGCGCGTGCGGCGGGCGCGGCTGCGTCGAGACCGTCGCATCCGGGCCGTCGATGGTGCGCTGGGCGCGGGCCAATGGTTGGTCCGCGCCGCCCGGTGCCGGCGCCAGGCGCCTGGCTGCCGCGGCGGCGGCCGGTGACCCGCCGGCCCAGCACGCATTCCGTCGCGGGGCTACCGCGCTCGCCGCGATGATCGCGTCGGTCGGGGCGGTCTGCGACCTGGACCTGGTCGTGGTCGGGGGAGGCGTCTCCAGATCCGGTGGCCTGCTCTTCGACCCGTTGTGTGCGGCGTTGGCCGACTACGCCCGGCTTGACTTTCTGGCCGGCCTGCGCGTGGTGCCGGCCGAGCTCGGCGGGGAGGCCGGCCTGGTCGGCGCGGCCCGGCTGGCGGGCCTTGGCTGACCGTAGTGCGCTGCATGCGTCCTAGTCCCCGATTGCGCAGGCTGTCTGGCGCCGCGGGCCACCACGCCGACGAGACTCTCGGGAATCCGTTCAAATGACCGAGACAACGCGATCGGTGCGCCGGCGAGGCCGGGGTTGACAGCCGTAGACCACCGGTCTAAAAATGATTAGACCGGTGGTCTAAAACGGCGGTCCGGGCCGGTGGTTGTCGAGACTCCAGCCCTTTCGGCCGAAGGAGGTGCCAGGTGGCAAGCGGCGATCAATCGACATATCGCTCTGCTTCCAACGACACCTGGCTCTTAAGCCGTGGCACTCTGCTTTTCGTTGGCTTCCTCAGCACTCTCCTTGCAGACATGCGCGGCGGTGCCGGGGTCTTCGCCTGGTTCGTGCCCACCCCGTTTCTGCTCTATGCCGCGCTTTATCGCGGCGGCAAGAACCGTCTCTGGCTGCTGCTGGTTCTGGTGGTGGCCGCGATCCTGACGCTCGCCAAGACCGTTTCCGATCCGTTGCTGATGTCGGTGGCGTTTGCGGTGATGAGCGGGACGGTGACCGGCGTCCGATTCTTCCTGGCCTATGTCCTGTGGGACTACATCCGCACGTGGGCGGGCAACCTCGCAGGCGTCGCGGCTTTTCCCGTCGTCGTCGTGAGCCTGGAATATCTGCAAGCCTGCTACACGCCGCTGGGCGACTGGGGCGCCCTGGCCAACACCCAAGTATCCAACCTGCCGCTGCTGCAGACGGCCGCCCTGTTCGGCTTCCTGGGCATATCCGCCCTGATGGCCTGGGCGGCGGCTCTCGTGGCCGCCATCGTGCTGAATCGCGGCGTTTCCGGGCTGAAGGCACAAATGGCGGTTTTCGTCGCGGTTTTCGTCGCTCTCAATGTTTATGGCGACCTGCGCCTGGATTATGTGCCGGCGGGCAAATACGTCCGCGCCGCTGCCGTCGGCACCGACTACACGTTCACCGGCACGCTGCCCGACCCTGTGGACCCGGCGGTCGCACGCACCACGGACAGCCTGATCGCGGGCACGGCCGTCGCCGCCCGCCAGGGCGCGGCGCTCGCGGTCTGGGCTGAAGCGTCGACCATCGTGACGCAGAGCGGCGAAAAACGGCTGCTGGACCGACTAAGGGAACTCGCTAAAACCGACCGCATCGCCATCGTCGCGGCCTATGTCGTCCAGCTCCCCAAGGACGCGCCCTATCACCTGGAAAACAAGTTCACCTGGATCACCGACACGGGCGAGATCGCGCAGACTTACCGCAAGCATCATCCGGTGCCGGGAGAGGGCAGCGTGCCGGGGCGGACCCCGCTCGAGCTGATCCCGACCGCGTTCGGCAACGTGGCCGGAGCCATTTGCTATGACTTCGACTTTCCGCAACTGGCCCTCACCTACGCCCGCCTCGGCGCAGATTTCGTCGTGGTCCCCGGTCTCGATTGGCGGGGCATGCTGCGCCGCCATACGTTGATGGCGCGGATGCGTGCCATCGAGGGCGGCTTTCCGGTCCTGCGCGCCGCCGATGGCGCGACTTCGATGGCGTTCGACAGCCGCGGCCAGATTGTGGCGGCATTGCCCAATTTCGGGAACAACGACCGGGTGATGCTCGCCTACCTGCCGGTGGGCAGAACGCCGACTCTTTACAGCCGCACCGGGCCCGTCCTCGCCTACGCCGCCCTCTTGGCCCTCGCCGCTTTACTGCTCGTCGCAAGTCGCGATCGGCTCCGATCGCAGAAGGTGCGCAAGTCCGGCGGCGATATGACGCGAACCCATTTCCACCGATGAAGGGCTTCTGATGGAACTGAAATTCGATATCGACCGGCTCCGCCGCTACCTCAAGCTGCTGGGGATCGGAGGATCGATTCTCATTCTTTGGAACGGCGTGTGCGACCTGATCTATGGATATTCCGCGACCCTGAGCGGGACGGATTATTTCTCGCATTCGGTCATCACCACCGTGCTTACCGCAGGCGGGCGTCCGCATTGGATGGTGCTGATGGCGCAAACAGCGGGATGGCTCTATCCGCTGTTTGCCCTCACCTATTTCCATTGGTGGATCGGCATGCGCCGCGCCGGGTTCTGGCTTGGCACGTTTCCAATTCTCCTTTTGGTCTACGCCGTCATGATGATCGGCGGCATCCAGCACGCCGGCTTTGCCTTCCTGAGTGTTCTGGAACAGGCCAAGTCCGTCGTGGGCAGCACCGACCACACATTCTTTGCGCTGGCGAACCGCTACATCGTCGAACATTTCGGCATGGGCGATCTGACGGCCTTCTTAGCCTTGGACGCCGGTGCCTGCCTGCTCGCTATCGGCATATTGAGCGGCAAAGCCATCTATCCACGCTGGTTTGTGGTGGTATCGCCGTTGGGCACCGTGATCGGCACCGTCATCGTGGGCATTCTGCTGCCCGCACCGTATGCAGGCTATGTGCTTGCGCCGTTCGGGACCTGGTTCCTGCTCGTCCCCAACATCGCGAGCACCATCTGGTTGTGGAACCATATGGATGCTGTGCCGGAGGATCTGATCGGGACTTCGAGGCAAAGACCGAATGGCTGAATCCGTAGACCACGAACGATCGAAAAAAGATAGCCCGAGATCCCGACTTGCTGCTCTACCC
>CAYNLB010000031.1:35330-39752 GCA_964397935.1 uncultured Mycobacterium sp.
CTCACCGAGCCACTCGCGCGCATCCGCGCGCAATCGGACAGGCTCATCGCGATCGGCCAGTCGGTCGGCGCGATTCGTACCGACCTGCCGCAGACCCTGCTCGCCGACGTACTGTTCGCCGCGGCGCGCGAGATCGACCGCTGGTTCGCCGCACACTGGCCCGAACTGGACAAGGACGAAGCCCTGCTCCTCAGCGACGAGGCCGTGGGCATGATCGCTGCGATGGCCGCTCCGAGGCAAGCAACGCTGTGAGCTGGTTTGGGGCGAACGAGAGTCGCTCCGGGGCGGTCTGAGCCCGAGTGTGACTCCCGGGCGCCTTCCGAGGAGGCAACGAATCACCCAACGCGGGCATTCAGGATGAGTCGATGTGCCGTTTTGGCTGATCGCCGGTGGTCACGCTATTGTGGTTGCCGATCCACCGAAGACCGTCGGTCACCGAGGAATCGGTTGAAGGCCCGGGGACATCCCGGCGGCCCACGCAGGAGGACGAGGCACTACCGTCGGCGCGCGCGCCGACGTATTGCCCTCCCACTCCGCGCCCCGGCCGCCTACTGCGCCGGGGCGTTCGTCGTTCCCCGGTGATCACGGACGCACATTTCACTTCAGGAGGTAGGCATGGCCAGGGCTGACAAGGCCACAGCCGTTGCAGACATCGCCGAGCAGTTCAAGGGGTCGACCGCGACGTTGATCACCGATTACCGCGGTTTGACGGTGGCCAACCTGGCCGAGCTGCGCCGGTCGCTGGCGGGCTCGGCCACCTACGCGGTGGCCAAGAACACGCTCATCAAGCGGGCCGCCGCGGAGGCCGGTGTCGAGGGTCTCGACGAGTTGTTCGTCGGCCCGACGGCGATCGCGTTCGTGACCGGCGAGGCCGTCGACGCCGCCAAGGCCATCAAGACCTTCGCCAAGGACAACAAGGCGCTGATCATCAAGGGCGGCTACATGGACGGCCACGCCTTGTCGGTCGCCGAGGTCGAGCGCATCGCCGACCTGGAGTCCCGCGAGGTATTGCTGGCCAAGCTGGCCGGCGCGATGAAGGGCAACCTCGCCAAGGCCGCCGGT
Source organism: uncultured Mycobacterium sp. (assembly GCA_964397935.1). Taxonomy (GTDB): domain Bacteria; phylum Actinomycetota; class Actinomycetes; order Mycobacteriales; family Mycobacteriaceae; genus Mycobacterium. The sequence continues at coordinate 36,393 of CAYNLB010000031.1, forward strand.
CTGTTCAACGCGCCCGCCTCGCAGGTCGCCCGGCTTGCGGCCGCCCTGCAAGAAAAGAAAGCAGCACAACCAGGCGCAGAGGCACCGGCCCCCGAGTCGGCCCCCGCCGAACCCGCCGAATCTCCGGCTGAAGCCGAATAAACCCAACCCAAACCAGGAAGGACCCACACCATGGCAAAGATGTCTACCGACGACCTGCTCGACGCGTTCAAAGAGATGACGCTGCTGGAGCTCTCGGACTTCGTCAAGAAGTTCGAGGAGACCTTCGAGGTCACCGCCGCCGCTCCGGTCGCTGTCGCGGCCGCCGGCCCCGCCGCCGGTGGCGCGCCCGTCGAGGCCGCCGAGGAGCAGTCCGAGTTCGACGTGATCCTCGAGGGTGCCGGCGACAAGAAGATCGGCGTCATCAAGGTGGTCCGCGAGATCGTCTCCGGCCTGGGCCTCAAGGAGGCCAAGGACCTGGTCGATGGCGCCCCGAAGCCACTGTTGGAGAAGGTGGCCAAGGAGGCCGCCGACGAGGCCAAGACCAAGCTCGAGGCCGCCGGCGCCACCGTCACCGTCAAGTAGCTCAATTTCGCGAAGGCCCCCGGAACCGCCGTTCGGTGTGCGGTTTCGGGGGCCTTTCGCGCGCTCAGCGCCCGCGCTCCGCCGAACGCAGGGACTGCTCCACCCGCTCCGGTGAATCGCCCAGAGCAACAAGCAATTTCGATGTCATCGAACCAAGCAAGGGGGTGACGGCCGCGCCGTCGGCTCCGTAGAACCCGGCCAGTTCGAGCATCACGAACCCGTGGATCGAGGCCCAGAACTGGGTCGCGGTCGCCACCACCGCCTCGTCGTCATCCGGGGAACCCGCCCCGATCCGGCCCGACAGCATGCATCGGTGCACCGCGCGCACCACGTGCGCGAAGCTCGGGTAACGCCGTTCGATCTCGGCGACCGTCAGGGTCAGCACGTTGGCCGCGGGCGCGTTGATGCCGTGTGCGCTGGTGCTGCCGAACATCAACCGGTACATGTGCGGGTGCTTGCTGGCATAGCGGCGGTAGGCCGCGCCGATGGTGAACAGGTCGGCGACCGGATCGGCGGTCTGCCGCACGGTCAGCGCGGCGTCGAATTCGCGCAGGCCCTCCGCGGCGACCTCGGCGATCAGCCCGCGCATCCCGCCGAAATGGGTGTAGACCGCCATCGTCGAGGTGCCCGCGGCGCCGGCGACCTTGCGTGTCTGCAGCGCGTCGGGACCGTGCTCGTGCAGCAGGCCCACCGCGGCCAGCAGCATCTCCTCACGGACACCGTGGACACTGCGCTGTCCCGGTGAAGTCAGTTCTGATGCCATCCTTGCCATCTTCCCATCCACGGCGTAGCGTCCGAATAACGACGTCATATCGATGTTATACGAGGTGAAACGTGACCACCATGGAGTCTGCCGACACCGGCAATCCCTACCTCGAGGGCTTCCTGGCGCCGGTGAGCGCCGAAGTCACCGCGACCGATCTCCCCGTCACCGGGCACATCCCCGAACACCTCGACGGGCGCTATCTGCGCAACGGGCCCAACCCGGCCGCCGAGGTCGATCCGGCCACCTACCACTGGTTCAGCGGTGACGGCATGGTGCACGGGGTCGCGCTGCAAGGTGGGCGGGCCCGCTGGTATCGCAACCGCTGGGTGCGCAGCCGGTCGGTGTGTGCCACCCTCGGCGAGCCGGCGCCCGCCCGGCTGGACCCGCGGGCCGGCCTGCTCAGTCTGGGCGCCAACACCAACGCGTTGAGCCACGCGGGGCGGACCCTGGCCCTCGTGGAGGGCGGCGTCGCCAACTACGAACTCACCGAAGAGCTGGACACCGTCGGCACCTGCGACTTCGACGGAACGTTGTCCGGGGGGTATACGGCTCATCCGCACCGCGACCCACAGACCGGAGAATTACACGCGGTCTCCTACTCTTTCACGCGCGGGCGCAGTGTGCAGTACTCGGTCATCGACACCCGGGGCCGTGCTCGCCGGACGGTCGACATCGAGGTGGGCGGGTCGCCGATGATGCACGACTTCTCGCTGACCGAAAAATACGTCGTCATCTACGACCTGCCGGTGACATTCGACCCGGTAGAGGTGCTGCCGAGGAGCATGCCGCGTTGGGTCGGCGTACCGGCCCGGTTGGCGCTGCAGTCACTGATCGGACGCGTCCGAGTGCCGAGCCCGCTCACTGCGATGATGAACCGCAACCCGAAGCACTCCGACCGGATGCCCTATGCCTGGAACCAGAACTACCCGGCGCGCATCGGAGTCATGCCCCGCGAGGGTGGCAATAGCGACATCCGCTGGTTCGACATCGAGCCCTGCTACGTCTACCACCCGCTCAACGCCTACTCGGAAGATCGCGACGGAGCCGAGGTGCTGGTGCTCGACATCGTGCGCTACTCCCGCATGTTCGACCGCGACAGGCGGGGTCCCGGCGACACCCCGCCCACGCTGGACCGCTGGACCATCAACCTGGCGACGGGCGCGGTACACACCGAATGCCGGGACGATCGGCCGCAGGAATTCCCCCGAATCGATGAGACCCGATTGGGCATACGGCACCGGTTCGGTTACACCGTGGGCTTCGGGTACCTCGCGGATGGACCCTCCGGATCCTCGACGTCGCTGTACAAACACGACTACATGACCGGCTCATGCGACATTGCGCCGCTCGATCCCGATCTGCGGATCGGCGAAATGTGCTTCGTTCCGAATCCGGCGGCCGGTGCCGAGGACGACGGCATCCTCTTGGGCTACGGCTACCACTGCGGCCGCGGCGAAGGCCAATTGCTGTTGCTGGATGCCCAGAGTCTCGAATCGGTGGCCACCGTGCACCTGCCGCAGCGGGTACCGATGGGCTTCCACGGAAACTGGGCGCCGGCCGGCTAGTACATGCGTTGAACAGTGGCACCCCGTGTTCGGTGCCGAGATCTCAGGTCGGCCAAATTATCCCGCTGTGCCGCACAACCCCTGATGCCGTGCACCCGGCGTGCGCTACAGTGACTCATACCACAGAAAAGGGCAGGTGGCAGGCATGAGCGTCGACGGAGGGATTCCGCATGGGCATCGCGATCGAGGTTAAAGGACTGACGAAGTCCTTCGGACCTTCCAGAATCTGGGAAGACGTGACGTTGGATATACCCGCCGGTGAGGTCAGCGTCCTGCTGGGCCCGTCCGGTACCGGCAAATCGGTGTTCCTGAAGTCCCTCATCGGCCTGCTGCGGCCGGAACGCGGTTCGATCGTCATCGACGGCACCGACATCCTCGAGTGTTCGGCCAAGCAGCTCTACGAGATCCGCACCCTGTTCGGCGTCATGTTCCAGGACGGCGCCCTGTTCGGTTCGATGAACCTCT
>CAYNLB010000032.1:0-33138 GCA_964397935.1 uncultured Mycobacterium sp.
CAGCGGTGGTGGTTTTGCCGGTACCCGGTGGGCCCACCAGCAGCATGTGGTTGGTCTGCCCCTCCACCGGCAGCCCATGCTCCAGGCGCATCATTCGTACTTCAAGCTGGTCTTCGAGCGCCAATACCGCCTCTTTGACCGCTGCCAGGCCCACCTGTTTGGCCAACAGCTCGCGGCCCTCGGCCAGCAGCTCGGCCCGCCGGCCCGCCGCGGCGTCATCATCGAGCTCGTCGCGGCTTTTGGCCGACGCTACATCCCAGCGGTCGGTGCGGCTCGCGATCGACTCTTCGTCGGTCACGACCAAATGCAAATTCGGGTCGGCCAACGCCTCCTTGGCCGCCTCGGTCAGGACCCCGTTGATGGTCGCCTTCGACAGCCAGACCTGAGCCTTTTCCTCCTCCCGCAGCTGCCGGTGCACCATCCCGCGTACATACGCCAAGTCGGCAACCAGCAGCGGAATATCGGCCGGACCGATCGAGGCGGTCAGCACGTCGGCGTCGAATCGGGCCGATGAGTTGCTCTGTCCGATCACGTCGACGCGGTCGAGCCAGTCCAGGGCGACCCGGCCCTGCCCGAGATGGGCGGCAGCGTGAGCCGCCAACGCGCAAATCGAGGCCGTAACAGCCGACATGACGATGGCCTGCGCCGGCAAATCCTCGGCGGCCGTCATCAACACATCGGGCCAGCGCTGCGTGGTGTACATCAGAAACGCTCGGGCGAGCTGGTGCCATTGATGGTTGGTCCACGAATCCAGTAGGTCGCGGTTAGCCAGCAGCCTATCGGCCTCGGCGTACTCTCCGGCTATCGTCAGCGCCGACGACAACGCCAGCCCCACCTGTGACGCGTCGGTCACCGTGATTCCGACATAGGGACCCAGTTGGATCTCCGCGGCGAGTGTCTGTCCGATTCGCGTCGTCTCCCGGTGCAGCCACTCGCTGTTGGCGTGGAGCTGCTTGAGCGAGGCCAAATCATCGTCACCGCAGGAGATACGGCCCAGCCACGCATCGGCCATCGACGGGTCGACATCAGTGGCCGTAATGAACTCAGGCAGCGCCGCCGCCCGCCCTTGACGACTCTTGAGCATCATCGCACGATCGAAATGCCGACGGGCAGTGTGTAAATCACCCATTCTGTGCACCCCCGTGGACCACGTCGCGGTAATGATTGTGGTTGCGCGCTCTCATCAAACTCGAATCCCGCACTCGCGTTGTTGACTGCTACCTGGCCTTCGACATCGTGACCGGCTCCAGGCTGACGTAGCGGTTCTCTGCGCGGAACATATCGACCTCGGCCACCCAATTTCTGCCGGCCGCGGAGACATTCACCAGCACAGGACCAACCTGCTCGATAGTCACCTCGAAGCCGTGCCGCTGCCCTTCGGGCAGTGTCGTACCGGACGGCGCAATGGTGATCACGGTTGCCGGCCGCGGCGTGGGTGAGATCGCGGCGTCCCCGATATCTGTACCTCCGCCCTCGGCCATGCCGCCCCCGATTCTCCCACGCCGCGTAACGTACTCCACCACGCTGACGGTGGTGCGCGGCGCCGGCCGTGGCGTGCTGACCACACTGATCTCCGGCATTCGCACGCTCGCCCAGCGCGGCGTGTCGCGGGTGTGCACACAGACCCGTTCGCCGGCACCGGCGGTGCGGATCACGATCCGTTTGGCGATCGGGTCATCGGCGGCCACGAAGACGCGCGACAGTTCGCCGGCATCGGTAACCGGCATCATCAAGCGGTCGCCGTTGCTCAGTCTGCCGATCAGCACGCCCGACGGGCCGATCTCGACGGCCAGATGCGCCGGCAGCGGGCTGCGCCGCAGTCCGCGCAGGTACGGCCACGGAACGCACATGTTGGCCGCTGCCGCGGCGGCTTGCTCACCGTTGAGCCGACGCAAGATGACACTGGGCGGAGTAGGCGCCGGAGTCGGTGTGCGCACGGTGATGGTCGCGGTGCAGGTCGCGTCCGGAAACACAGTGACGTTCTGGATGATCTCATCGGCACGCAGGGTCCACGCCTGCGCGAGAACTTGTGACGTGATCGCCTCCGCCGGGTACGCGTAGGTCGTCATCCAACCTGCTTCCCCGCGTACGGCTTTCCACTTTTGCGCGCGCCCGGCGACCGCATCCCACCCCAGCCGGCGATCGAGTTCGACCAGGTCGGTGGCAGTGGCCACCTTCGCACGCAGCCCCTGGCAGCGCAGCAATCCCGCGATGCGCTGTGCGACCGATATCGCCGCCGTCCCCACCGTTGTGCGCCAGCGCAGCGCTTGCGTGTTGTCGATCACAGACAGCCGCATGACCAGCCATGTTTCCCGCCGGCCGGCATACGGTGGGGTGCCGATCTCCGAGTCGTACACCCGTGGGTAGTCCCCGATATTCCCATGCCGGGACCCGATCGTGACGGCGCTGATCGAATCGAGCTGCAAGCCCAGCGCCTGGTGCAGCATCGGCGTCAGTTCGACGATGTCGACGACGTTTTCGGTTTCGACAGTCACCGAGCCGGTCACCGTGGTGGCTTGGTGGGCTCTGCCGAGGAGTTGCACCGCAACCACGGCAACACCATCCCGCATGCGAACACCGCCGCCGGATCGATTGTTGGCCACGGTGATCGGGGCGTCCCAGCTTATTGGCCGCCCGCCCCGCAGCCACAGCACCGCCCACGACCAGGCCGGCTGACCCCACCAGCGGACGAACACCAGCGCAATGCCCACCGGCACCGCGAGGGCCGCGCCGATGTAGCCGCCCAACGCCCAACACGCCAACGCGAGCAGGAATACCACCCAAACCCCGATGACCCGTCGGTTGCTGCCGGGGCTGAACCCGGTCAGCCTGGGCCTCATCGGGCCCTCCGCAGCCGCGCCGCGATCGCCAGCGCGAGCACACCGGCTGCCACCACGCCAACGAATCCGATAGCGATGTTGCGTGCCCGGTGATCCGGCGGCGGAGGCGGCGGAGCGGGCGTGATGACCCGGCTTTGCGCGTCTGGGGGCATCCGATCGCCCGGAGGAATGTTGAAGGTCAAGGCAGCGACCGGGTCCACCAATCCGTACCCGACCTTGTTGTCCACCCCCGCGGGCGGATTGTGCGCCGACTGCACGATCCGGTTGATCACCTGATGGGCGCTCAGGTCAGGGAACTTCGCCCGGACCAAAGCCGCCACGCCGCTGACGTAGGCCGCCGAAAAGCTGGTACCCCAAAAAGGCATGTTCTTCTCGCCCGGCCTGGACGGCGGATAGGCGTTGACCGGCCCGCCGCCTTGCGGCGAGAGTCCCATGATGTGCGTTCCGGGCCCCGCAACACCGACCCAGGGACCCGACATGCTCTTGTCGAGTGCGGCACCCGTGCCGTCGACGGCACCGACCGAAAGGACATAGTCGGAAAACCACGATGGCGACGAGACAACCTTGACCTGATGCCAGTCTCGTGGATCCGACGGGTCCAGCGGGTCATACAGCGGATTGTTGTCGCAGCCGGCTTCCCCGTCGTTGCCGGCCGCCGCCACGATCACCGCGTCCTTGACCGTGGCGGCGTACCACAGCGAGGCGCCCAGCGCTCGCTGGTCGGCGGGGGCCGCCGCCGGCAGGCATGCGGTCACCGAAATGTTGATCACCTTCGCCCCCATGTTCGCCGCGTGTACCACCGCGCGGCCCACCGTGTTGAGCGTGCCGGCCTTTACCCTTTCGTCGGAATTGACGTCCCCCGGCGTGGGATTGACCGGCTCGAAGGCTCGTGACGATTGCCGGATCGAGACGATGGTCGCATGTGGGGCGACGCCCACCACCCCGTCAGGCGCCCCCGGCGGGGGTGGCGGCACCGCGGGCTCGTCCTCAGTTTGCGGATCCGGCGGTCCGTTAGACGCGGCCGTAGCGCCTCCTCCCTCTGGCGGGGGCGGTGGGGGCGGCGGAACGGTCTCGGTGATCGTCACCGGTGATGGCGGCGGCGGGGGCGGGAGCGGGGCCGGCACCTCGACTGGTGGTGGCGGCGCCGCTGTCACCGGCGGCGGCCCCGCCGGCGGAGGGAACGCCGGTGTCGTCGGCATGGGCCGCGGCATCGGCAAGATCCCTTGCGGCGCAGCACCAATGATCGAGCCGACGATCGTGCCGTGGGCGTCGCAATCGGACAGCCCGTCTTCACCCATGATGTAGTCACCGCCCGGCACCACCGGCAACCGCGGGTGGGGAGAAATCCCGGTATCGATCACCGCTACAGTCACACCGTTGCCGGTACTGTACTGCCATGCCTTACCGATGTTGAGCAGACTGAAGCCCGGCTCCAGCTGCGCCACGTCGGGGTTTCTCACCGTGATGGGCGTCGAGCAGCTGTTGGCGCGGCGCATCGGCTGTTCAGGCCGTGGCGGCCCGTCGGGCGGCACCATCGCCGGATCCACGGATGGTGGTGTGATGGCTTGCGCCGCAGGGATATTCGCTAACAGGACGACCAAGGCCGCGACGGCAGCCACCGCCGCGGACCTTCTCAGTGGCGAATCCACGAGAAGAGCCCTCCCAGGGCCGCCGCCGCTGGCAGCAAGACGATGAACGCCAACACTTCCACCCACTCCACTGTTAGCCGAATGAGCGGGCGGAACCGCATCGCGGGCACCAAAAGGGCGGCGGCCAAGCCCATTGCGGCAAAAGCCGCAATGGCGACGGACGGCCACAGGAGCCCGGACACAGCATCTTTGGGCGCCGCAAGGGCGTATTTGACCACCGCGGCGCACACCGCGGCAGACGCCCCGCATACCAGCGCGACAGCCTGATACCTGGCGGCGAATCCGCGCCCCTGGGTGATGAAGATGCCCACCACCAGTCCGGCGACCAGCAGTGCCAACCACGCCCACGGGCGTCCCGGCGTCAGCACGCCCCAGACGGCGGCGGGCAACACTATCGACACCCCCACACACAGGCCCACTTGCACCGCGTTGACCAGCCGAGCCGACGCCGCGACCGCAGCGCCGCGCGCGGTGATATCGGTTAGTTCGTTGTCCTCGTCCTCGGATTCGTCCTCACTGACCGGCGACACGGTGTCGACGGGCATTCCCTCGCGGCGCGCGAACAGATCCCGGCCCGTGATCGATCCGAAGTGTGGGGGCCGTACCCGCGCGACCCAGAGCGCGATCAGCGGGGCCATCCTGACCAGCACAAGCAACCCGACCAACACGTAGATGGCCAGCACCTGCACCGAAACTGGCCGAAACATCCGGGCAACGGCAACCGCGGCAAGGATCCCGCACACCGTCACCACAGCCGTGACCACCGCGGTCTGCCACCGCTTCCGCGTCGTCACGCCGATGGCTGTGGCGCCCAGGATCACCACTACCAAGCCGATCAACCCGTGAGCCGCGCCGAGCGAGCCGGGCGGTGCGCAGCCGCCGGCGACCGCCAGCAGCACCACGGCCAGCCACCCGAACCCGCTGAACAGGTCGCGCCGCTCGCGCCACCCCGACCGCACCACCGACGTGGCGGCCATCAGCAGTACACCGACGCCGCCCGCCACCGCTGCCGGAATCAGGTTGTCGGTGAATGCCCGGGCCCGCAGGGTCAGCGCCGCCACTACCCCGACCGCCATTGCGATGATCGCGATCGCCGTGTGGGCGGCTGTCAGCGGTGTCACCGGGGCGAACATCCGATCACCGTCGTCACGGCCCAGCCACCTGCCCATGGCCGCCAATCCCGTTGACAGCGACTCGTATTGCGGTTCGAAGGAGTCGCCGGCGACCCTGGGCACCAGCACCAGGGTGTCGCCGTCCTGCACACCCAGCTCATCCAGGCTCTTATTGATATCGAGCCGGACTCCGTTGATCTTGTGCAGTTCGTAGCTGCCCGCCGGCAGCGCAACGCCATCAAAACCCTTGCGTTTGAGGTCTGCGTCGAACAGCTCAACCATTCCCTCGAAGAAACCCTCCACCGGAATTCCGGCGGGGAATACTTGGGAGCACAAATGCTTCTCGTAGGAAATATTGACCGCACACCTCGCCGGGAAAGCGACCTTATGCGGCGATGTCACGGCGCGATCCGCTCGGCATCCGGAATGTATTTATCGGCCAGGCCCGCCGTGATTTCGAAAAGGCGCAAGCGCGACTTCTTATTCAACTCGTGGACCGTGTCAATGATCCCACCCTTGGCCAGGTGCGGATCAAACGGCATCGCCTCGACGATAGCCCCGACCTTGCTGAAGCGCTCAGTCAAGTAAGCCAGCGCTTCCTTGTCGGTGATCTGGTCGGTGTGATTGATGATCACCGTGCTGCGTGAGACCAACTCGTGGTAGCCCTGCGACCTGAGGTAGTCCACCGCCCGCAGCACCGGACGGGATCGGTCCGCGGTGATCCCCGAAACGAACACGAGGGTGTCGGTGTTCTCCAGCACCGGCTTCATCACTTCATGTTCAAGGTCGGGCGAGGTGTCGACGATCATCACGGTGTGGGTTCGCCGCAGCCGCGACAAGACCCCGGAGAACATCGCCGGAACTAATGGCCTGGGCTGGTCTGACGTGCGGTTTCCCGCCAGTACATCGAGCCCCACCGGGTTCTGCCCCAAATGTTCGCGAATGTCCGCATACCCCTGGACATCGGTGTCATTGATGATGGCGGTGTAGTCCCCTGGCGGCGACTCGTCGATCCGATCGGCCAGCGTGCCGAAGCCAGGGACCGCGTCGATCGCGATCACGTTCTGCGGGCGGCATTCACGGAACACGCCACCGATGCACGCCGCCATCGTCGTCACCCCGACCCCGCCCTTACCGGAGACGACGGTGATGACGTACTGCCGGCGAATATGCCGCCGGATGCGGTTCTTTAAATCGCGGTAGTGCCGTTCACGGGGCGATTCACCCGGATTTATTTTCTTAAATGAGGCGCCATAAATGAATTTCCGCCAGCCGGACCCGGGAGGGATCTTTCGGGGCGCAGCCAGATCGGTAATACGCATAGTGTCGGATACCGAATCCGGGAAGTTGCGGCCCACTGACGGATCCCCCCGTCTGAGTGCACCTTCGTCCGACATATTCGGGTCATTCCAAGGGCTCGTCACGACCGCGATGCTAACACGATTTGCGTTACTACGTTTACCGACCGCAAATCCCTCAAGTGCGTAAAGCGGTTGCTATTACAAATCATTGGTTAACTGACTTAGTTTCTTGGTCGGGCGGGACGGAATGTGCTGGTGTGGCACGTGAGAAATTGCCTGTCCGGTTCACACCACACGCCGATAGGAGTACCACTCCTCGCCGGCGGGCAAACGGCGGATGAGCCGCTGCACCGCCCCGCCGATGTCACTGCGTGACCCGGGCGACAGGACCTGATAGCGACGCCGTCCCGATGTCACGCTTTCTACGCAGACACGGCCCGCGGGGGTGTCGACGATCGTCACTGCGCAGTCGCCGACAACTATGCGCGCCATTTCGTCGGCTCCGATGCCGGCCTGTAGCGCCACGATGGTCGCGTGCGCGGAACGCGCGGGATCGGTGGCCATGGTGACCATCTGCAACTGGTCGACATCGAGGTGCTGGCTGAGCAGAAACGATCGCAGGCTGGCGGTGTCGCGCACCGACTCGAGTAGCCGCTCCGTATCCAGGGTGACCGGCCGCAGTGGTGCTGCCTCGGCCACGCCGCACAGCCGCTCGATCTGACCCACTACCAGCTCGCTGGCCCCGCTTTCGTCGCCGGCGGTGCCGGCAGGATAGAGCCGGACTAGATCGCCATGGCGCTCCAAGACCACCCACCAGGTGGCGAAGCGGCAAATGGCGGCACGTGTCGGTTCGCGGCCCGGTACGCCCATGCTCACCAGTAGCCCCAAGTCGCGCCGTAATAGCACGGTGAGCCATTCGCGGATCATGGGGTCGGCGTTGCCGGACTCATCGAGCGCACCGGCAGCCACAAGGTCGGCCACCACGGAGTGCCGCAGCGCGCGCTCGGGGGTGTCGAGCCGCGGCAGCAACGGCCGGAGCCCCAATTCAGGGCAGGTCTGTTCCACCCCGGTCACCGCCTGCAATACCCACAATCCGTCGACCGTAGTTGTCAGCATTGCCGATTCACCTCAACCAGCGAGCAGCACACCGAAGGTGGGGCACCCGCGCGCGGCGCGACTACCCCACCCCCAGTTCGATCTTCACCCGGAGAGTGCGTAATCGGTGCCCCCGGTGCTGAGTGAGTTCAGAACAGGCTCGCGATGGACTGATCGGTGCTGATCGCACCATCGAGCACGTGGGAAGTCGTCTGCCCGTGCTGACGCACCGTGTCGATGAGCCCCTGAAGCCCCGACAGCATTTGTGCCTGCGCTTCGAAAAAGCCCGCCGCGCCGTGGCCGGCAAAGAATTCTTGCAGCGCGTTCGTCCTGTTCGAGGTGTCGTCGAAAATTGCGTGCAGCTGGCCTGCGCGGGAACCCACGTCGGTGGCGAAGTCGGCCACGGCCCCCGGGTTGTAAGTGATCGGGTGGGACATAGTGAACTTCCTTTCAGAAAACCAGGTATGGAATTAGGGAATCAGGATCCGGCGTGGCCGAACAGGGCATTGAACGCGTGCGCGGAGTCAGCCTCGTGCGCTTCCATCAGGGCCGCCGCCTGCTTGAGGCCCTCGGCGAGACGGGTGCCACCCGTCAAGACCTTGTTCAAGTCACCGGCCACCTCGGTCGCGGTCAGGTGCGAGGCGGTGACGGCGTCACCCGACCAGGTCGCCGGGTTCATCACATTTTCCTGATTTGCGACGTACCCCTGCGCGATCCCGATCGCGTGTTCCATGTTCGCCTGTATGGCGTTTGAAGTGTCGCGCAGCATTTGCGGCGTTACCTTGATTGTCACTGATATCTCCTTCGTGCGATTGGCCGTTCCCCCCGGCACATCTGGGGTGTGGAGCGAAGTGTATGGCGGCTGTTTCGACCTGTCGATTCACCCTTTCTCGATCCGGAGCTAGACCCGATCGTCCACAACCCGCACCGTCGCGGGCTGTTCGGATTTGTCGCGGGATCCGCGCTGGCCACCCGCGTGGCCCACCGGCATGCCGCCGATCGGAGTACCGCCGACCGTTGTTGTCGGTGCGCGCGTCGTGTCGGCGCCCAACGCCCCGCTCGGCCGCAACCCCACCGGCCGACCACCGGTAGCAGGCTCAAAAGCACTGACGGGGCGGGTGAAACTGGTCGCGGGCACGCCGGCGCCGCCCAGGGATGCACCCCCGCCGCCGGCCGATACGCCGGCTTCAGCAGCGGAGACTCCCCCGGTTGCCGAGGCGGCCGAGACCGCCGGCCCTGCACCTCCCATGCCCAGCGCGCCCGGGTTGGCAAACATGCCCATCATCGATTGCAGTGGCTGCATCGCACCCATCGGAGCCTGCATCAGCTGCGTGGGAGCCTGCAGGGCCTGCGGGACCGCTCCCATCATCGATTGCAGCGGCTGCATAAAGCTGCTGGCCTGACCGCCAAGGTCCTGGCCGCCCGATGCGGCCTGGCCAGCCCCGTTCGTCCCCGCCTGTACCCCCTGATAGGCGGCGCGCATGCCGTCGCCGGCCGCCGTTTCTGCGGCCGCCTGTCCGATGGCCGATGCGGCCGCCGCCGGTGCTCCCGGCGAGGCCCCCATGGCTGCCACCGGCGGCGCAATGGCCAGACTCTCGGCCAGCGCCGTGAGGATCGCTCCGTAGCTGGCTCCGACGGCGGAGTTGTTGGGCCACATCACCCCGAAATACTCGACATCCAGCGAGACGATTCGCGGGGTCAATGTCCAAAGCACAAGCGGGTTGATGACGTTGTCGACTCCCCACTCGTCACGATTGGCGATGCATTCGGGAGCCGGGCGCATTCCGGCATTCGCCGTCTCAAAGGCGGTGATCGCGGTCGAAACCACCGCCGGCTTCACGTCGACCCAGCCGGCCAGGCCGTGCAGCGATGCGTTGAGCAGGGTGACATTGGTGGCCGAGGCGGCCGACCCGGCACCGAGCCAGCTCGCCGAGGTCGCGGCGGTGTTGATCGCTGATGCGACACCTGAGGCGTGATGGGCGGCCGCCAAGGCCGTCCAGGCGGTCTGGTTGGCCAAATGGGTGCCTACCCCGGTTCCCGCCTTGAGCAGCAGATCGTTGTCCTCAGGCGTACGCGCAGCCCACCCCGGATCAGGCATGCGTACTTCCCCTTTATGTAGATACCTAGCTGTTAACCACCCGCCGCCAGCGCAGCCGAGCGGAACACCTCCGAAGTGCCGTAGACCCCCGCGGAGATACCCTGCGTACCGGCGAACAATCCGCGCTGAGCGGCGTGCTCGGCGACCACCCCGAGATAGCTGCCGCCGCACGCGTTCAGGGCCGCCGCGAACATCGCCGAGTCAGGGTCGGCGCCCATTGGCATGACCCCAAGCAGGGCCGGGGCCGCCGCCGAAGCCGCCGCCTCCGTCTCGGCGCTGATCGCCGACTCTGTCCCCGCCGATGCCAGAACTGCCTCTGGCTGCACAGTCCAAGACATGTTTCCCTCCGATTCGCTAGCGTCAAGAAGACGCGCTTGACCGAACATCCTAGTGCGGTTCGGGCGATCGTGTATTCAAACGTTTGTCTGCCGACGTGGCGGCAATAAATGTGGTGGAGTAAGCGCCGCCTGGCGGCGCCGGTGATGCTGTTCGGGCCGACAACGGTCACAGCTTCCGCAGCTTTGTTGTGGGCCAAGCCCGACGATCTTTGATATTGAACTTCATCTTGTCGGCTTCGGTCCCGCGCGGCTGGGCGTGTGCGCCTTAACGCACCGACGGCCGCCGACTTTCTACAACGCTACGCCGGACCACGCCCATCGCCGGCCAGCCTCAGCAGAAGTCGCGTGCCACCCAGGGGACTGGTCTCCAAAGCAGCTGTGCCACCGTGCAATTCGGCCTGCTGGGCCACGAGCGCCAGCCCTAAGCCGGAACCCGAACGCGATGCTGTCGACCCGCGGGCGAAGCGTTCGAAGACCGCGGCGCGTTCGGATTCCGGGATTCCGGCGCCGTCGTCGTCGATCGCGATTTCCACGCCTTCGCTGGAGCTGGTGACGGTGAGCTGGATCTTGCCGGCATTGCCGTGCTTGACGGCGTTGGCGATGGCGTTGTCGATCACCAGCCGCAGTCCCGTCGGTAGCCCCACCATCAGCACAGTGGGCGAGGGCACCAGCGACACCTCCACGTCGGGGTAGATACGCGGCGCATCGTGCGCCGCGCGATCCAGCAGCTCGGTGATGTCGAACGGGACGAAATCATCGACGGTGGTCAGTTCGCCCTGCGCCAGCCGTTCCAACGCCGTCAGTGTCGCCTCGATGCGGCTCTGGGTGCGGATGACGTCGCCGATGACCTCATGGCGCTGTTCGGGGGGCAAGTCCAGGGTGGACAGCACTTCCAAGTTGGTGCGCATGGCCGTCAGCGGCGTGCGCAGCTCATGGGACGCAACCGCAGCGAAGTCGCGGGCCGATTCGAGTGCAGCCGCGGTGCGCTGTTGCTCGTTCCCGATGCGGGCGAGCATGCCCTCGACCGCTTCGGCGATCTCTACGGCCTCACGCACACCGCGTACCTGCACCTCGTCGGGACTGGACTGGGCATTGATGGCGCGGGCCTTTTGAGCGAGCAGCAGGAACGGATTGACCATGATCAACGAGATCACCCAGCCCACCACGACTGTGCCGCCGATCACGCTGGCACAGATCAACAACACCCTCAGGTGTAATTCGTTGATCCGATGTTGGGCCTCGGCCAACGGCGCGGCGAGCGCAATCGTGGCAGGACCCGCCGAGAAAGTCCGGACGCGATACTGCACCCCGTTGATGGTCGTGTTTGCGTAGCCGTTGGGCAATTCCGGCAAGACGATGTCGCTGGGCACCGACACGGTCACCGGACCGATACGCGCGGTGCGCACCAGGTTACCGTCCGGCATGGGGCGATCGGGACTGGTGTGATCCGCACCGTTGAGCAGCGTATTGATATCGCCCAGGCTGCTGACCGAATCGAGCCGCCGGTCGAGCTGGCTGTACTGATCGTTGGTCACGCCCACCCAAACCCACGTGCCCAGAAGCACCACAAGCGCGATCACGGACAGTGCGGCGACAATGACGATGGTGCGCAGTGACAGCACCCGCATCGGCAGTTGTACATGCGGTAACTGGCGAATGTCAGACTCCTTTAGTGAGCTGGCAGTGCCACTTTAGCGCCAACTTTCTGACCTCGTCATTCCTCGGATTCGCGGCGCGGTTCACACCGATCGCCGAATGATGACGCCAGGGCGTATTTTGCCCCAGACGATGGTGAGTGAGTACTCTCTCACCGTGCCCACTTCTGGACGTGACCGGCTGCTGGCCGCTGCGCTTCGGCTTTTCGCCGCCAAGGGGTACGCGGCGACGTCGGTGGCCGACATCCAGCGTGCGTCCGGTCTGGCACCGGGTTCCGGGGCGCTGTACAAGCACTTCGGCTCCAAGCGCGAGCTGCTCGCGGCGGCGGTTGCGCACCGGATCGACAGCATCGTGGCCGCGCGCGAGCAGTACGACGCGGGGCGCCCGACCAGCGTCCAGCACGCGGTGCGAACCGCCGGGCAGCTGATCTGGAACAACCTCAAACAGAGTGAGGATCTGCTCAAGGTCATGCTGCGCGAGCCCGCCGAGCTCGGCGACCTCGACGAAAAGACATGGCAGGTCATCACCGACAACGCCTACCAGCGGTTCGCCGACGAGCTGGACGCATCCAATCGTTCGGGCCGCACCCGCATTCCCGACCCCGAAGCCGCCGCGGCCGTCGCGATCGCGTCGCTGTCCTACGGCGCGACGCTGCAAGCGCTCACCGGCCGCCTACCCGGCAACATCGATGAAGAGCGCTACTTCGAGGCGTGGGTCAACCAGACCGTCGGCGTCCTCGCGCAGCACAGAACCCCCGAAAATTTCTGAACACCAATCACTTTCAGGAGTAGAGCTGTGACTTTTTCACTGCAACTCAGCGACGACGTGATCGAGGTCCGCGATTGGGTGCACCAGTTCGCGGCCGAGGTCGTCCGCCCCGCCGCGGCCGAATGGGACGAGCGAGAGGAAACACCGTGGCCCGTGATCCAGGAGGCCGCAAAGGTGGGGCTCTACTCACCGGACCTGTTCGCGCAGCAGGCGGCCGAGCCGACGGGTCTGGGCATGTTGACGGTGTTCGAGGAATTGTTCTGGGGCGACGCCGGTATCGCGCTATCCATCATGGGCACCGGGCTGGCCGCAGCGGCGTTGGCGGGCAACGGAACCCCTGAGCAACTGGGACGCTGGCTGCCCGAAATGTTCGGTACGCCGGACGAACCCAAGCTGGGCGCGTTCTGCTCGTCAGAACCCGATGCGGGCTCTGACGTCGGCGCCATCCGCACCCGTGCGCGCTACGACGAGGCCGGCCGGGAGTGGGTGCTCAACGGCACCAAGACCTGGGCGACCAACGGCGGTATCGCCAACGTGCACATCGTGGTGGCGTCCGTCTATCCCGAACTCGGCACCCGAGGCCAGGCCACTTTCATCGTCCCGGCCGGTGTCAAGGGTCTGGCCCAGGGCCAGAAATTCAAGAAGCACGGTATTCGCGCCTCCCACACCGCCGAGGTGGTGCTCGACGACGTCCGCTTGCCCGGGGATCACATCCTCGGCGGCCGGGAGAAGTTCGAGGAGCGGATCGCGCGGGCCAAATCCGGAGCCTCCGCACGTGGGCAGGCGGCAATGAAAACCTTTGAGCGGACCCGCCCCACGGTCGGCGCGATGGCGGTGGGCGTGGCACGGGCGGCCTACGAGTACGCCCTCGAATACGCCTGCCAGCGCGAACAATTCGGCCGTAAGATCGGAGAGTTCCAAGCAGTGGCTTTCAAATTGGCGGACATGAAGAGCCGTATCGACGCGGCGCGGCTGTTGGTATGGCGAGCCGGTTGGATGGCGCGCAACAACCAGGCCTTCGATGCGGCGGAGGGCTCGATGGCCAAGCTGGTGGCCAGCGAGACCGCGGTCTACGTAACCGACGAGGCGATCCAGATCCTCGGCGGCAACGGGTACACCCGCGACTACCCAGTCGAGCGCATGCACCGCGACGCCAAGATCTTCACCATCTTCGAGGGAACCAGCGAGATCCAGCGCCTGGTCATTTCGCGCGCACTGACCGGCCTGCCCATCCGTTAGGCACCGCGCTGGGCTGCCGGCGCGGGCACCGGCGATGATGGCGACATGACGATCCAGATCCGGGTCCTCGACGATGAGGACGACCTCGTCGCCGCGGTTAACGTATTTCGCGCCGCCATGGTCGGGTTTCCGCCCTTGTCGGCTCTGGCGCCCGGCCAGATATCCAAGCTGCTCGAGCCGGGCCGCACGGTCGGAGCGTTCGTCGGCGGTCAGCTCGTCGGCACCGCCGACGCGGTCACGAGCCGGCTGACACTGCCCGGCGGGGCGATCGTCGGGCACGCCGCCGTCACGCGTATCGGGGTGCTGCCGTCGTTCACCCGCAAAGGCATTGCCTCGGAGCTGATGCGGCACCAGCTAGGCGACATCGCTGCGCGGGGCGAGGTGGTCGCGTCGTTGCGGGCGTCGGAAGCGACGATCTATGAGCGGTACGGGTACGGCGTCGCGAGTTCATCGCAGACCGCCGAAATTCAAACCGCGCGCGCGGCACTGCGTCCCGGCGTTGGTGCCGGCGGTCCGGTTCGGCTGCTCGACACAGATCAGGCGTGGGATGTGCTGCCCCGGATCTATGCCGAGAACCGCCCGTCCCGACCGGGAACCGTCGACCGCCCCCAGGTTTGGTGGCGGAGCGTGCGGTTGCGCACCGAATCGTCGCCGGCTCCTTCCTATGTCGCGGTGCACGGCGAGCGCGGGTCGGAGTCGGGGTTCGCCCGGTACCGTCCGATCGATACCGAAAGGTGGTTCGTCAGCGACCAGCGGACCATCGTCGTCGAGGATTTCTTCGCGCCCACCACCGAGGCCTATCTCGGCCTGCTGCGCTTCCTGCTGGGGCTTGATCTCATTGACAGGGTGGTGTTCTGGATGCTGCCGCTCGACGATCCGCTGCCCTGGCTGCTTGTCGATCGGCGGGCCATACGGGTAACTGCGGTGCATGACGAAACATGGCTGCGCGTCGTCGATGTCCGGCGAGCACTGGCCGCGCGCCGATACGTGGGCGACGGAGCGATCACCGTGGCGGTCAATGACCCAGTGCTATCGAACAATTCGACTCGCTTCACCATCACGGGCGCGGGGGCCGAACCGACCGGCCGGCACCCCGAGTTGCGCGTCGATGCTGCGGGCCTGGCCGCTGTGCTGCTCGGTGGCACGACCTGGCGCGATCTCGCCGTGGCCGGGCTGGCCCGTGCCGACGACCCGGCCGCACTTGACGCGGCCGATCAGCTGTTCGCGGTGCACCAGGCGCCGTACGCCGGGTTCTTCTTCTAGGAGCGGTGGGTATCAGAACGCGTGATTGTTGTCATCGGTGCGGGAATATGCGGACTTGCGGCCGCCCACGAGCTCTCGCGGCGCGGCGAGCACGCGATCGTGGTCGAGCGCGGACAACCGTTCGCCGAGCAGTCCACCGGACTAGCGCGCATCTTCCGCGTCGCACATCGGCGGCCGGCGTTGTGCCGGCTCGCGCTCCAGGCCCGTACCGGCTGGCAGCGCTGGGAAGATGAATTCGGCGTGGGGCGACTTCTCGGCTCGGAGGGCTTCATCGCCGCCACCGCCCACGATGACATCGCGACGGCCATGACGGATGCCGGCGCGGCGTTCTCCTGGCTCGACCGCGACGAGATCGCGACACGTATTCCGTTCGTGGTTCCACCGTGGCAAACAGGGATATTCGACCCTCTCGGGGGAAGCCTACGGATTCGGCGGGCGTTGAGCGCCTTGGCGCGGCGCGTCGTCATCCGCAGGGGCGAGGTCGTCTCGGTCGGCGACGACGGCTCGGCAGCACTCGCGGATGGCACCGTGCTGCGCGGGGACCGGGTGCTGGTCTGCGCCGGGGTTCAAACCGCGGCGCTGTTCGGCCCGCTCGACATTGATGTCGCACCGCACACACGGTTCACCTATGAGGGCGGCGACGCGACCGGCGCGGCGTGCCTGTCGGCGCCGGAGGGCTACGGATTGCCTCTGGGTAGCACGGGGCGCTGGGCCTTCGGGCAGGACGTGCCCGACCCGATGACGGTGCGCGCGCTGTTCCCGTCGCTGTCACCTGTGGGCCAGGTTGACTGCGTCACGGTCCGCGCCCCGTGGCTCGACGCCGGCGGCGACGGCTGGACGGTGGCGAGGCGCGGCCGAATCGTCGCGTTCGTCGGCAGCAACCTCATGAAGTTCGGTCCGCTGCTCGGGAAGCTGCTCGCCGAGGCAGTGATGAACGACGAGTCGCCGAGTGAGCTGATCCTTACCTGACTTCGACGCTACGCACCGCTCGTTATCGCCAGAATGCATTGAAAATAGGGACGTTTGGCCCTAGGTGCGTCCAGCGTCGTCCCTGAATACTTTGGGCGGCTTGGCAACGCCTCTCCGCCACAGGCCGTTTGGAGGTAATGCATGACCGCTGAAGCACCGCCCGTCAGTGACCTGCAGGCCCGACGGCCGTTTCCGCCGCGGCTGGCGCCGAAGGGCAGCCTAATCTACAAAGTCATCACCACCACCGACCACAAGATGATCGGGATCATGTACATGGTCGCGTGTTTCATCTTCTTCTTCATCGGCGGGCTTATGGCGCTACTTCTGCGCCTCGAACTCGCGGTGCCCGGGCTGCAATTCCTGTCCAACGAGCAGTACAACCAGCTCTTCACCATGCACGGCACGGCCATGCTGCTGTTCTATGCGACCCCGATCGTTTTCGGATTTGCCAATCTGGTGCTGCCCCTGCAGATCGGCGCTCCCGACGTGGCGTTCCCGCGCCTCAATGCGCTGTCGTTCTGGCTCTTCGTGTTTGGTGCGCTGATCGCGTTGGGCGGCTTCATCATTCCGGGTGGGCCGGCCGATTTCGGGTGGACCGCCTACACACCTTTGTCGGATGCGGTGCACAGTCCCGGCGCCGGCGGCGACCTGTGGATTCTCGGCGTCGGAGTCGGCGGTCTCGGCACCATCCTGGGCGCTGTCAACATGATCACCACGGTGGTGTGCCTGCGCGCGCCGGGCATGACGATGTTCCGGATGCCGATCTTCACCTGGAACATCCTGGTCACCAGTGTGCTTGTGCTGATCGTCTTTCCGCTGCTGACCGCTGCCCTTTTCGGCCTTGAAGCCGACCGTCGCTTCGGTGCGCACGTCTACGAACCGTCCAACGGCGGGGTAATCCTTTGGCAACACCTGTTCTGGTTCTTCGGGCACCCCGAGGTATACGTCATCGCGCTGCCGTTCTTCGGCATCATCTCCGAAATCATCCCGGTCTTCGCCCGCAAACCGCTCTTCGGCTATACCACGCTGGTCTACGCAACGCTGTCGATCGCCGCGTTGTCGGTCGCGGTGTGGGCCCACCACATGTACGCCACCGGAGCCGTTTTACTGCCGTTCTTTTCGTTCATGACGTTCCTGATCGCGATACCGACCGGCATCAAGTTCTTCAACTGGATCGGCACCATGTGGAGAGGCCAATTGACGTTCGAATCGCCGATGCTTTTCTCCATCGGCTTCCTGCTGACCTTCCTCCTCGGTGGGCTGACGGGCGTGCTGCTCGCCAGCCCGCCGCTCGACTTCCATATCACCGACACGTATTTCGTTGTGGCGCACTTCCACTACACGCTGTTCGGCACCATCGTGTTCGCCACCTATGCGGGCATCTACTTCTGGTTCCCGAAGATGACCGGCCGACTGCTCGACGAACGGCTGGGCAAACTGCACTTCTGGTTGACGTTCATCGGCTTCCACACCACGTTTTTGGTCCAGCACTGGCTGGGCAATTCGGGAATGCCGCGCCGCTACGCTGACTATCTGGCCACCGACGGGTTCGGGACGCTCAACTTCGTCTCGACAACCGGGGCGTTCATTCTTGCCGTGTCGGTGCTGCCGTTCGTGTGGAACGTTTTCAAGAGCTGGCGCTACGGCGAGCCGGTGTTGGTCGACGACCCGTGGGGCCATGGCAACTCGCTGGAGTGGGCGACCAGCTGCCCGCCGCCGCGCCACAACTTCACCGAACTGCCCCGGATCCGTTCGGAGCGGCCGGCGTTCGAACTGCATTACCCGCACATGTCGGAACGCATGCGCGCCGAATCCTACGTCGGCCGTGCGCAACTCCAGACGTCGACGGCCGAAACAGGCTAGCTGTCAACGCGGGTTTCTCAATGGCGACCCGGGAACCGCGTCGTCAGTACCCGCCGTCAGCCATGGGGCGCCTCGGAGATCTTGCTCTCCGGCTTGCCCACCGTCTGGCAGTACGTCGTCACCGACAGCCGCGTTGCCGAGATCTCGGCGTTGGTCGGCTCGGTGCCGTTCTTGTCCTTGAGCATCTTACTGACCTCGTCGTTCTGCTTCTTCTCGTCTTGCGTGGTGAAGTCCTTGCACTTCGTGTCGCCCCCGGTGTTGATCACCTCTGAGGCGGAACACCCGCTGGCCAGCAGCGCGGCGATCGCGATCGTTGCGGCCGCAATTTGCTTCATCATTTGCCTTCCTCACTCCGATTAGTGGTACCTGTACACCAAATCGGCTGCTTCCAAACGTCGAGCCTGGTTCACGCCGGTCGGCAGGGGCCACTGCGCGCGCCCTGACCACCGTTGCAGCCCTCGTGGCTGCGTACCGTGATCCCGTCGAATGCGGCCCGGACTGACTGGCCAGCCTCGATCGGCGGCGGTCACCACCCATGAGGGCGGCGGGCGCAATGGCAAGCAGCCTTACCCATGACATCCTGCACGGCATGGGCCGCGGATCTGCGGCGGTCCGCCGGCGCGGTCCCCGCGGTCCGGTGTTGCTCGCAGGTATTGCCGTCGGTCCATCCGTTCGGGGTGTGATCGCCGCGGCCGGCCAGCGTGGCTACGACGAGACGCGAACCGCTGAAGCTGTTTTCGTGCCGAAAAGCCGGCTGCTCGCGGTTAGATCGCTACCGCTTTGCGTGGCACCGCACCATCGCTCAGTCCTCCCAAGCGGCGCCAAGAGCGGATCGCTTCATGGGCGATATCCAGGATCGCGGCGGTCCCGCTGTCCGCGTGTGCCAGCCGGTGGGCGCGCAGGGCGTTGCCGGTTACGGCATCGAGCGCAGTCCGATCGTCGGTATGGACGAGCGCTGTCGACTGGTATGCGGAGCGAACGGCGTACCGTTCGGCACCCACCGGCATCGCGGCGCTGATTTCGCGCGCGGCGCGTGCAGCGCTGTGCCATAAGGCGATTGGCGGCGCTTCGCCAGGGGCGAGCTCGATGTGTAGGTCGGCGATACCGGAAATCGCCTCGGCCGCAACACCGCCCGCGTATCGTGCGACGCCCCACGGTGGACTGGTCAACAGGTTGGAGACCCAGGCGTGCATCACCGTGTCGGCGACATCAGCTGTTCCCACCGTCAGCCATCCGAGGTCGAGCACCAGCAAGCTGTCGTGCGGCGACAAGTAGCCGTCGGGACCGGCCAGCAGGTCGTTGCACAACTGGACGAAGGACGCCAGGGGACGGGCCGAGGTGGCCGGGAAGTCGGTGATCTGCTCGTCACCGCTGATGTATGAGATCGCATTCATGGCACACCCTTTGCCCGACCCCGGCTGGTGAGACCCGCTTGCCAGCCGCAACGGGTGAGTGACGCGATCTGGTTCCATCAAAACCCAGTCTATGGCGACCGGACGCAGTGAGCGAGCGCCGTCGGGCTGACCGGCTTCCTTGCGGCCCACATTTTGTATTAGCTGTGCTGGTATCCGTCGGCGCATCAAGGAGAGGTCCATGAGTGATATCGACAGTGACATCGTTGCGATCACACAGCTGCTAAATCTCTATGGGCTGGCGATGGACAGCCAACGATGGCAGTTGTTCGACCGAATCTTCACCCCCGATGTCGATGCTGACTACGGTGCAACGTCGCACTGGACCGATCGCGAACGGTTCAAGTCCGACTTTGCGGCGTTTCACGATCCTTTCGATGCCACCCAGCACACGATGTCCACCCACGTGATCCGCGTCGACGGAGACCAGGCACACAGCTTCTGCAACGGCGGCTGGCGCCTGGTCCGCAAGGCTGCCGGCGACAGTCCGCTCTGGGACGGTACCGGCTGGTATGACGACGCACTGCTGCGCACGCCCGGTGGGTGGCGGATCGCTCGCCGGCTGTGCCGCATCACGTGGTGGACCGGCAACCCGTCCGTCAACGAAGCGATCGCCGGGGTGAAGTTCGATCTGGCGACCACCGTGTTACGACGCGAAGCCGAGGCCGGACGCGTCGGAGTCCTGGACCGTAATCTCTAGGCGCCGGCCATGAGGGGGTGGACCCCGGAGCCTGCGTCAACCCGCACCCGGCGGTGCGGGCGCGGTGGGCGCGTACCGTCAGGTCCGTGGACACCCCAGTGGTGCACGACCCACACCAGACGGCGATCCAGATGGCTGCGGTCGCCTGCCGATGGCTCGACTCCCTGTCGGCCGAGCAGAAACCCGAAGCCCTGTATCCCGCTCCGGCCGCAAACCCGGCCGCCGAAAGCGAACGCACCACCTGGTTCTATACCCCCACCGACCACGGCGGACTGCCCCTGGGCCGGCAACGCCCCCGACAGCAGCAACTCGCCATGGAACTGCTGGCCACCGGCTTGACCCAGGAGGGCTACGTCGCCGCAGCCACGATCATCGGTCTGGAAAACGTCCTCGACCGCATCGAGGGCTTCCAAGTGCAATGGGGGCGCGAGCGTGGACGCGATAGCGGGATGTTCTATGTGCGGCTGTTCGGCGATCCACGGGAAACCGGCAGTTGGGCTTGGCGATTCGCCGGTCACCACCTGTCAATCCACTACCTGATCATCGACGGCAACGTAGCGTCGAACACCCCGTTCTTCCTTGGCGCCGACCCCGCTTCGGTGCCGCTGCCCGGCGGCACATGCCTGAGCCCTCTCGGCGGCATCGAAGACTTGGCCCGCGACTTCGCCAGCACCCTCAGCAAGCCGCAGCGGAGCCGGATGCAGCTGCTGGACCGCGCCGTTTCGGACATCGTCACCGGCAACCGTGCCGTCCTGACAGACGGCGACGAAATGATTCACCTGCAAGACCTGTGGCGCACCCGCTTCACCGACGTTGAATGGGCCGGACGTCTCGACGACCTGGACGTCCGGGCTCAGGCGAATTCGGCGTTCACCGCGGCCGATCACCAAATCATGGCCTACCACTCGACCCCGCGAGGACTCGGCGCAGACGATCTCACCCCCGATCAACGCGACATGCTGCGCACACTTGCCCGCGCGGTCACCGCCAGTCCCCTCGTCACGGATGCGACCCAGATCGCGTGGGACGATGCGGCACTGTCCGGACTGCACATCGCCTGGGGAGGACCCCTAGCCTCCGACGGGCCTCTCTACTTCCGCCTTCAGGCACCCAGGCTGCTCTACGAATACGACAACACCCAGCGCGACGCCAACCATGCGCACACCGTGCTGCGCGACCCTGTCAACGACTTCGGCATCGATGTCCTCCGCCGCCACTACGCCCACTATCCGCACTGAGCACCGGACAACTCCATCGACAGCGAAAACATCGCGCATCTGAACGCCGCACGCTTGCAAAGGCTTTGAGCCATTTCTGGTGATCGGGCGTGCCGCGATCAGGGCCACCCAAGGAGGTTAAGCATGCCGCTCGGTTCCCGGCCGATGGGCGGTGGTTAACTGCGACCATGAGCAGAGAACCGGCGCTGGCCAGACGCTTCTTCGATCGCTTCGAGCCGGTGCATGCGGTCACCTACTTCGCGCCCGAGGCGCGGGCGGCGCTGGACGGACTCGGTTACCGGGGTTTCTGGATGGGCTACTTCGCTGCCCGTTCGGCGCCACTGGGTATGGTGCCGCCGGAGGTGGTGGCCGCGACCTTCTACAACTTCGCCCCCGAGCGAGTGGCAAAAGCCCTGCCGGCGGCGTGGCAGATCGCCGGTCCCGACGCGGCGCTGCGAGCCCGGCAGGAGTCTGCGGTCGCCGCGCTACGCCGCTACGGCCTCGGGTCGGGCGAAAATATCGAAGTTGCAGCGCAATTAGCCGGAAAGGCGGCGCGTGCGGCGCCACTGGACGGCCGTCCGCTTTTTGCGGCGAACCTGGCACTCCCGTGGCCGGATGATCCCCTGGCCGCGCTGTGGCATGCCACGACGCTGTTGCGTGAACAGCGCGGCGACGCGCATGTCGCGGTGCTCGTCGCCGCCGGTATCTCGGGGCGGGAATCCAACGTGTTGCACGCCGCGGCGGGCGGGGTCCCGCGCGACTACATCGCGCGCACCCGCGATTACGACGACACGGCGTGGCAGCACCACCAACAACGGCTGGCCGAGCGCGGCCTGCTCGATGACGGCGGGACCCTGACCGCAGCGGGTCAGGAGTTGAAGGACCACATTGAATCGACAACCGACAGGCTGGGCCTGTCGGCGCTCGAAGCGCTCAGCGACGACGAGGTGGAAACGCTGTTCGGTGCGCTCACCCCCATCACCCGCGCGGTCGTCGCCGGCGGCGACATCCCGGCCCTCACCCCGATGACCTTGCGACGCGACGAATTGAACGATGAGAGCGCGCATTTGGTCGCTCACTAGCGGGCTGTTCTCGCCGTCCCAAAGCGCCGTGATCCACCGCACCTATTGCCGCGTGCTCAGCGGGGTACTGGGGTGGTGCGGCCCCTTTCACGGCGAGGCGGACGCCCAGTATTCGGACCGCCCAGTTGCTATGCCGGTCCGTGCGCCGGATGGTGTGGGAGTCCTGCGCGTTATCCTGGGCCGATGAGCAGCCGGCAAGTGCCCGGTGGGGTGGTGCACACGCTGCCCGCAGATCTTCGCGAGTCGTTGCTCGCCAACGCCACGGCGCTGGCTGCGTGGCGGGACATCACGCCCTTGGCGCGCAACGAATTCATCTGCTGGGTAGAGGATGCCAAGCAAGAGCAGACCCGAAAGCGTCGCATCCGTCGCACGCAAGAGGAACTGGAGGAGGGCAAGCGCCGGCCCTGCTGCTGGCCGGGATGCAAGCACCGCGAACGCACCAACGGATAACGACATTCGCGTTGGCGTCCTCGATGGGCGTACTTCGAAGCCGTTGCAGCCGTCGAGGAATCAGTAGCCGGCGATGGTGCCGTCGCGCTTTCAGCGGGCCAGCGACTTGTAGAAGACCAAGCCGTTGCCTTTGTTGTCGTAGACCACGGCGCGGCGTTCGTGTGCGTCGTCGTATGGGGCCTTCACAAGGGCGCCACCGCTGGCCTCGACAGCCTTCGCGGCGGCGTCGACGTCGGCGGTCTTGATCCCGACGACGACCTGCCCAGGAATGGGATGGTCGACCTCGGTTGCCAGTGCGAGCGTCACCGGCCCGCCATCGAGGGCCGCGAAGTGGGCTCCATCGCGGAACTTCAGCGACATGCCCAGGGTCTCGCTGTAAAACCGGATCGATTCGTCCAGGTCATCGGTTGACAGGACGATCATTTTTACTTCGTGCTCGCTCATGGTGCCTCCTGTGGCTAAGTCGCCTACAGACTAGCCGGGCGCGCACTGAGG
This sequence comes from uncultured Mycobacterium sp., assembly GCA_964397935.1. GTDB lineage: Bacteria > Actinomycetota > Actinomycetes > Mycobacteriales > Mycobacteriaceae > Mycobacterium. The sequence continues at coordinate 23,548 of CAYNLB010000032.1, forward strand.
GCGGCAACTCGCGACACTGCCCTGCTGTCAGCCCTTGGCGAGGGTGAATTGCGCGACGTCGGTGTATCCCTCGCGGAACAGATCGGCGCAACCGGTCAGATACTTCATGTACCGTTCGTACACCTCTTGGGACTGGATCTTCAGAGCCTCGTCGCGGCGCGACTCGAGCGCGGCCGCCCAGGTGTCGAGGGTGCGGGCGTAGTGCAGTCGCAACTGTTGGACCCGCTTGACGGCGAAGCCGGCAGCCTCCGCGTGTCCCTCGACGGCCGCGGCATTCGGCAGATCTCCGCCCGGGAAGATCTCGTCCATGATGAACTTCATGAACCGGATCTTGGTCATGGTGATGGGCAGCCCGCGCCCGGCGAACTCGTCATCGCTGGGCTTGATGATGGTATGCAGCAACATCACGCCGTCGGCAGGCAGCGCTTCGTAGGCCATCTTGAAGAAGTCGGTGTAGCGGTCGCGTCCGAAGTGCTCGAAGGCGCCGATCGACACGATGCGGTCCACTTTTTCATCGAACTGCTCCCAGCCCTGCAGCAGCACCCGCTTGCCGCGCGCGCTGGGATGCTTGTCGAGACGTTGCTGGACGTGGGCCTGCTGATTGCGGCTCAGGGTCAGACCGACGACGTTGACGTCATAACGCTCCAGCGCACGGATGATGGTGGTGCCCCACCCGCACCCGATATCGAGCAGCGTCATGCCGGGTTGTAAGCCGAGTTTGCCTAGCGCCAGGTCGATTTTGGCGATTTGCGCCTCTTCGAGGCTCATGTCATCGCGCTCGAAATACGCGCAGCTGTAGGTCCGTGTCGGATCCAGGAAAAGCGCGAAGAATTCGTCGGACAGGTCGTAGTGCGCCTGAACGTCGTCGAAATGCGGCTTCAAGCTGACGTTCTCGCTGCGATTTTCGGGCAAAGCACAACCTCTGACGTTGATCTATGAAACTTGACGGCTGGCGATCGAGGCCGATCGAACACCGAACCCCAGTGTATCGGGCCGGCCGGCAACGCCGGCAACGGCGAGTTCCCGGTCGGCTTGGCCGCCGGATCCGACTGCATCCGACCAGCAGCTTCCGCCTTCCGGGCACGCCTCGTAGCAACGGTGGCCGGCCGGGGATCGGGTGGCGAGCATGGTGTGGCACCACGTCGTCACCCCGTTCCCGCAGCGGCAGTCGCCGCGGGAGGAGACAACCAAATTGTTCTGCGGTGCAAAGTGATTGGCCCGCTCTGCCCTGCTGGCATCGGCTCTCGAATGGGCGGCATCGCGAGTGGTTCCACAGAGCGGCTTGACTGCTTCTGCAATGGTGGGACACGATGGCCGCAAGCTACGGTCAGGGAAGACGGTCCGAATGACTGACATCACCATGTTGATCCTCGCCGACCATGACTGGTTCCGGGAGCAATTCGCCGAGCTGGACTATCTACAGGCGCAGACGCCGGTCAACGACACCGCCCTCGAACGGGTATGGCGGCCACTCGCCGACAAGCTGGATGTGCACGCATTCATCGAAGAAAAAATCTTCTACCCTCAGCTGCTGAAGCGGGGCACCGAAGATGCCGAAGGCGAGACGCTCGACGCCATCGGCGATCACAACGACATTCGCGACGGCGTGCGCGAAGCCAACGCAGCACAGGTGGGCAGCGAACAGTGGTGGGCGGCGGTCGGCCGCACCCGACTGGCCAACGACGAGCACATGGGCGAAGAGGAGCGCGAAGGACTGTCCGACTTCCGTCGCAGTGCCCCAATTGGCCTTCGTGAAGCGCTGGGACGTCAATACGGCGAATTCATGGCCGAACATCCCACCACCGAGGGATTGCCCATCACCGACCGCGACCCCAAACGTTACGTCGAGACCCTGGAGAACACCCCGCAATCCAAACCGACGGACTTCTCGCTCGGCATCGGCAGCTTGAAAGGGAAATGAGCTGCGGCGTTGGGCACGGGAACGGTCGGTTACCCGGTGCCCGGATTCGCCGCCGGCATCGGTGAACACCGCCGCCTCATCCGGTCACACGTAGTCACCGGTTTGCAACGCGGCGACCACCCAAGAAAGTATGTTGGCCAGGGTTTGACTAGCCGAGTCGCTGCGATCGGCCCCCGTTGATCGACGCCGAGGGCGGTCGGGGCCGCAACTGGTTCGGCCCGAGGGAGTCTGGGTACGCCACGTGTCAATGAACACTCAACGCCCCCACAAGAAGTGGGCGCGCAGCGAGATCAGGGTCACCAATCGGGCGTCGATGCGCCAGACCATCGAGGGCACCTCCATCGGCAACTTCATGGAGTGGTACGACTTCGGCACGTACGGCTACATCGCCACCACGATCGCACAGGTGTTCTATCCCGGTAACAGCGTCAGCGCAGTCCACCTCATCGCAACCTTCAGCACACTCGCGGCGGCGTTCGTGGTGCGCCCACTGGGCGGGTTCATCTTCGGTCCGTTGGGTGACCGCATCGGGCGCAAGCGGGTCTTGATGATCACCATCCTGATGATGACGGTGGGCACGACAACGACCGGCTTGCTGCCCGGCTACAACACCATCGGCATCTGGGCGCCGGCTTTGCTCCTCGCGGCGCGCATCGTCCAAGGCCTGTCGACCGGCGGCGAGTACGTGGGGGCGATGACCTACGTCGTGGAGCGGGCCCCGGACCGCAGACGGGGCATGATGGTCGGGTTCCTGCCCCTTGGCAACCTGGTGGGCTTCGTGCTCGCCGGGGTGTTTGTAACCGGGCTGCAGACCTTGCTATCCGAACAGGACATGCTGGCCTGGGGCTGGCGGATTCCATTGCTGTTGGGCGCGCCGTTCGGGGTGGTCGCGCTGTGGTTGCGGCTGCGACTCGAGGAGTCGCCCGCTTATGAGGAAGTCAGCTCCCATGAGGACGCCTCGGACGAGCAGGGCCACCATCAATTCCGGCACACCGTCGTGGAGCAGTGGAGGTCCCTGCTCATCTGCGCCGCCCTGGTACTGACGTCCCAGGTCGCCGATTTCATGCTGACCGGATACCTGCCGACCTATCTCAAGGTGATCGTGCGCGTCGGGCACATCGCCGGACTGGTGATGATCGTGCTGACCTTGGCGATCCTGATGGGCGCGGTGGTGTTCGTCGCGGGGCTATCCGACCGCATCGGCGTCAAACCGATCATGTGGACCGGCTGTGGGCTACTCATCCTGGGTTCGATCCCGGCATTCCTGTTTATCCGGTTCGGCGCTTTCTATCCGGTGATCTTCATCGGTGTGCTGCTGATCGGGCTGATGGAACTCTGCTTCGACAGCACCGCGCCCGCGACGCTCCCGGCACTGTTTCCCACCAACGTGCGCTACGGCGCGCTGGCCATCTCGTACAACATCTCGATATCGGCCGTGGGCGGTACCACCCCGCTGATTGCTCAAGCGCTGATATCCAACACCGGCGATGTGATGGTTCCGGCCTACATGCTTATCGCCGGAGGCCTTGTCGGTGCGGTCACTCTGTTGTTCACGCCCGAAGTCGCCGGCCGGCCGTTGCCGGGGTCCGGACCTTCGGTCGAGAGTGAACAAGAGGCACGTGAGTTGGCCGACGACATGAGCTAAACGGCTTCCCCGGACGTATTGACGCCCAACGGCCTGCGCCGGATCGATTCGATGCCGGGTCACGCACAATGTGACCTTGCTCGCAGTGCGAAAAACTTTCCCCTGACGTTTTTCTCGTCGCACGTCCGGGGAAGGCTTAAAGACAACCGATTCGTTGCCCCCGAACAGGAGCAGACTTCGTCATGCCTACAGCGATCGAGCTCGACCCCGCCACCCGCGTCGCACTCAACGTCGCCTGGGTGGTCGGCGCCGCTATCGTCGCCTACGCGGTCGGTATGGCATTGTCATGGCTTCTGCAGCGGCTGAAGGGCCGCAGCGCCATCGTCGACGACGTCGAGGAGCTGACGCGGGGTTCGGTGCGCGCGACCTTGATGGTGATCGCCGCCACCACCGCGGTGCACCACACATCGGATTCGACCGCAATGTGGCGCGGTTGGGTCGACCACCTTTTGGACATTGCACTGATGGTGACCAGCACCTGGTTGGCGGCCAGCCTGGTATACGTCGCCGAACGGCGCGCGATCGCACGCTTTGCCGGCGGTGACATCGCGATGACCGACGCCGACCGGCACCGGCGCAAGGTCCGAACGCAAATCACGGTGCTGCGCCGGTTGGTGGTTGCCCTCGTCGTCGTATTCGGACTGGCAGCAGTGCTGATGACCTTCCCGTCCTTCAACAACCTCGGCAAGACGCTGTTCGCCTCGGCCGGTGTGTTCTCCGTGATTGCCGGTCTTGCGGCCCAGACCTCGCTCGGCGCGGCCTTCGCCGGAATCCAGATCTCCTTCTCGGACGCCATCCGAGTCGGCGACGTCGTGGTACTGGAAAACGAATGGGGCCGCATCGAGGAGATCACGCTGACATACGTGGTCGTGCACTTGTGGGATGAGCGACGCCTGGTGCTGCCGTGCACCTACTTCACCAAGACGCCGTTCCAGAACTGGACGCGCAACGCCACCGCACTACTGGGCACGGTCGAGCTCGATGTCGATTTCACCGTGCCGCTAGACGCTATGCGTGCCGAATTGGACCGGCTGCTGCGGTCCCACGAACTCTGGGATGGGCGTACCGGCGTGCTGCAGGTCACCGATGCGGTGGACGGCTACGTGCGAGTGCGCATCCTGGTCAGCGCCGCCAACGCGGGCCGGCTGTTCGACCTCCGCTGTCACGTTCGCGAAGGCATGGTCAAGTGGCTGCAGCGGATGCAGCCGGGTGCGTTGCCGCGGCGCCGGATCGAAGCCGCGCCCAGCCAACAGGGCAACACCGCCGCCGCACAGGTCACCCCCGGGCAGCCCCGAGCGGATGCCGGCCTCTTCACCGGCAGTGCCGGGGCCGAAGAGCGTGGCCGTACCTTCGAAGGACCCGACGGACGGGCAAACGACGACGTCGACGATCTAGAGTTTGCGCACGCGCGCAATAACAGGGACTGAATGCCCGAGCCGGTTCGACCGGAGCGGTTGCCGATCAATTCCGTTTCGGGCTGACCGGGATCGCCTCTACCAAGGAGAGGTGGACTCGGCGGCGGTCAGCCTTTCGTGGCCTGTCTTCGGAGTGGCTCGGGCCTCGGGCGGCGTGGCGAGCGAACCGGCCCCTCTCGATCGCATTGTTGATCCGGACCGTCCCGCCGGTGGCCTGGTGCCGCCGTTGCCAGTCGCTAATCGCTTGATGCGCTGCATGATCGAGGTAGTTGGCCAAGAGGTGCACGGTAACCGTGACGCGTTCCGGGACCGACGCCAGCACGCCCGTCAGCCGGGGCAGGGTGAGGAACGTACACGCCCCCTCAACGACCACATGCCACTCGTCACCTTCCACCTTGGCCTCGACCCTGGCCCGCACCACCCGCCATCCGACCAAGGCGACGGCCAGGGCGAGTCCGATCATGACGCCGTGTAACAAGTTGAGAAAAACGACCCCGACCACGGTCACCAGGTAGACGGCAAGATCACCATGACGCAGTGCGGTCTCGATGTGTGCCGGCTTGAGCAGCTCAACCCCGATGACGATGAGCAGGCCGGCGAGTGCTGCGCTGGGGATCTGTTCGACCAAGCCCGCGAACGGTAGCGCAAACAACAGGACCCATACGCCATGCATGATCGTCGAGGCACGGGTTTTCGCGCCCGCGTTCACATTGGCTGAGCTCCGCACGATTACGCCGGCAATGGGAAGCCCGCCGATGGCGCCCGACGCAATATTTGCGGCACCCTGGCCGATCAGCTCTCGGTTGAAGTCTGTGCGCGTCCCGTGGTGCATTCTGTCGATCGAAACCGCGGTCAGCAGGCTCTGGACGCTGGTGATCAAGGTGACGGTGATGACCGCAATCACGACGGCCGCCCAATCTCCGTCGGGCAGCGCCGGCAGCCGCAGTGCGTCGAGCACCGAGCCCTCCAAGACGATGCGGGATACCTGGAATGGGAACACCACCGAGATGGCCGTCACGACAACGATGGCGACCAATGGGCCGGGAATACTGGCCACTCGGGCCGGGACCCAGCGCCAGGCGATCAGAATCGCGATCACAAGCAGACCCAGGACGACTCCCGGTCTGTGCGCGCCGACGATTTGCGCCGGCAGGCCGGTGACATTGGTCCAGGCTGAGCTGTGCGACTTACCGCCGAGCAATACGTGCACTTGCTGCAATGCGATGGTGATTCCAATACCGGCCAGCATGGCGTGGATGACCACCGGTGAGATCGCCAGCGCGGCGCGCGCAACCCGGCTGAGTCCCAATAGGACTTGTAGTAAACCGGCCGCGACAGTGATCGCACACGTTACCGCCCACCCAAATTGGGAAATGACGTCGGCGACAATGACGGTCAAGCCGGCTGCTGGACCGCTGACCTGCAGCGGCGACCCACCGATGGCTCCAGCGACGATCCCCCCGACGATCGCCGCAATCAGGCCGGCGAGCACCGGGGCGTCCGAAGCAATCGCGATCCCGAGCGACAACGGGAGCGCCACCAAGAAAACCACCAACGAGGCCGGCAAGTCGTGTCGGATAACCGGACGCCACCGGTCAATTCGTGACGGCGGGCTGTTCCCGACAGAGTATTCGCCGAGTTCTCCGCGCTGTTGCATCGGTCGCTCCCTGTCATGACGCTGGCGGGGGAATATTCCGATACCCGCCCGTACGGCAGCCATTTCGGCGTAATACCTTGGAAAAAGGGCGATTACATTCGCCGTACAACCACACTGTTTCGCTGCGAACGCCCGCCTTCTACGTTCGACGGTATGGGGCACCTAAACAGGGGTCAACTTGCAGAGCCGGGTGCATATCGAATGCAAATCTTTTGGTTGCCGTGTTATGCCGGCCTGACCGATCGGTCGCTCACGTCGCACTAAACTACGAGGCGTTATTTCCCAATGGGTTTCGATTGGTGCTGTAGTCCAGATAGACGGTGGTGCCACCGGGGTGTGCGTTGATGGTGCAGTCATCCGCCAGAGCGTGCATCAACATGATCCCGCGCGAGGCCCTGGGGTCAGAAGGCTTCCGCGCCGACTGGGGTTGCCACGTCCCGCGGTCACTGACACACACCTGGATTGACTGGGCGGCCGGATCGTAGCCTGCCTGCAGTCTCATGGTGCCGACCGTGTGGTGGGCATGGTAGGCATGCTCGACGCAGTTGGCCAGCGCTTCATTGACACCCAATACGACGTCGTCGCGGATTTCCTCACCCGCCCGCGTCTCCCGCAGCAGCCACCGTTGCAACGCGCGGCGCAACTCCGCCGCTGTAGCGGCGTCGGCGGCACCGGCGACCGTCAACCGCACAGGCATGGCGACCGCCGACGGTGATGACGTCATACAGCTGGCATACCCAGTTGGCTCGGGACGCTACACTCGTCCGCGTCTGCCTTCCGTGTCAACCGGGTAGAGGCCCGGTGTCTGTCGGCTCACCGACACGAACAGTTACGTTCCGGTGGAACACGATTGTCAGCGCCGCGGTTGCAATACCGGCGTGACCAACTCACCGGTGCTGAGGTAGCTGTCGAGGTTGCGAATCGCCAGGAGGGCCATCGCCCGACGGGTCCGCTCCGTTGCGCTGCCGATATGCGGCAAAAGGACAACGTTGTCCAGGTCGAACAGCTCAGTGGGCACATTTGGTTCATCAACGAAGACGTCCAGCCCCGCTCCGGCCAGCCCACCCCCGGCCAGCAGCTCCACCAGCGCCTCCTGGTCCACGACGCTGCCGCGCGCGATGTTGATCAGGTACCCCTCGGGTCCGAGTGCTTCCAGGACGATGCGATCGACCAGATTGCGAGTCGTGTGGTCGCCGGTGGTGGCAATGATCAGAACATCGACCGACTCGGCGAGTTCCAGCGGCGACTCCGCATACCGGTATGGCGATCCGTCGATCCGGTGGCGGTTGTGATATGCGATGGCACAGTCGAAGCCGAGCAGCCTAGCAGCGATCGCCGAGCCGATGCGGCCCAGTCCCAAGATCCCGACCCGGAGTCCGCTGACGTCGCGGGCGTACGGAAACGGGCCGTCGCGCAACCATCGACCCGCCCGCACGTAGCGGTCGGCGGCGCCGAAACGACGCAGTGCCATCAGGATCAGCCCCAGCGCCGTATCGGCGACGGTGTCCGACAGCACGTCTGGGGTGTTGCTCACGCCGATACCACGGCGCTTGGCCGCTTCCAGATCGATCGAGTCCACCCCGGCCCCGTTGTTGACGATCACCTCCAGGTTGGGCAGCGCCGCAATGGTGTTGGCGTCGACGCCGGGCGGACCCGAGGACACCACCACGCGGATGTCGGCCGCATGCTCGGCCAGGAACCTGGCGCGCTCGGGGCCGTCCGGAAGTTTCGGGGTTTGATAGCGCGCGACCAGCTCGTTTTCGAAGGTCCGCTCGAACCTGCCGATCCGGAGCACGTCGCCGGCCTGCTGCACCGTCACGGGTCCATCATCTCCCAAGACGGAAATATCCGCGGTCCGGTGACGAAAGACGGGGCGCCAGAAGCGTCCGTGCGGGCGGTCAGGTTCCCCTCATAATGCCGGCGGCTGGCGCGATCGTTCTCGGTGGTTATCCCCGGCCGAGGTGGTCCCGTCGTGACCATCCGCGTCGACGGATTCGACGAACATTCAGGCCCCGCATGCAGCTCGGCGAAACGCTTTGTGAATCGACATCTTTGGTTCCCGATGACCGCAGCCACATTGCTAACGTATCGCCGATGAAGGCGAAACGTGTTGCGGTATCGGGTCTGGGCGCCGGCGCGCTTGGCGCCGCCTCCCTGATTGCTGCGCGCTACTTCGCGACACACTCGGCCCTGGCACAGGTGTCCCCCGAATTCCGTTCTCCGTTCCTACCGCTCCTCGCCCGCGACATGGGACCAAGGTCACTGTGGACCAGCCGCTGGGCCTTGCGGGTGCCTCTTCCGGCCGGACCGGATGTGCGGGTGCGGAAAACCGACGTCCCTGGTGAAACACCGGTGTCCGTGCTGGTCACCATTCCGGCAAAAACGGTTCCCAGCCGCCGCGCTGTGGTGCTCTACATTCACGGCGGCGGCATGGTCGTGGGCTCACCGCAGGTCGAGGCCCCCTACCAAGGGAGGCTTGCGCGTGAACTCGACGCCGTCGTGGTCGCGCCGGCCTATCGGCTGGCGCCCGAACACCCCTTCCCGGCGGCGCTCGATGACTGTATGTCGGCGTTGAGGTGGATGCGCCGCAACGCCGACCAATTAGGCGTCGATCCGGACCGGGTCGCGGTTACCGGTTCCAGCGCTGGCGGGGGCCTGTCGGCCGCCGTAGCGCAATGCGCCCATGACGAGGGCGTCGCACTGCGCGCCCAGGTGCTCGTCTATCCGATGCTCGACGACCGCACCGCGCTTCGCGGCGAGCTTGTCGGCAACCGCGGCCGCTTCCTGTGGACCCCGCAATCCAACCTGTTCGGGTGGACGGCCTATCTCGGCCGCCGACCGCGCATGTCGGATGCGCCGGAGTACGCAGCGCCCGCCCGCCGCACCGACCTGACCGGACTGGCGCCCGCGTGGATAGGAGTGGGCGACCTCGACCTGTTTTACGCGGAGTCGG
>CAYNLB010000032.1:33238-39537 GCA_964397935.1 uncultured Mycobacterium sp.
CTGGCGCCCGCGTGGATAGGAGTGGGCGACCTCGACCTGTTTTACGCGGAGTCGGTCGCCTACGCCGAAGCGCTCAAGGCCGCCGGCGTTCCCTGCGAGCTCGTCACCGTCCCGGGGATGTATCACGGCGCCGACGCCCTTGCGGGAAAGACCCCGGCGATGCAGGCATTCCGCCGCAGCTCGATCGAATGTCTGCGCAAGCATCTTTGACCGCCCGGCAAGGTCGGGTTTCGGAGCGCGCAATTCGGGAGATCCTGACGGCAAGCATTCGCAGCCACTCGAGGAGATGTCGTGGAACAGCCCCACAGCAATCCGCCGCCAGTGCCCAGGGACGCCCGCAAGACGACCGAGGAGCAGCGTGAGGTCGAGGAGAAACTGGAGCACCCAAACGACGACCCGGATGCGCCGGGTTTGCACCAGTCCCGACACGATGTGGCGGATGAGAGCACGCGGTAGGCCCCACCATCGGACGCGGGAACCGGCCGCACATACGCTTGAGGTCTACTCGTGATGGGCAGTTGCCCTGAAAAGATCGGCCGACACGTAGGGATTGACTACTGACATGACCCACACTCGAACGACCCGCCGCGTCACTGTCGCCGCCGGCATCGCCACGGCAATCGCGCTGAGCGCGTTGTCCGCGGGATGCGGCTCGAATGGCAACGGCAACGATCAGACGACCACGACGGTCACGACCACATCGACAACGGCGCCCAGTACGACCACGACATCGCCCGCCCCACAGCCGGCAGAGACGGGTGGGCCCGGCGGAGGCGGGGCCGGACCCGGTGGGGCAAGTACTGGCGTGCCCGGTGCCGGCGCCGGTGCCGGACCCGGTGGCGCAAGCGCGGGAGTGCCCGGTGCGGGGGCCTCCGCCGGACCTGGCGGCGCCGGTGCCTGCGCTGGCGGCGTTTGCGTTGGAACCCATCCTTAGCCCCAGCACCGCGCCTGCGTCACATCTCGCCGACCGCGTCAGGTTCGGCTAGGAGCCGGGCGCCCGGTTCCGGCTGTGCGCTCCACAACGTATTGACCGCGTAGCATCCACGATGCGGTGTCAAGGTTTCCACAGCCTCATCACCTTGTGCAGATTTCCATTACATGGTCAACGTGGCTGCCGGCTCGAGGCTTGGCTGTTGTCCGTCAGAGTTGTCGTCTCAGCATGTCGAGTACCGCCAGGTGGCTGAAGACCATGCTGGTCCCAATCGGGTTGCCGCCGCCGGGATAGACCGTGCCGCTTGGCGCGGCCATCGTGTTCCCGGCCGCGTACAGGCCACGAAGGGTTTGTCCAGCGGCGTCCAGGACCCGCGCGGCGGCATCGGTGCGCAGCCCGCCCTTGGTACCCAGATCGGACACACCAAACGCCGCCGCGTGAAACGGTGGGCGGTCGATCGCGTACAGGGGCTTGGTCCCTGCGGAGAACGCTCGATCGTACGGTTCGTCGCCGCGGCCGAAATCATCGTCGGCACCGCGCACCGCGAAGCCGTTGAACCTGGCGACGGTGGCCTCCAGATTTTCCGCTGGCACACCGATCTTCGCGGCCAGTTCGGCCAGCGTGTCAGCCGTGTGCCACAACCCCGCCGCCACGTACTTCTCCGGTTCTACCATCGATACATTCGTGGCTTTGACCGGTGGCACTGGCCCGTCTTTGTCGTCGTAGATCATCCAAAACGGCAAGGTGACCGAACCGCCGCGCATCGCTGCGAGCACGTCTCGGCCCAACCGGTCGTAGGCCTGCGCCTCGTTGGTGAACCGCCGGCCGGCATCGTTGACGAAGATTCCACCGGTGAACCACAACGCGAAGGCCGAACGCCCGTCCGGATGGGTCAGTCCCGGCGACCACCAGGCCTGGTCCATCAGGTCGACGTCGGCGCCGGCGGCAATGCCTGCCTGGTGGGCAAGGCCCCGGTTTCCCCAGGGCCCCATGGTGTCTCGCGCGTCGCCCGGAACACCGTATCGGGTGCGCATCTCCCCGTTGTTCTCGAAGCCACCGGCCGCCAGCAGCACACCCCGGCGCGCGCGGATGCGGCGACGCTGCCCACCGGACTCGACGACGGCTCCGGTGACGGCTCCTTCGGAAACCACCAGTTCGATCAACGTTGTGTTCAGCCTGGCCGCGCTGCGCGGATATCGCCTGGCCGCCAGCAGCAGCCGGACGATCAGTGCGCGGCCACCGACGAAGTAGTCGCCGGGCACCTCCGCACCCAACCGGTCCACATCAAGCGGGCCGCGCACCGCATCGCGGAGATCGGGCGCGGCCGCGACTTTCAGCGGTTTGGCGGCGATGTGCCGCATACCGTCGCCGCGGGCCTTTGGCGCCTTTCCGAAGTAGTCAGGCCACGGCAGCACCGAGAACTTCAACAGATCGTCCTGTTCGAGGTAGTCGATCAGCGGTGCCCCACCGCGCACGTAGGCTTCCTGCACGGCACGCGGGGTACGGTCGCCGACCACCGTCGTGTAGTACTCCAGAGCGTCCTCGATCGTGTCATCGGCGCCGGCACGCTGCAGAACTGCGTTGCACGGGAACCACATTCCACCGCCACCGGAATACGCGGTGGTGCCGCCGAACTTCTCGGTGGCCTCCACCAGCACGACGTCAAGGCCCTCCCGCGCGGCGGTGTATGCACCGGTGACCCCGCCCGCTCCCGATCCGGCAACCAGGACGTCGGTTTCCTCATCCCACCCGGGGTCCCGGTCAGACATTGGCAGCCCTTCCGAGTCGGCCGAACTCGGTGCCCGGTTCGATCGACGCCTCGCTTCGCGCTCTCCGCATACGTCAGGTATACGCGCCATCGATCCGTGTCACGACCAGGAAACCGCAGAGCCAAAAGGCATCGGTCACGTGAATTTGTAGGTTCCCGGACTTCGCGACGTAGAAGTCAACCAATCGTGACTCATGGTTTCGGCGCGTGGCCCTGGCCATCATCGGCCAAGTAGGTGACCTCATACCACCGCCTGGGCGGTCGGGAGCGCATCTCATACCCCTCAGTCGCAGTCACGTGCTCCACCCGGACATCCGTCAGATACGAATTATGCACGCGGATATAGTCTTCCAGCTCAGCACGTAGCGCAGCGCCGGTAAGAGCGCTATCCGCGAGTGCCCTTCCCTCGTACCTCTTCCAACTCACGCCTTACATATTGCTCTCGGCCGTCGCGCCCCACGACACCGAGCGCGTGATCCCATGCACGGGCATCACGGCGGCCCGGGGGGAAGAAAAGGTACATCGAGCGGGCCCCCCGTGCGGGCCAGGTGCAGTAGCGCCCCGACGTCGACGTACTTCTCGACGAGGTCACCCAGCAGGTCGAGTCGACGCTCGCGGGCCACCGGAAAACTGACGCCCGACGGCCCCAGCCCGAGAGTTTCACGCAGGAACGCCACTCGAAAGGCGTCGCCTTCCAGCGAGCCGTGCCACATCGTGCCGAAAACCTGGCCGGCCCTGACACCGCCGAGGAACTCTTCGGCTCCGGTGTCCCGGGTGACCCGGCCATGGTGGATTTCGTAGCCCGACGCCGCCGCGCCCAGTCCCGTCCCGGTCGGGAGCCGCAACACCTTGGTGGGTGTAAACGTCGTCTCCACATCCAGCAAGCCCAGACCCTCGACCTGCGCGACCGTCCCCTCGACCGAGGCCGGATCCCGGATCAATCGACCCAGCATCTGGAAACCACCACAGATCCCGAGCAACGGTTTTCCTGCGGCCGCGTGGGCCCGCACCGCGCGGTCCAACCCGCGCGCCCGTAGCCAGGCCAGATCGGCAATCGTCGCACGGGTACCGGGAAGCACGACCAGATCGGCGTCGGCGAGCTCGCGCGGGTCGGAGACGAAGACTACGTCCAGCTCGGGTTCCAGTCCGAGCGCGTCGACGTCGGTGAAGTTGCTGATTCGCGGCAGTCGCACCACCGCGACGCGTCTCGCTCCGGCGGCCGTTGCGCGTCGACCCGCCAGGTCGAGGGCGTCCTCGGAGTCCAGCCACAGATCGGGGTGCCAGGGCAACGTCCCATAGACCCCGCGTTTGGTCACCTCCTCCAGCCCGCGCAGCCCAGGCGCCAGCAGCCCGGCGTCGCCGCGGAACTTGTTCACGATGAAGCCGGCGATCAGCGCTTGATCCTCGGGAGAGAGCAACGCGACGGTGCCGAAGAACGCGGCGAACACCCCGCCACGGTCGATGTCGCCCACAATGACGGTGGGTAGCCCGGCGTGCCGGGCGAGCCCGAGATTGACGTAATCGCCTGCACGTAAATTGATTTCAGCGGGACTACCGGCGCCCTCGGCCACGACGACGTCGAAGCGGGAGGCGAGGTCGTCGAAGGCGGCATACGCGGCGGCCGCCAGAGCGCGCCGCCCTTGTGTCCAGTCCGATGATGACAGCTCACCCCATGGCCGTCCCATCAGCACCACGTGACTGCCCCGATCGCTTCCCGGCTTGAGCAGAACCGGGTTCATGGCCGCCTCCGGGGTGACTCGGGCGGCGAGCGCCTGCACCCACTGTGCCCGCCCGATCTCCACGCCCCCGTCTTGTGCCCCGGCGCAGACCATCGAGTTGTTCGACATGTTCTGGGCCTTGAACGGAGCCACTTTGACGCCACGACGGGCCAACGCACGACACAGCCCGATGGTCACCACGCTCTTGCCCGCATCACTGGTAGTGCCCGCGATCAGGATGCCCGCCATCAGTGCTGCCTCATCAGGAACGAATCGGTCACCCGGCCCGGCCGGGGTTGTCGCCTACGCACAGACTCGATCACCAGGGGGACCCACCACGCCCAACGGCCGTAGCCCGCCCTCGTTTATCGGATGATCGCGGTTTCAGTTGTTGGGAAGCTATGTAGCTTCTCATCTTCGTTGTCATCTTGCGGCCACCTGATCCCGGTTGATGCGATGCTGTCTCCCATTGTGTCATCCGGCTTTGTCTCAATTTCGGGTCATTTCTTGGATTAAGGGCGCATCGAGCCTGCGGCGGCGACGGAATCCTTTCACGGACTTAGGCTTTGCTGCGGTTGGTGAGCCCTTAGTGCCGCGAAGATACTTCCGACGCGGCTGGGGAAACGGTGGTCACTGCGTCTTGTGAGACCGGCGCAGCGGGTATCGATGGGCGAAGGTAATAGATGGCCTATCGGATCCGAGCGATTCCCGACCGACGGGTCTGTATAGTCGGCGTACGTGCTCGGCGATGGGTTCACCGACGACAGCAGTCCCCGATGAGCGCGCAATCCATTGACTTCGATCCGGGCGCGTTGAGTAGCGATACGGACCCCTACGACACATTCCGGCGGTTGCGCGAGCGCGGTCCGATCTGGCGTTCGGACAGCGGCTTCGTCGTCGTCGTCGGTTACGCCGCGGCGCAGGAGGTGCTGCGTGACCGCCGCTTTCTCTCCGGGCCCATCGCCGACATCTTCCGCGCTTCGCTGCCACCGGGTGCCGCCCGCAACGAGATGGCCCATCGGATTAATTTCCTTGACCCCCCAGACCATCCCCGCGTACGCGGGCTCGTCAATATGGCTTTTACTCCGCGGCGGATCGAGGTAATGCGTGAACCGATGGCAAGGCTTGCCGCCGAGCTGATCGAGCCTCTGGCGCAGTGCGTCGAGAACGGCGAGCGGGCCGACGTCTTGTCCGGCTTCTCCCACCCGTTTCCGTCGTTGGTGATCTCGGAGATGCTCGGCGTTCCAGTGGCCGATCGTGATCAGCTGTCGCGGTGGACCGAAGCCGTGACACCGCTGCTGGGCCTACAGACGACCGAAGAAGACCGGGCCGCCGCGATCGCGGCCTCTGAAAACTTTACGAACTACGTTCGCAAGCTCGTGGCCGAGCGCCGCCGCCACCCGGGTGACGACCTGGTGACGGACCTTTGCCAGGCCCGCACCGACGGCGCCGGACTCTCAGAACCCGAGTTGCTTTCGCTCATCATGACGCTGTACTCGGCGGGACACCGAACCACCCGCGACCTGTTCACGAATGGGCTATACACCCTTCTCGGCGACGACAAGCAGCGTGCAGCGTTTGTGGCGGCGCCTCGCCTCGACCTCACGGTCCAAGAGTTCCTGCGCTTTGCGACCCCGACCCTGTTCGTGGTGCGGGTTGCCGGCGAGTCGGTCGAAATCGGCGGTATCGCAATGGATCCGATGACGCCCGTGCTGGTGATGTTGGGTGCCGCCAACCGTGACCCAGACCGCTATACCGACCCCGACTGCTTCGACATCGCCCGTGATGAAGACCGTCCGCTCTCGTTCGCGATAGGCCCGCACGTTTGTCTCGGTCAGCAGCTCGCCCGCACCGAGGCCGAAATCATGCTTGACGTGATCGC
>CAYNLB010000033.1:0-39532 GCA_964397935.1 uncultured Mycobacterium sp.
GTGCACCGGGCAGTGCACAATGTGAGGTATGCAGACCCAGACGATCGAACGCACCGAGACCGACGAACGCGTCGACGACGGGACCGGCAGCGACACACCCAAGTACTTTCACTACGTCAAGAAGGACAAGATCGCCGAGAGCGCGGTCATGGGCAGCTACGTGGTGGCTCTGTGCGGTGAGGTATTTCCCGTGACGCGTTCGGCCAAGCCGGGCTCGCCGGTGTGCCCGGAGTGCAAGCAGATCTACGACAAGCTCAAAAAGGGCTGATCAGCTGGGCGGCTCGGCCGTTACCACATCGACTTCGCGCGTTGCGGGGTTCTCTGGCGCGTCCACTATTCGCTGAAGAGCTGGCGCCCGTGACACGAGCCACTTGCGGAGCCGGTGGGCGTGCGTCTTCGGCGCGGGGAATTCCTCCTGGATCGAGGCATTGAGTTCGGCTCCCAGCATGATCGCGAAGCCCCCGAAGAACGCGAACAACAGAAACGCGATCGGCGTGGACAATGCGCCGTAGGTGTAGCCGGTGCTGGTAATCCACGTCAGGTAGATGCGCAAGCCCAGCGTGGCAACCAGGAAGACCGCTGTCGCCAACACGGCACCGAAGATCAGCCGGTGCGTCGGCAGCGGTACCGGCAGTGATACCCGGTACAGGATGGCCACGCCAATGAGCAGGCCAAGGATCAGTACCGGGTAATAGCCGTAGCGCAACATGTTGGCCAGGCTGTACGGGATGTGCTCGCTCACCTTGCGTGGACCCACCACAATCACCGGCGCGGTCGCCACCACGAACACCAGCATCACCATGTAGAGGAAGAGCGCGAAGAATCGCTGCCGCACAGGATGCCGCAAGGGGGTCTGGTCGTGGGCCTCCACCACGGCATCGACGTATGACGAGATCGCCGAGGATCCCGCCCACAGCGAAATCAAAAAGCCCAGGGATACCACCTCGCCACGGGCATTGGCGGTGACATCGCGGATGGTGGGTTCGATGATCTCGTTGACGACGCTGGGGGAGAAAAAGCTGCGGGTCGTCGAGATGATGCTTTTTTCTATCGCAACCAATGTGTCCGACCCGAAGAGCGGGGCCACATAGGCCAAACTGCCCAGCACCCCCAGCAGCAGCGGCGGTAATGACAACGCCGACCAAAAGCCTGCCTGCGCCGCCTCAGAGAAGATGGAGTCGTCCCAGCTCTTTGACAGAGTCCTCCGACTGATTCGCCAGATGTGGTGGCGGGATGGCTTTGCGACCTGATCGCTCATACCAGTCCAGCATCACCGATTACGGCTCGCGCAGCCCGCATTCGCGGCGGGCGAGTTCGCCTGCGTCAGCTTTCGCTGACCTCCAGCACCGCGGAAAGCTCGGTCAGCTTGGCCTCATGCTCGTTGGCGTGGTGCTGGCAGAAGAGAAGTTCAGCTCCGGAAGGCAGCTTGGCACGGACTCGAGCAGCAGCACCGCAGCGGTCGCAGCGGTCCGCTCTGGTGAGCTCGGGACTGGTCAGAGTTGCAGTCATGGCTTCTCCGTTCTTGCTTTCATCCACTCTCTCAGACGTATGGGGTTTTCGCGTTGTTCCCCGATCGTTATCGGGTGTGTCGTTTCTCACGAGTCGGTCACGACCCTTCTCGGGCCGCGTGGAGGCCTTTTTGCAGCCTGTTTAAGGTGACCGACTGTGACCTTCACTCCCGACGTACTGGTGCACCTGTGCGGGCTCGACGAGTGGTCCCGGGCGCGCGAATGCGGCGAGATTCACCCCGACGCGTCCGGTGGCGGCCGGTTCATCCATCTGTCCGCGCCCGAGCAGGTGCATCTGCCGGCCAACCGGCTCTACCGGGGTCGCGGTGACCTGGTTCTCTTGCACATCGACACGGCGCAGCTGGACTCGCCCGTGCGTTGGGAGCCTGGGGTGTCAACGGATCCGGAGGCGATGCTGTTCCCGCATTTGTACGGTCCGCTGCCGGTTCGAGCTGTGGTCCGGGTCACCCGTTATCCGGCGGCGCCGGATGGCACATTTCCACCGGCCGTGGAATCCGGGTAGTCCACGTAGGCGTCAGCTTCGATCTCCACCAGCAGCTCGGGTGCGATCAGCGCAGCCACTTCGACCATGGTGGCCGCGGGACGTATGGCACCGAAAACTTGTGCGTGCACTGCTCCGACCTCGCGCCAGCGCGAGATATCGGTGACGTAGATGCGGGTGCGCACCACGTCGGCGAGCCCCGCGCCCGCCTGGCGGAGTGCAATCTCGATGCGGTGCAGAGCCTCTCGGGTCTGGGCCGCGATATCACCGGCTGGCCCGGTGCCGGTCGTTCCGGCCACCGCCAGATATGGACCGACCCGCACCGCACGGGCGTAACCGACCGCCGTCTCGAAGTCGGACCCGGACAGGACAACTTTGCGGTTGGCTGACATGCGGCCACCGTACGACGACGGGGCAGCATGCGCAGCAGATTCCCCGGCCCGGGAAAGGCCAGCCCGCGAGCTCATCTTCGTTGCGCGGCAATGGGTCTGGGAGACCAGTGCGTCAATCCAGTTGGTCGTGCACCAAGGTCCGACTTAGCGCTGTGCGCTAAGTCGGTGAATGCTGCTCGCGCGCAAGCGCTGTAACGCCAATATCTTGGACTGGTGGCAATTCCCCTGCGGCCTCGGGGCTTCTATCGCTTCATCCCGTTGACTGTCCGGAAAACCCCTCAAAGTTCGCATTGATCTCAGCCTGCAATTGTCTTGTGAAGTTCTCCACGCACTCATTCATCAGCGACCGAAACGAACCGGGGTCGCCATAGACGCTCGGTTTGAAGGTCACCGAGCCGACCCAGTGAGCGTGTACGTTCCCCTCGTCATCGCGCCTCACGGTTACGTTGGTCGAACTCATTTTGTTGTCCCTTTCATTCGGTTCGATAGATTTGGCGAACTTTCGGATTTCTACGCCACCTACGGTGTGTCTGTTCGCGATATTGCAGAACTCCTCGAAATCTCATCTCGGCGTGTCAGCCAACCGGGGCCAACTCCAAACGGCCCAGCCGGCACGCCACGCGGAGCTACGCTGGCACCCCGGGCAGCCTCGCCGGCCTCAACGCCCGGAAACTGGCCCAGCACTTAGTCGGGGCGGCCGACGAGTCGGACTCGTTGCAATGAACGCCACCGACGAGGTCCGCACATCGACCCGGCCGGGATCTCAACCCCGGCGAAAGTGACATCTTGGCGAGTCACCCGCAGCAGGGCGGCTCAAGCCGATCGAATTTCATCGATGACCACCAGGCCTGTTGGTCAGAGCACTAAAGGAGCGTGTCGCTCAGTCCAGGTAGTCGCGCAAGACCTGGGAGCGACTGGGGTGGCGCAGCTTCGACATCGTCTTGGACTCGATCTGGCGGATGCGTTCGCGGGTCACACCGTAGACCTGCCCGATCTCGTCAAGGGTTCGAGGCTGACCGTCGGTGAGACCGAAACGCAGCCGTACCACGCCGGCCTCGCGCTCCGAGAGGGTTTCCAGCACCGACTGCAGCTGGTCTTGCAGCAGAGTGAACGACACCGCGTCGACAGCCACCACAGCTTCACTGTCCTCGATGAAGTCGCCCAGTTGGCTGTCGCCCTCGTCGCCGATGGTCTGGTCCAACGAGATCGGCTCGCGGGCGTACTGCTGGATCTCGAGCACCTTCTCCGGCGTGATGTCCATCTCTTTGGCCAGCTCTTCAGGTGTGGGTTCGCGGCCCAGATCCTGCAGTAGCTCCCGCTGGATGCGCCCGAGCTTGTTGATCACCTCGACCATGTGCACCGGGATACGGATAGTACGGGCCTGGTCGGCCATGGCCCGAGTGATGGCCTGGCGGATCCACCACGTCGCGTACGTGGAGAACTTGTAGCCTTTGGTGTAGTCGAACTTCTCGACCGCGCGGATCAGGCCCAGGTTGCCCTCCTGGATGAGGTCGAGGAACGCCATTCCGCGGCCCGTGTATCGCTTGGCCAGCGAAACCACCAGACGTAGGTTGGCTTCCAGCAGGTGGTTCTTTGCGCGGTCACCGTCGCGGCAGATCCACATCATGTCGCGGCGCTGAGCGGCGGGCAGTTTGTCGCCCCGCTCGGTCAGCTCGGTCATCAGCTGTGTGGCGTACAGGCCGGCTTCAATCCGCTTGGCCAGCTCAACCTCTTCTTCCGCGTTGAGCAGTGCTACCTTGCCGATCTGTTTCAGGTATGCACGAACCGAGTCGGCGGAGGCGGTGAGTTCGGCGTCCTTGCGGGCCTGACGCAGAGCCTCGGACTCGTCCTCGTCCCACACGAAATCGCCTGAGGCCTTGTCCTTTTCGGTGGGCTCGGCGATCTCGTCGTCCTCCTCGGCGGAGGTCGCGGCGGCTTCGGCGGTTGGGGTGGCCGGGTCCGCCTCGGCGGCGTCGGATTCGGCTGGTTCGAGGTCGGACTCCTCGCCGCCGGGGGTCACGTCCTCCTCGAGGTCGTCGAGGCTGAGGTCGGCGTCGATCTCGAGGTCTTCGCTGGGCGCATCTTCGAGGTCCGGCTCGCCATCGAGATCTTCGACAGTGTCGTCGGACTCGAGGTCGCTGGGAGCGGCCTCGGGGTCTGCCGCAGCGCCTTTGGATGCCGATTTTGCGCCGCTGGCTGCCGATTTTGCGCCGCGGGCGGACGGCGCCTTGGCGTCGGCGCCCTTAGTCGACGAGCGGGTTTTCTTTGTGGCGCCGCTTGCCGCGCCGGCTTCGGGTTGTGTGGCGGGCTTGGTCGTCCGCGATGTCTTGGTCGCCCGTTTCGCGGGGGCGGCACCATTGGCGGCCTTCGCCGCCGGGCGCTTAGCGGAGGACGACGGAGACTTTGTGGCGGTGCGTTTCACCGGCTCGTCGGTGGCCGAACTTGCCTTGGTCGCTGCCACTTAAACCCCTTCGTTTGGACGCACTTCCGGTGGGTATGGGCATGATGAACCGAAAGTGTCTGCTATGTCGATGTCGGCGTTGCTATCAGCGTGAGTATTCGCACGCTGTCTGTCGGGCTGTCGCGCCGAGGACCATTGTAACGACAGTGCGCGATCCTACTGGTCTGCCGGGCAAAATTCAGTGGGTGACATCCGAGGTGGCGGCCATCGCCGCGCCGACTATGCCGGCGGTGTTGAGCAGGGCCGCAGCCACCACCGGGGTGCGGTTGCCAAGCAGCGGCAGCCATTTGTCGGCCTTGCGGCTGATGCCGCCCCCCGCGATGAACAGATCCGGCCACATCGCGTTCTCAATGGCCACCAGCACCCTGGTCACCTGTTTGGCCCACTTCGCGTAGCTCCAGTTGTTCTTTTCTTTGACCGATGACGCCGCACGCTTCTCGGCCTCCTTGCCGCCGATCTCGAGATGCCCGAACTCGGTGTTGGGTATCAGCGTCCCGTTGTGGATGACTGCAGAGCCGATTCCGGTGCCGAACGTCAGCAGCACGACCAGGCCAGACTGATTCTTGCCCGCGCCGTAGTGCTCCTCAGCGAGCCCGGCCGCGTCGGCATCGTTGAGCACCGTGACCTCTTGGCCGTCCAGCTCGGCGCTGATGATGTCGCGCGCATTGGCGCCGATCCAGGACTTGTCCACGTTGGCCGCCGTCTGAACGACCCCGCGGGTGACAACCCCGGGATAGGTCACTCCAAGCGGACCGGTCCATTCGAAGGCGTGCACTACCTGGGCGATCGTGTTGGCGACCGCGGACGGCGTTGCCGGTTGCGGCGTCAGCAGCTTGACCCGCTCGCCGATCAACTCCCCGGTGTCCATGTCGACGATGCCGCCCTTGATGCCACTGCCGCCGACGTCGATGCCGAATCCACGATGCTGTGGTCTGCCACCGGCAGCTTTGGCGGCGGGCGTATCGGTAGTGGAGTCGGTGCTGGTCATCGAATCTCCTCGACGTGACTGGACTGTCCGCATCACCTTAGCCCGGCGACGATGCGGCTCGGGGCGTCTACGGAGCCGTGGCGACTATGATGCGATAGACCGGTGACGCGACCTGATGACGAGCCCGCGCGGCTGCGTTCGGTGGCCGAGACCCTGGCCGCCGGCGCTGCCGAATTCGTGCGGCGTCGGCGCACCGAGGTATTCGGCGCCGAAGCGGCTACCCGGACCGCGACGGCCAGTACCGCGGTGCGGTCGAAGAGCACCCCGACCGATCCAGTGACCGTGGTGGATACGGAAACGGAGCGGCTGTTGCGGGATCGGTTGGCGGAACTACGGCCCGGTGAGCCAATTCTGGGTGAAGAGGGCGGGGGTCCCGCCGATGCCGGGGACTTGGGGGCGACGCCGCCCAGTGACGCGGTCACCTGGGTACTCGATCCCATCGACGGCACAGTGAATTTCGTTTACGGCATCCCGGCATATGCGGTATCGATCGGCGCGCAGGTCAACGGCGTGTCGCTGGCCGGGGCGGTCGCTGATGTCGTCGGCGGCCGGGTGTACTCGGCGGCGACCGGCCTCGGCGCGCATGTCATCGACGAGCAAGGGACCTCCCCGTTGCAATGCGCCGCGGTCGACGACCTGTCGATGGCGTTGCTGGGCACGGGGTTCGGCTACGCACGGCAGCGCCGCGCGACGCAGGCGGCGTTGTTGGCGCGCATGCTGCCGCTGGTTCGCGATGTTCGTCGCATCGGCTCCGCGGCGCTGGACCTGTGCATGGTCGCCGCGGGCCGGCTGGATGCCTTCTACGAGCACGGTCTGCAGGTGTGGGATTGCGCCGCGGGGGCGCTGATCGCGGCCGAGGCGGGTGCTCGAGTGTACTTGCCGACGCCGGAGACAAACGGGGCTGGATTGGTGGTAGCCGCCGCGCCCGGAATCGCCGACGAGCTGTTGGCGGTCCTGAAGCGGTGCGGCGGCCTGGATCCGATCCTGGATTGACTGGTCAGCAGCTGCTGGCGTGAATCTTGGCCAGCAGCGCGGGGTCTGCCGGCTCGGTGGCGCCGGGGCGCAGGGTGGCCAGCACGGCATCTATGTTGTCGTTGTGGGCCAGCGCGGTGAAATCCGTTCCCAGTGCCAGGTCGACGGAGTCGTCGGCGCGGTCGTCGTTGAACAGCTCGGTGCACGGTGCCACCAGCCACACCGCGGCAGCGGTGGCCTGCCCCGCCGTACCGAAGCGGATTTGGCCTTGGCAGTTGAGCCTGGTGCCGGCATAGACCGGGTCATTGGCGGCAGTCGGCTGCGCGAAGCCCAGATCTTTCATTGCGCCCGCTACGTCGGCGGCTTGTCCGCCACGGCCACTGGCATTGAGGACGCGGACCTTGGTGTCACTGAGCTTGGCCGGTGTGACGTCCATCATTGCGCTCCGTGACACTTGCTCACCGAGCTGCGGCGGCGCCGACCCGGCCGGCTTCGGCGGTGGATTACACACCGTGGCCTCGTGCACCTTCGCCGGTCGGGTCAGTGCAACAGTCCACACCACGGCCGTCGCCACCACGAGGAAGACCAGCACCACGATGGCGGGCCGGGGATTGCGTCGTCGAAAGGGCCGACCGTGCTTGTCGAAGGCTGTACCCTGTGTGATTTGTGCGACCACAGCTGCACTCTAGTCGCACGTCAAACGCACTGTTCAAAGCCGAACACAAGGGACAGGATCGAAGTGTGACGCAAATCACACTTTAATGAGCCGTGATACGGGCACGAATTATTTGGTGGATGCGTTCGACGCTGGTACAAAGCGTTGCTTGGGTTAACGAGGGCACGTAGAGGAAGTTAGGGCAGGGGAATAGATATGCCTACCGACTACGACGCTCCGCGGCGTACCGAGACCGATGATGTCTCGGAGGACTCGCTGGAGGAGCTCAAAGCACGACGCAACGAAGCGGCTTCGGCCGTGGTCGACGTCGACGAATCCGAATCCGCCGAGTCTTTCGAGCTGCCTGGCGCCGACCTGTCCGGCGAAGAGCTGTCGGTCCGCGTCATTCCGAAGCAGGCTGACGAGTTCACCTGCTCTAGCTGCTTCCTGGTGCAACACCGTAGCCGACTGGCCAGCGAGAAGAACGGCCTGATGATCTGTACCGATTGCGCGGCTTGACCGGTTCTCGGGTCAGCTGCGCAACGCCGACAGCACCCGCTCCGGGTGACGGCAGCTCACCAGCCAGTACGGTGTCGGGTCGTCTGGGTCATCGAGGACCACCAGGATCATCGGTCCAACCCACGCCCGATGCAACACATAGGCTGCCGGGTCGAGTTGCCGGCCCAGGGCTGCCGATTTGGCAGCGGGCGCTATGACGGCGGACCGGGCGATCACGGTGACGGGCAGGTGCGCCTCTCCGGCCCACAGTTGCACTCCGCTGTCACCGGCGGTGACAGCGATCTCGACGCGGCCCAGCCACAACAGCGTTCCCGCCGCCACCGCGAACAGGGTTGCAAACGGTAGCCAGGACGGTTTGGGGGTCACACCGAGGTTGACCTCGAAAGCGATCAACGCCGCCAACGCGAAGGCCAATGGCCACCACCACCACGGCACCCACAACCGTTCGCGATATCGCACGCTCTGCGGCGCGACCCGCGTATCAGACACGCAGTCAAGAGTAATCTGTGGCTCCGTGTCGACCAGTCTGGCCATTGTCCGCCTTGACCCGGAACTTCCGCTGCCCAGTCGCGCCCACCACGGCGACGCCGGGGTCGATCTCTACAGCGCAGAAGACGTCAAACTGGAGCCCGGGCAAAGAGCCCTGGTGCGCACCGGCGTCGCGGTCGCCGTTCCCGTCGGAATGGTCGGTTTGGTCCATCCGCGTTCGGGTTTGGCGGCGCGAGTAGGGCTTTCGATCGTGAACAGCCCGGGCACGATCGATGCCGGCTACCGCGGCGAGATCAAGGTTGCACTGATCAATCTCGACCCCGTCGAGCCCATCGTGGTGCACCGTGGCGACCGCATCGCCCAGTTGCTGGTGCAGCGGGTCGAATTAGTGGAGCTGGTCGAGGTCGAGTCGTTCGACCAGGCTGGGCTCGCCCAGACATCCCGTGGCGACGGTGGCCACGGTTCCTCCGGCGGACATGCGAGTTTGTGACCGCCTACGACGATGCAGAAGGAGGCGCGATGAGGTGGCGGTACCACCCGTGTGCGGGGGAGAGCGGCGACCACCATGGCATTCGGTAGACGCTCAAACAAGGACGACGGCGAACAAACTTCCGCCGCGCCCGCGGAACTTGAGCACGACGCCGAAGCTGCCCACGAGCGAGGCGAGGAACCGCGCGAGGAGTTGGAAGGCCCGTTCGATATCGACGACTTCGACGACCCCGCGGTCGCGGAACTGGCCCGGCTCGACCTCGGCTCGGTCCTCATTCCCACGCCGGAAGCCGGCCAGCTGCAGGTCGAGCTGACCGAGACCGGTGTCCCGAGCGCCGTGTGGGTTGTCACACCCAACGGCCGTTTCACCATCGCCGCCTACGCGGCACCGAAGACCGGCGGCCTGTGGCGCGAGGTGGCCGGCGAACTTGCCGAATCGCTGCGCAAGGACTCGGCCAAAGTGAGCATCAAGGACGGGCCGTGGGGTCGGGAAGTGGTCGGCACCGCCTCCGGCGTGGTGCGCTTCATCGGAGTCGACGGTTACCGCTGGATGATCCGCTGCGTCATCAACGGCCCGCACGAGACCATGGAAGCGTTGGAGCAGGAGGCGCGTGCCGCGCTGGCGGACACCGTGGTTCGCCGCGGTGATACCCCTCTGCCGGTACGGACACCGCTGACCGTGCAGCTGCCCGAGCCGATGGCACAGCAGCTGCGGGAAGCCGCGGAGGCGCAGGCACAACAGGCGGCCAACGAGCCGGCCGCACGCCGTAGCGCCGACGGATCGGCGATGCAGCAGTTGCGCACCACCACCGGCGGCTAACTGTCCGAGGAGGCGACCCGGAACGGGCCCCGTTGCGGGGGAGTGCCGGGCAGTCGGCTAGAGGTCGCGCAGAGCGGCCAGGCAGGCCGCACCCAGCGCGGCGGGGTCCGCGCCGATCTGATCCAGCGTCACCGTCCGCAGGGCTGCGCGCGGCGCGGCGGCGACCCACTCCAGACCGACCTGCAGCGGGTGAATCGGATCGTCGAGCGCCGCGACCACACCCAGTGGGGCGGCCAGCCGGGCCATTTCGGCGCGGCTTGGAGCAACGTAGGCGGACGCTTCGTCCATGGCGTCGGGCAATTGTGGCCACTGAGCCCGCCACGAGCGGGTGAGTTCGTCGGCCAACCACGGCGGGCTCGAAGCCCGCATCTGCGTGGTCGTTGCCGCCAACCCATCAGCACGAAGCCGGGATGCCGAATACCGCGCCGCGAGAGCTGCGGGTGCCGACCCTGGGGCCCCGGCCCAGGCCGGCAGCGCGGCCAGGACGGCGATCGTGCCATCGGGATGGGCCAGTGCCCAGGCGGCCGCCACGGCGGCGCCGATGGACACCCCGCCGACGGCGATCGGACCCTCGCGTGCGGCGGTGTCCAAAGCCGACAGATAACCGTCGATCAACCGGTCCGGCTGGGGCGGCGGGGTCACCAACAACGCACCGGCCTTGCGCAAGGGGCCGGAAAACGCCCGGTGGACGTAGTCGTCGTCGGAACCCGTCCCGGGCAGCAACACGGTTGTGACGCCGCGCAGATCGACAACCACCCCTTGATAGTGCCCCGGC
The DNA here is from genome assembly GCA_964397935.1 of uncultured Mycobacterium sp. Lineage (GTDB taxonomy): Bacteria > Actinomycetota > Actinomycetes > Mycobacteriales > Mycobacteriaceae > Mycobacterium. Next base: position 10,571 of record CAYNLB010000033.1, read on the forward strand.
GTTCGCTAGCGCTCCAATATCAGGTTTGGTTCGATTGGCACCGGGGAACCAACAGGTCTACGGTGTCCGTTGGCATTTGATGGAAGCGCCGTTAGCGTCAGGAGTGGCCATGGGGGCCCAAGGGTATTTGCGCCGGCTGACCCGCCGGTTGATGGAGGATCCGGAGCAACGCGACTCCGAGGAATTGTCCGACGAAGTAGCGAGTACCGGCGCACAGCGTGTCATCGATTGCGAGCGTGGCCAGGAGGTCACGATGATCGGCACGCTGCGCAGCGTGGAAACCAACGGTAAGGGTTGTCCCGGAGGGGTCCGCGCCGAGTTGTTCGACGGAACCGACACCGTCACGTTGGTGTGGTTGGGTCAACGCCGCATACCCGGCATCGATTCAGGCCGCACCCTGCGGGTGCGAGGCCGGCTGGGCAAGCTGGAAAACGGGGCCAAGGCCATTTACAACCCGCACTACGAAATTCAGCGGTGACCTTCCCCGGCAATCCGGGGGCGAGTCCACCGCCCCCACGGGAATCGAGCTCCCCGGATGGCATCACCCGTAGCCCCATCAACCTCGCGGAACGGCTGCTGGTCCAGGCAGGTGGGATCAGTGGCGTCGTCTACTCGTCGCTGCCGGTGCTGACCTTCGTGGTCGTTTCGAACCTGTCCGGTTTGCGTGCCGCGATCGTGTCCGCGCTGGGTGTGGCCGCGCTGGTTTTGCTGTGGCGGCTGATTCGGCGGGAATCGGCGCACCCGGCACTCTCCGGGTTCGCCGGCGTCGCGGTCTGCGCGCTGATTGCTTACCTGCTGGGGGAGTCCAAGGGTTACTTCTTGCTGGGCATCTGGATGTCGTTGCTGTGGGCGGTGGTCGTCGCGGTGTCGGTGGTGATCCGCCGGCCCCTCGTCGGCTACGTCTGGACCTGGGCCAGCGGGCGGGGTCGCGACTGGCGAGACTTCCCCCGGGCCGTGTACGCGTTCGATGTCGCCTCGCTGGGCTGGGTGCTGGTATTCGGCGCCCGGTTCGTCGTTCAGCGCCTGCTCTACGACGCCAATCAGACCGGCTGGCTGGCGGCGGCGCGCATCGGCATGGGCTGGCCGCTGACCGTGCTGGCCGCGCTCGCGACATACGCGGCAATCAAATCAGCTCAGCGCGCCATGTCCGCTGCCGAAGACGCCGGCGTCCGGGCCGAGGCGGACACCATCCGCGATTAGTCGCCGGGTGAGGTGGCCGGCAACAGCAGCTGCTGTAGCTCCTCCTCAACCTCGGCGGCGGCGACGAACAACAGCTCGTCGCCGCCTTCCAGCGGCTCGTCCGCCTCCGGCACGATGACCCGCGGGCCGCGCAGGATCGTCACCAGCGCCGCCTCCCGGGGCAACTGCAGCTTGCGCACCGGCTTGCCGCCCCACGGCGTGTCGTCGGGCAGGGTGATTTCGACGAGGTTGGCTTGCCCCCTGCGGAACTCCATGAGCCGCACCAGGTCGCCGACGGCGACGGCCTCCTCGATGAGTGAAGCCAGCATGCGCGGCGTGGACACCGCCACATCCACGCCCCAGGCGTCGGTGAACAGCCATTCGTTGCGGGGATCGTTGACGCGGGCCACCACCCGGGGCACCGCGAATTCGGTCTTGGCCAACAGGCTCAGCACGACGTTGGCTTTGTCATCGCCGGTTGCGGCGACCACCACGTCGAAATCCTGCAGGCGCACGGACTGCAGCAGGCTCAGTTCGCAGGCATCGCCCAGCCGCCAGTGCGCGGCGGGGATGGCGTCGACATCGACGTGCTCGGGGTTGCGCTCGATCAGCGTCACGTCGTGGTCGTTGCCGATGAGCTCGCGAGTGACCGAGCGGCCGACCGCGCCGGCCCCGGCGACAGCTACTTTCATTTGCGCCGCTCCTCAAACCCGTCACCCGATTTCATTGCAGCTCTTCACCGGGTGGCAATGCTGCGATCGCCACCGCCTCGGCGGCCCGGCCGGATATCGCCGCGACATAGACTTGATCGCCGGCCTGGATGACCGATTTCGGTTCCGGCAGCACGCCGGCCCCGAACCGGATCAAAAACGCGATCCGCGCGCCGGTGGCCTGCTCCAGATCCGTGACCCGGTGCCCGATCCAGTCCTCGTGCAGGACGACCTCGCAGACGGCGACGGTGCCCGTCGGGTCCCGCCACTTGGCGGTCTCCGTCTCACGGAGTAGGGCGTTGAGCAGGCGATCGGTGGTCCAGGGCACGGTGGCGATCGTGGGAATGCCGAGACGTTCATAGACCTCGGCGCGCTTGGCGTCGTAGATCCGGGCGACAACGCGCTTGACGCCGAAGGTTTCCCGTGCCAGGCGAGCCGAGATGATGTTGGAGTTATCTCCGGATGACACCGCGGCGAACGCATCCGCCTCTTCGATGCCAGCCCTTAGCAGGACATCTCGATCGAATCCCTGACCCAACACCCGCTCGCCGGCGAACTCAGGGCTGAGCCGGTTGAAGGCGGTGCTGTCGCGGTCTATGACCGCGACATCGTGGCCGATCCGGGACAGACCATCGGCCACCGAAGAGCCCACCCGACCGCAGCCCATCACCACTACTCGCACTTGAGGTCCTCTCGGCTGCGTCCTGCGCTCCGAATCGGCAACCCTCATCGGCCGGCCGATTTCGGTCAGCGCACATTCTCGCCTACGAACGCTACCGCCAAAGCCATCTGGGCTTACTCTTGGCTCTCGTGTCCAAACTTTCAAGCACCGCGCGCCGGTTGCTGATAGGTCAGCCGTTTCGCAGCGACCGGCTGAGTCACACGCTACTGCCCAAGCGCATCGCCCTGCCGGTGTTCGCCTCCGACGCGATGTCGTCGGTCGCCTACGCCCCCGAGGAGATCTTCCTGATGCTCTCGGTGGCCGGTGTGGCGGCCTATGCCATGGCGCCTTGGATAGCGTTGGTGGTGGCCGCGGTGCTGCTCGTCGTGGTATCCAGCTACCGGCAGAACGTGCACGCCTATCCCTCCGGTGGCGGCGACTACGAAGTTGTGACCACCAACCTCGGCGACACCGCCGGACTGGTGGTGGCCAGCGCCTTGATGGTGGATTATGTTCTCACCGTTGCTGTTTCGATAGCATCGGCGATGTCGAACATCGGCTCCGCGATCCCGTTCGTGTACGACCACAAAGTGTTTTTCGCGGTGACCGCCATTCTGCTGGTGATGGCGATGAACCTGCGGGGCGTCCGCGAATCCGGTCTGGCCTTCGCCATCCCGACCTACGCGTTCATCGCCGGCGTCACCGCCATGCTCTGCTGGGGATTATTCCGGATATTCGTGCTGGGTAACTCGCTGCAGGCCGAATCAGCGGGCTTCGTGATGCACGCCGAAAACGGCAAAATCGTCGGCTTTGCGTTGGTATTCCTGGTGGCGCGATCGTTTTCCTCCGGCTGCGCGGCCCTGACCGGTGTGGAGGCGATCAGCAATGGGGTGCCGGCGTTTCAGAAGCCGAAGTCCCGCAACGCGGCAACAACGCTGCTGATGCTGGGCACCATCGCGGTGACCTTGCTGATGGGTATGGTCACGCTGGCCGTGCAGACGGGGGTCCAAGTCGTCGACGATCCCGACACGCAGCTGACCGGTACCCCGCCGGGTTATCAGCAGAAGACGCTGGTCGCCCAGCTGGCCCAGACCGTGTTCGGTGGTTTTCACCTCGGGTTCTTGCTGATCGCCGGGGTCACGGCGCTGATCTTGGTGTTGGCCGCAAACACCGCATTCAACGGTTTCCCGGTGCTCGGCTCGGTACTGGCGCAGCACAGCTATCTGCCACGCCAGCTGCACACCCGCGGGGACAGGTTGGCGTTCTCAAACGGGATCCTGTTCCTGTCGGCGGCGGCAATCGGAGCGGTGATGGCGTTTCGCGCCGAACTCACCGCGCTGATCCAGCTGTACATCGTCGGGGTGTTCATCTCGTTCACGCTCAGCCAGATCGGGATGGTCCGGCACTGGACCCGATTGCTGCGCACCGAGACCGACCCTGCAGCGCGCCGTCAGATGGTGCGCTCCCGGATGGTCAACACGGTCGGTCTGCTGTCCACCGGCGCCGTGCTCATCATCGTGCTGATCACGAAATTCCTTGCCGGAGCGTGGATCGCGATTGTCGCCATGGGCCTGTTGTTCATCTTGATGAAGATGATTCGCAGACACTATGACGGCGTAAACCGCGAATTGGCGGAACAGGCCTCGGCGCAGGAGGACGAAATGGTTTTGCCCAGCCGCAATCACGCCGTGGTGCTGGTGTCGAAGCTGCACATGCCGACGATGCGCGCGCTGGCCTATGCGCGCGCGACCCGCCCCGACGTATTGGAGGCGGTGACGGTCGAAGTCGATGATGCGGAAACCCAGGAATTGAAGCAAAAGTGGGAGGAAAGCGACATCAGCGTGCCGCTCAAGGTCATCGCCTCCCCGTTTCGCGAGATCACCCGCCCGGTGCTGGATTACGTCAAACGAGCCAGAGAGGAGTCGCCACGCACCGTGGTCACGGTGTTCATTCCGGAGTATGTGGTGGGCCGCTGGTGGGAGCAGGTGCTGCACAACCAGAGCGCGCTTCGGCTCAAGGGCCGGCTGCTCTTCATGCCGGGCGTGATGGTGACCTCGGTTCCGTGGCAATTGACTTCGTCGGAACGACGCAAGACGTTGCAGCCGCACGTGGCTCCGGGTGACGCTCGGCGGGGAATCTTCGATTGACTCGCGACTCGACCCGCGCACCCGGTGCGCTGGCGTCCCCGTTCGGGGAGCTGACGTTGGTCACCGGTGCCCCGGCGAACGGTGGCAGCTGTGTGGCGCACCACGAAGGCCGCGTGGTGTTCGTCCGCTACGCGTTGCCGGCTGAGCGGGTGCGCGTCCGGGTTACTGCGGACCGCGGCTCATATTGTCACGCAGAGGTTGTCGAAGTGATCGAGGCGGCACCCGACCGGATCGCGTCGCTGTGCCCGATCGCCGGGGTGGACGGCGCCGGGTGTTGTGACCTGGCGTTTGCCGCTCCGGAGGCGGTCCGGACGCTCAAGGCGCAAGTCGTGGCCAACCAACTGCAACGGCTGGGTGGACATCGCTGGAGCGGTGAGGCCGAGCCGCTGGCGGATTCCGGGCCGACCGGGTGGCGCACCCGGGTCCGGCTCGACGTGGGCGTGGACCGTCGCCCCGGCTTTCACCGGTACCACAGCGACGAACTGGTGACCGACCTGCGCTGCGCGCAGTTACCCGCCGGCATGCTCGACGGTCTGGCCGCGACCGATTGGCCCCCGGCCGCCCAACTGCAGGTGGCCGTCGATGACGACGGGACGCGCCATGTGGTGCGCACCGTCCGGCAGGGGAAACGGACGACGACCAAGGTGGTGGAAGGTAGCTACGAAGCGGTGCAGCGAGTACGCGGACGCAGCTGGCAGGTGCCCATAACGGCCTTCTGGCAGGCACACCGGGGTGCGGCCGCGGTATACAGCAGCCTGGTCGCCGACTGGGCACAGCCCGGCGCCGGCATGACTGCCTGGGATCTGTACGGCGGTGCGGGCGTTTTCGCCGCGGCGCTGGGCGAGGCGATCGGGGAGTCGGGACGAGTGTTCAGCGTGGACACCTCGCGCGCGGCGACGCGGGCCGCTCGGGCTGCACTGACTGATCTGCCCCAGGTGCACGTCGTGACCGATTCGGTGCGGCGGGCGCTGAGGGCGCAACGCGCGACCGCAGACGTGGCGGTGCTGGATCCGCCGCGTGCGGGTGCCGGTCGCGACGTCATCGATCTATTGGCCGCCGCCGAGGTGCCGCGCGTCGTACACATCGGCTGCGAGGCAGCGTCTTTCGCTCGCGACATGGGTCTTTACCTCGGTCGCGGCTATGCCGTCGAGAAGATCAAAGTCTTCGATGCATTCCCATTGACCCATCACATCGAGTGTGTCGCGCTGTTGACCCGATAGGGGCGCGCCGCACGGAGACTGCGGTGAGCGCGCCCGCAGGCTCGATGGCGGCGCCGTCTCGGCGGATCCCGGAGCTAACTATGCTGGCGACGGCGCTCCGGGAAGTCTGGTCGGAACTTGAATCCGTATTTGCGGTACGACGGCACCGTCCGGCGCACCGCGCTCACCGGGAGGCATAGCGCGTCATGCGGAACCTCGGAGCAGCCCCGCTTACCGAAAGCGACGTCATAGCGGTTCAGGGGCTCACCTTCACGTACCCGGGGGCCTCCGGCCCGGCGCTGTGCGGCATGGATTTCACGGTCGGCCGGGGCGAGATCTTCGGGTTCCTCGGGCCCAGCGGGGCCGGGAAGTCGACCACACAGAAGCTGTTGATCGGCTTGCTCCGCGGACATGGTGGCCAGGCTTCGGTGTGGGGCCGCGACCCGCTGGACTGGGGCTCCGACTACTACGAGCGCATCGGAGTGTCATTCGAGCTGCCCAACCACTACCAAAAGCTCACCGGTCTGGAGAACCTGCGGTTCTTCGCGTCGCTCTACGGCGGCGCGACGGCCGACCCGATGCAGCTGCTGGTGGCTCTCGGTCTGGCCGACGACGCTCATACCCGGGTCGGCAAGTACTCCAAGGGCATGCAGATGCGGTTGACCTTTGCCCGCGCCCTGATCAACAATCCCGAGTTGTTGTTCCTCGACGAGCCCACGTCCGGCCTGGATCCGGTGAACGCCCGAACGGTCAAGGACATGATCCTGAACCTGAAGGCGCGGGGGCGCACCGTGTTTCTGACCACCCACGACATGGCCACCGCCGACGAGCTGTGCGACCGGGTCGCGTTCGTGGTGGAAGGGACGATCGTCGCCCTGGACAGGCCCGCCGAGCTGAAAATCGCCCGCAGCAAGCGTCTCGTCCGCGTCGAATATCGCGGCGAGCACGAGCGGCTCGAGGCCGCCGAATTTCCGATGGACTCCCTGGCCGACGACCCGGCCTTTCACACCTTGCTGCGCGAGAGGCACGTCGAGACGATCCACAGCGGGGAAGCCAGCCTCGACGACGTCTTCGTCGAGACCACCGGTAGGCGACTGACGTGACCAGGCTGGCGAATGCGGCGCGGCTGGAGTTGATTCTTCAAGTACGGCAACGGTTCTTGCACGCCGCAGTTTTTTCCGGGCTGATCTGGCTGGCGGTGCTGTTGCCGTTGTCGCCCGGGTTGCGTCCGGTCGCCGAGCCCTACGTGCTGGCCGGCGACACCACCATCATCGGGTTCTTCTTCATCGCGGGCACGGTGTTTTTCGAAAGGCAAGAGCGCACGCTGAGCGCCATCATCTCCACCCCCCTGCGGTTCACCGAATACTTGTTCGCCAAACTCGTTGTTTTGCTTGCCGTCTCACTGTCGATTGCGGTAGTGGTCGTGTCCATCGTGCACGGGCTCGCCTACCATGCGGGTCCCATGATCCTCGGAGTGGCGCTCGGAACGCTGCTCATGCTGCTGGTGGGCTTCACGACGTCGCTGCCATTCGCTTCCATCAGTGATTGGTTCCTGGCGGCCACCGTCCCGCTGGCCGTGCTGAACCTGCCGGTCCTGTACCTGTCCGGCGTGTGGCCGAACCCGGTGCTGTACCTGTTGCCGACCCAGGGGCCGTTGCTGCTGTTGGGCAGCGCCTTCGACCAGGTGAGCTTGACGCCCTGGCAGGCCGGGTACGCCGTGGTGTATCCGGTGGTGTGCCTGGCTGGATTTTGGTGGGCGGCAAAAGTCTTGTTCGGCCGCTACGTCGTCGCCAGGTCGGGCGGGATGTGATGGGAACAGCGCGGGCGTTGGCCGCATTCGGGCGCAATGACATTCGCGGCACCTACCGCGATCCCCTGCTGGTCATGGTCGTCGTGGCGCCGGCCATCTGGACCACCGGGGTGGCGGTACTGACCCCGCGGGTTACGGCGCTGTTGGCTCGCCGCAACGGGTTCGACCTGGTCCCGTACTACCCGTTGATCATGACCGCATTCCTTCTGTTGACCAGCATCGTCATCGTCGGCGCGCTGGCAGCATTCCTGGTCCTCGACGAGGCTGACGCCGGCACCCTGACAGCATTGCGGGTCACCCCGGTCCCGCTGTCGACGTTTTTCGCCTATCGGGCGGCCACGGTGCTCGTGGTGACCACGGTCTACGTGATCGCGACGATGTCGTTCAGTGGGCTGCTGAGACCCGGGCTTGTCCCCGCGCTCATTCCGATCGGACTGCTGGCCGGGCTGTCGGCCGTGGTGACCCTGCTGCTGGTCATCGCCATGGCGAGCAACAAGATTCAGGGTTTGGCGGTGGTCCGCGCCCTGGGCATGCTGATCGCCGGCCTGCCCTGCTTACCGTGGTTCATCCACTCGGGATGGAACCTCGCGTTCGGTGCGTTGCCACCCTACTGGGCCGCCAAAGCGTTCTGGGTTGCCAACGACAATGGCGCCTGGTGGCCTTACCTTCTTGCCGGCGGCGTCTACAACGCGGCCATCGCCTGGGCGTTGTTCGGCCGTTTCCGCGCCAGATACCGGTGAAGCCCGTGACGCGTGTCAGCTCAATACGAAGTAACGCAACCACAGATAGCCTGCGGACAGCGCGAGCGACACGGCGGTGACCACAGCACCCTTGCGAGTGAATTCCCAGAACGAGATGGGAGTGCCTGCACGCCGCGCGATTCCGAGCATGACGACGTTGGCGCTGGCCCCCACGGCGGTCAGGTTGCCGCCGAAGTCGGCACCGAGCGCCAGTGACCACCACAGCGCGTCGGGGTTGACTTGACCCGGCATGATGGCGACGAGTTCGGTGACAATCGGTGTCATCGTGGCGACGTAGGGAATGTTGTCGATGATGCCGGACACCGGTGCTGAGACGGCGAGGATCAGCATCACGGTGAACAATTCGTTGCCGCCCGTCAATTCGACAGCTGCCCGCGCCAGCTTGTCGATCACGCCGGTCTTCACCAAAGCCCCGACCATGGTGAACAGCCCGGCGAAGAACAACAGCGTGTCCCACTCGACGCTGGACAGGTACTCCGACCGGCTCAGACCCGAGATCACGATGAGGGTGCCGGCACCCAGCAACGCCACCACCGACGGGTGGATGTGCAGCAGCGGATGGGCGAGGAAGGCAGTGAACACCAGCGACAGCACCACGCCGCTTTTGATCAGCAGTCCGGGATCGCGGATGGCTTCGCGCTCATCCAGTGACATCACGTCGGCGACTCGATCGGGATCGACCGTGATGGAGCCGAACAGGACGGGCAAGGAGGCGATGAAGACGACGAGCGCAATGAGTACGACCGGAGCCATGTGAATCAGAAAGTCGTTGAACGTCAATCCGGCTCGGCTGGCGATGATGATGTTGGGCGGGTCGCCGACCAATGTCGCTGCGCCGCCGATGTTGGCCGCGAACACTTCGGCTATCAAGAACGGCGTCGCGCTGATTGCCAGCCGGTCACACACCAGCAGCGTGACCGGTGCGATCAACAAGACGGTGGTGACGTTGTCCAGCATGGCCGACCCGAACGCCATCACCAGCACCAGCAGGATCATGATCCGCATCGGCGAACCACGGGCGCGCTTGGCGGCCCAGATCGCGATGTATTCGAAAACACCGGTTTGGCGCAGCACGCTGACGACGATCATCATGCCCAGCAGCAGAAAGATGACGTCCCAATCCACTCCGGTCTCATGCGAGAAGAACGCGTCGCCGGAATCGACGATCCCGACGGCGAGCATGACCGCCGCGCCCGCCAGCGCTGCGCTGGTCTTGCTAACCCGGTCGCTGGCGATGAGCGCGTAGGCGACCAGGAATACCGCGATAGCGATGACGCTCATCGGTCAGCCTCCGGATCGTCAAATTGGCGGTGCATTGCCCGCTTCCCTGTGCAGCGTTCAGGCCAGCAGGAAGTAGCGCACCCAGAGATAGAGTGCCGCCAGCACCAGCGACATCGTCGTGACCACAATGCCTTTGCGGGTGAATTCCCAGAAAGTGATGGGATTGTCTGCCCGGTTGGCGATACCCAGAATGACGACGTTGGCGCTGGCCCCGATGGCGGTGAGATTGCCGCCGAAATCGGTGCCCAGCCCAAGGGCCCACCACAACACGTCCGGGTTGCCCCGGTCTGTCAGGGCCGGTACCAGCTCGGCGACGATCGGCGTCATCGTCGCAGCATATGGAACGTTGTTGACAATTCCGCTGATCACCAGCGACGCGGCCAGGATCACCATCGTCGCCAACAGAGTGTTGCCGCCGGTCGCAGTGACCGCCAATTGCGCCAACTGCCGGACGACCCCCGTTTTCACCAGAGCGCCGACCATGATGAACAGGCCGACGAAGAACAGCAGCGTGTCCCACTCGACGCTGGCCAGGTAGTCGGAGTGCTCCAGCCGGGAAACGACGACCAGGATGCCGGCTCCGACCAGGGCCACCATGGACGGCTTCATGTGTATCGCCGAGTTGCCGACGAAAGCCGCGAACACCGCCACCAGGACGATGCCACACTTGATCAGCAGCCCGCGATCGCGAATGGCCTCCTTCTCTTCCAGTGACATGACGTCGGCGATTCGCGCCGGATCAGCGTCGAATGCGCCGGGAAACAGACGCGGCAGCATGAATATGAACACCGCCATGACGAGGAACACGATCGGGGCCAGGTGGACCAGGAAGTCGTTGAAGGTCAGGCCGCCCTTGCTGGCGATAACGATGTTGGGCGGGTCGCCGACCAATGTCGCCGTGCCGCCGATGTTCGAGGCGAACGCTTCGGCCATCAAGAACGGGGCCGGGTTGATCGCCAGCCGGTCGCACACCAACAGCGTCACCGGGGCGATGAGCAACACCGTGGTGACGTTGTCCAACAGGGCCGACGCGATCGCGGTGACCAGTACCAGCAGGATCATGACGCGCAGCGGGGAACCACGGGCGCGTTTGGCTGACCAGATCGCGACGTACTCGAAGACACCGGTCTGGCGCAGCACGCTGACGATGATCATCATCCCCAGCAGCAAAAAGATTACGTCCCAATCGATCCCGGTCTCGTGCGAGTAGAAGACGTCATCGGAATCGATGATGGGCAGGGCGACCATGATTGCCCCGCCCGCAAGGGCCACCAAAGTCTTGTTGACGCGGTCGCTGGCGATCAGCGCATAGGCGACCACGAACACGGCGATCGCGATGAAGCTCATCGATTGTCCTGTGGTTGCGCCTGGGGACGCTTGATCGCCAAATCCGTTGGAATCAATGCTTCAGCGCCGCATCGAGGACCCGCGATGCGGTGACCACCCCGATGAGCCCGCCGTCTTTGACCACCGCGACCAGCGGGCTCCTCAGCCGTGCCATCAGCGCCGCCACCTCGATGATGGTGTCGTCGGCTTTGGCCGCAGGTATGTCAACCAGATGGTCCGGCAACACGTCCCGCACCTTCTTGCCGCTCAGCTTCTCCGCGCAGCGGTCGGCGGTCGATTCGTTGAGCACACCGGCCAGCGAGGGATCGTCCTGTACGTAGCGCGGCACGATGAATCGGACGACCTGGGAGGCGGGTAGTACCGCGCAGGGGTGTCCCTCGGGGTCGGTGACCAACAGTCCGGGCAGGCGGTGTTCCGCAAGCATCCGGGCAGCCTCCAATGCTTCCGCATCGATGCTGACGACGGGAAAATCCTCGGCGATCTGCTCGGCGCGCATAGTCCGACCATACTTCTGCAGGGTCAGAGTCGTGCGGTCGACGTCTGAGCTCACGGCATTCTCCGGAGGTCGGGACAACTCGGGACAGCGTTGCCGACCAGGCTTCCCGGCTCACCGCGGACTGACGCTACCAAAGGCGGTGCAGCGCCGCGCTCCAGCGAAAATCGAAAACGTCCAACGGGACCAGTCAGCGGTCGCTGCGTAGACTAACGGGATGTTGGAACAGATCCGCGGGCCCGCCGATCTGCAGCACCTTTCGGGGCAGCAGCTACGCGAACTGGCTGCCGAGATTCGCGAGTTTCTCATCCACAAGGTTGCTGTAACCGGGGGGCACCTGGGGCCCAACCTCGGCGTGGTCGAACTGACGCTCGCGCTGCATCGGGTGTTCGACTCACCGCACGATCCGATCATCTTCGACACCGGTCACCAGTCCTACGTGCACAAGATGCTGACGGGACGTTGCCACGACTTCGAAAGCTTGCGGAAGAAGGGTGGGCTGTCGGGGTATCCGTCGCGCGCCGAGAGCGAACACGACTGGGTGGAGTCCAGCCACGCCAGCGCGGCGCTGTCGTACGCCGACGGCCTGACCAAAGCCTTCGAGCTGACGGGTCACCGTAACCGACACGTGGTCGCCGTGGTGGGGGACGGTGCGCTCACGGGCGGTATGTGCTGGGAGGCGCTGAACAACATCGCCGCTTCACACCGTCCGGTCATCATCGTCGTCAACGACAACGGCCGCAGCTATGCGCCGACGATCGGCGGTGTCGCCGACCATCTGGCCACGCTGCGGCTGCAGCCGGCCTACGAGCAGGCCTTGGAAAAGGGCCGCGAGGCGCTGCGCGCGATGCCGCTGGTCGGCAAGATTGCCTACCGCTTCATGCACAGCGTCAAGGCCGGCATCAAGGATTCTTTGGCGCCCCAGCTGCTGTTCACCGACCTGGGGCTGAAATACGTTGGCCCGGTCGACGGTCACGACGAACGCGCGGTGGAGGTCGCGCTGCGCCACGCCCGCGGTTTCGGGCGTCCGGTGATCGTGCACGTCGTCACCCGCAAGGGCATGGGCTATGGGCCGGCTGAAGCCGACGAGGCCGACCAGATGCACTCCACCGTTCCGATCGACCCGGTCACCGGCCAGGCCACCAAGGTCGCCGGGCCCGGCTGGACGGCAACTTTTTCTGATGCGCTCATCGCCTGTGGCAGGAAGCGCCGCGACGTCGTGGCGATCACCGCGGCGATGCCCGGCCCCACCGGGCTGACAGCGTTCGGCCAACAGTTCCCGGATCGCTTGTTCGACGTCGGCATCGCCGAGCAACACGCGATGACGTCGGCGGCCGGCCTGGCGATGGGCGGGATGCACCCGGTGGTCGCCATCTATTCGACGTTCCTCAACCGGGCCTTCGACCAGATCATGATGGATGTGGCGCTGCACAAGCTGCCCGTCACCATGGTGCTCGACCGGGCCGGGATTACCGGTTCGGACGGCGCCAGTCACAACGGTATGTGGGATCTGTCGATGTTGGGCATCGTGCCGGGCATTCGGGTGGCCGCACCCAGGGACGCGACTCGGCTGCGCGAGGAACTCGGCGAGGCGCTCGATGTCGACGACGGACCGACGGCGATACGGTTCCCCAAAGGCGACGTCGGCGAGGACATTCCGGCTCTGGAACGGCGCTCGGGGCTGGACGTGCTCGCGGTACCGGCCGATGGCTGCAACCACGATGTGCTGCTGGTGGCGGTCGGCGCGTTCGCGCCGATGGCCTTGGCGGTGGCCAAGCGGCTACACAAACATGGGATCGGCGTCACAGTGATCGACCCGCGCTGGGTGTTGCCGGTGTCCGAGGATGTCCTCGAACTGGCGGCCCAGCACAAACTGGTCGTCACCTGCGAGGACAACGGAGTCAACGGCGGGGTGGGGTCAGCGGTGTCCGCCGCCCTGCGCCGCGCGGAGATCGACGTTCCCTGCCGCGACGTCGGGCTGCCGAACGAGTTCTACGAGCACGCTTCGCGCAGTGAGCTGTTGGCCGATCTCGGGCTGACCGATCAGGACGTGGCTCGCCGGATCACCGGCTGGGTCGCCGCACTGGGCGGCTGTGTTTCGGAAGCCGAGATCCGGGAGCATCTCGACTAGCTGTCGTCGGCTTCGGCGGGCGGCTGCAGCGCTTGAGCCAGGACGGGAACGACGATCTCGCGTTGCCATGCCCGCGCCTGGCCGGCGCGCAATAATTCATCGACCGCCTCGACGGGATCGGGCGCGGTTTCCCAGTCCCAGCACAGTCGTCGCACCAGTTCGGGTGAGATCAGGTTCTCCGTGGGAACCCCTACCCGCTGCGACACTTCGGCCAGTGCCGTCCGCGCCGCTTCCAGTCGTGCGGCGGCCTCCGGTTTGCGCCTGCTCCACCGCGACGGCGGCGGCGGCCCGTTGGCCGGTTCCGTCTCCTCCGGCGGATTCTTGTTCTGCCGGGCCGCTTCCAGCGCCGTCAACCACATCGCGGCGCTGCGGCGTTGATTACGCCCACCGAATACCGGCAAAGCAACCAGGTCCTCGACCGTCGTCGGGTTGGCGATCGCGGCGTCGATGATGGCCGAATCGGGCAAGATGCGGCGCGGCGCTATGTCGCGGCGCTCGGCGATACGGTCACGCGCCGTCCACAATTCCCGCACCGCGGCCAGGCCGCGCCGATCACGCACCCGATGGATCCCCGACGTCCGTCGCCAGCGGTCCCGCCGCGCAACCGGGGCCGCTTCTCTGGAAGCTGCCGTCCGCAGATGGTCGAATTCCTGTGCCGCCCAGTCTGTCTTGTCCTGCTCGGCCAGGACGTCCGCGATCGCTGCGTGCAGCTCGATGAGCAGTTCCACATCCAGGGCCGCGTAGTTGAGCCAGTCTGCCGGCAGTGGGCGCTTGGACCAGTCGGCGGCCCCATGGCCCTTGGCCAACCCGAAGCCCAGCAGCCGCTCGACCATGGTCGCCAGGTTCACCCGTTCGAACCCGGCCAGCCTGCCGGCGAGCTCGGTGTCGTACAGCGCCGGCGGCCGCATGCCGACCTCCGCCAGGCAGGGCAGGTCCTGATCCGCGGAGTGCAGGATCCATTCGTCTGAGCTCAGCACCTCGGCGACGGGCCGCAGCGCCTCGAGCGGGTGGGCGCCGTGGCTGACCGGGTCGATGAGCACCGTGCCGGCGCCGGCACGCCGTATCTGGATCAGGTAGGCGCGGTTGGAGTAGCGGAAGCCCGACGCTCGCTCGGCGTCCACCGCGAACGGTCCGCGCCCCCGGTCGAGCAGCTGCGCGGCCGCCTCGATCTCGCGGACGCTCACCGAGAGATCGGGAATCCCTTCGGCCGGGTGCAGCAGGGGGGTGGGCTGGGGTTCGGTGCCCTCGGGCGCGGTGCTGCCGGGCCCGAGGGCCGACGGTCCGCCCATGTCAGGCGCGTGAGCGTGAGCTGAGGTCGGTCACGCCGGCCGGTGGTAGGCCCGCGGCGTGTTCCAGCACCTCACAGAACGCTTCGACATGGACGCCGACTTGGGGAGTGGTGGCCGTCCACGACGCCCGCAGCTCCAACTGGTGGGCGCGTGGCGGTCCGGAGATGTCGCCGTAGCGGACCGATGTGGTGGCGGTGACCGTCCCGCCCAGGGCGGTGACCTGCTCCATGCGGGACTCCAGCGCGTCGACCAGCCAGCTCCACGCCACCTCCGGCAGCAGCGGGTCGACGGCCTCAGTGGGGTCCAGGTCGGCCTGGATGTAAGCAACCAGGCGGATGGTGCCGTCCCACGCGTCGGCACCTTCGGGGTCATAGAGCAGGATCAACCGGCCGAAGGCGTCGCCGTCGGACTGTTCCGGGACGATCTCGCGGTCGGGATGTTTGACCTCGGCCCCCAGCGCGTAGCTGTAGGGGGCCAGGCGTTGCGGCGGCCGGATCGGGCCCAGCTCGATCTCCGGCCGCACCGTGACGGCATTCATCGCCGCCACCGCCTCGCGGAATGGGGCCGGTTCAGCTGAGCTCACTGGCGCCGCTCCTCCTCATCGCGGCACTCTGCATCGTCGCAGGCGCGGGTCACAGCTTTCGACCGTAGACCTATCGCCCGACACGCGGTAACAGGCGCGCCGACCCGCGCACCCGCCGCGACCAAGCTGTGACCTGGCCGCATCGGAGCATATCGAGCCTGCTCAGGGGCGGTTCAGCCGGTGAATCGCGCCGGGCGTTTCTCGCGATGAGCGGCGAGGCCTTCGGCGACATCGGGGCCGCTGAAACTGAGGAATTCCAGCCCGACCGACGTTTCGAAGGTCGGACCGAACATGCGATACCAGTGGTTGAGGCTGTGTTTGGTGAAGCGGATCGCGGTTTGCGCGCCCTGCGCCAGGTTCTCGGCGATCCGGGTGGCGGTGGACAGCACGTCGTCGTCGTCGACGCAGGTCGAGACCAGGCCGATGCGCTCGGCTTCCTCGCCGAGCAGCGTCTCGCAGGTGAGCAGGTAGTACTTGGCCTTGGCCATGCCGACCAGCAGCGGCCAGCAGATCGCGGCGTGGTCACCCGCCGCCACTCCCAGTTTGGTGTGCCCGTCGATGAGTTTCGCGGTCCGGCCGGCCACCGAGATATCGGCGAGCAACGCGACCACCAGACCGGCGCCGACGGCCGGGCCCCGGATCGCGGACACGACGGGCTTATCGCAGTTGATCATGTTGAGCACCAGGTCGCGGGCCTCACGCATGATCCGGAGGCGGCCTTCGTGGTCGCCGATGGTTTCCTCGATCAGGTCGAAGCTGCCACCGGAGGAGAACGCTTTGCCTTCGCCGCGGACCAGGACGACACGCACGGCGGGGTCGCGATCGATGACGGGCCAGACGTCGGCGAGGTCGCGGTGCATCTGCGGCCCCACCGAGTTCAACCCCGGGGCGTCGAGGACCAGCGTCAGCACGCCGTTCTCGCCGCGTTCGCAGCGCAGGCTGGGGAACTCGTCGTAACTTACCGGGGGGTGGCTGACTGACATCGGAGCTCCTGACGTTCAAACTGTTGCGGTCGTCGATAGTACGCAGCCGCATGAGGAGCTCCCCGGCCACCAGCCGGCCGCCGTGGCAGCATTGAGGCCGATGAACACTCGTCGCGACCTTCCCGAGTCGCCCTACCTGGCCGCCGTGACCGGTCGCAAACCCGGCCGGTTGCCGGTGTGGTTCATGCGGCAGGCCGGCCGGTCGCTGCCCGAATACCGGGCGCTGCGGGCCCAGCACAACATGCTGGCGGCGTGCTTCGACGCCGAGCTGGTGTGTGAGATCACCCTGCAGCCGGTGCGCCGTCACGATGTCGACGCGGCGATATTGTTCTCCGACATCGTGGTGCCGCTGCTCGGCGCCGGTGTCGACCTGGACATCGTCGCGGGAGTCGGACCGGTCATCGCGTCACCGGTGCGCACCGCCGCGGACGTCGATGCGATGAAACCCCTTGAGCCGCAGCGGGTACAGCCGGTATCCGACGCCGTCACGTTGCTGGTGGCCGCCCTCGGCGAGGTGCCGCTGATCGGCTTCGCGGGTGCGCCCTTCACCCTGGCGTCGTACCTGATCGAGGGCGGCCCGAGCCGCCACCACGCCCGCACCAAGGCGATGATGCTGGCCGAGCCGGACAGCTGGCATGCGTTGCTGGAAAAGCTGACCGACATCACCGTCGGCTTCCTGCGGGCGCAACTCGATGCCGGGGTGGACGCCATTCAGGTGTTCGACTCGTGGGCAGGGGCCCTGTCGCTGTCCGATTACCGCCGCTATGTGCTGCCGCACAGCTCACGGGTTTTCGCCACGCTGGCCGAATACGGCGTGCCGATGACGCACTTCGGGGTCGGGACGGCCGAACTGCTGGGCGCGATGTCGGAGGCCGGGGCGTCCGTCGTGGGCGTGGATTGGCGGACCGCCCTCACCGATGCCGCGGCCCGCGTCGCACCCGGCACAGCGCTGCAGGGCAACCTGGATCCGGTGGTGCTGCTGGCGGGTTGGCCGGTGGTGGAACGTGCGGCCCGCGCGGTGGTCGACGATGGACGACGCGCCGTCGACGGTGGCGCGACCGGTCACGTCTTCAACCTCGGTCACGGAGTGCTGCCCGAAACCGATCCCGGCGTGCTGACCGATCTGGTGTCGCTGGTCCACTCGCTATGAGTGCGCCCTCGTATTGCGTTGTAGGGGGCGGGATCTCGGGCTTGGTCGCGGCGTATCGGCTGCGCGCTGCCGTCGGCGAGGACGCGACCATCACCCTGTTCGATCCGGGCGAGAAGCTCGGGGGCATCTTGCGCACCGAGGTGGTCGGCGGACAGCCGATGGACCTGGGAGCCGAGGCGTTCGTGTTGCGCCGGCCCGAGATGCCCGCGCTGCTCGCCGAGTTGGGTCTGTCGGGGCGCCAGCGGGTCTCCACCGGCGCCCGACCGTTGATCTACAGCGAGCGGCAGTTGCATCCGCTGCCCACCGGCACGGTGGTCGGGATCCCGTCGTCCGCGAGTTCGGTGACGGGATTGGTCGACGAGGCGACGATCGCGCGCATCAACGCCGAACCCACGCGCCCGCTGGGCTGGCGAGGCGGCAGCGATCCCGCGGTGGCCGAATTGGTGGGTGACCGGTTCGGCGAACAGGTCGTTACCCGCTCGGTCGATCCGCTGCTGAGCGGGGTGTACGCGGGCTCCGCGGCGACGATCGGTCTGCGCGCGGCGGCCCCCGGTGTGGCGGCCGCCCTGGATCGTGGCGCGGCCAGCCTGACCGACGCGGTCCGGCAGGCGTTGCCTCCGGCCACCGGGGCGCCGGTATTCGGAGCGCTGGACGGCGGTTACCGGGTGCTGGTCGACGAGCTCGTCCGGCGCAGCCGGGCGCGCCGGGTGCGGGCCGCCGTGCAGCGGCTCGAACCGGGCTGGGTGCTGGTCGACGACACCGGGGCGCACTGGCGCGCCGACGCGGTGATCCTGGCCGTCCCGGCCCCGCGGGCGGCGGCGCTGCTCGAAGAAATCGCACCGCGCAGCTCCGCCGCGGCCCGCCGGATCACCAGCGCATCGTCGGTGGTGGTGGCCCTCGCGGTGCCGGGCAATACCCCCTTTCCGGAGTGTTCCGGCGTGCTGGTGGCCAGTGGCGAACGGTTGCGGACCAAGGCGATCACGCTGTCGTCCCGCAAGTGGGGTTCGCCGGGCGGCACGCAGCTGCTGCGGCTGTCGTTCGGGCGCTTCGGTGATGACGTGGCCGCCAGCACCACGGATGACGAACTGCTGGGATGGGCGTTGAGCGATCTGGTCGATGTGTTCGATCTGGCCGTCGAACCCCTCGACGCCCGCGTGCAGCGCTGGATCGACGCGATGCCGCAGTACGGCCCCGGTCACACGGATCTGGTCGCCGATGTGCGTGCCGGTCTGCCGCCGACGCTGGCGGTCGCCGGCAGCTATCTCGACGGCATCGGGGTGCCGGCATGTGTCGGGGCGGCCGGGCGCGCAGTCGAAGCCCTCGACCTGCAAGTGGCACGATAGGTTTCATGTCCAAGCTCGACTATGACGCGCTCAACGCGACGGTGCGTTACCTGATGTTCTCGGTGTTCTCCGTGCGGCCGGGCGTGCTCGGCGACCAGCGGGACGCCGTCGTCGATGACGCATCCACCTTTTTCAAGCAGCAGGAGGAACGCGGCGTCGTGGTGCGCGGCCTCTACGACGTCGCGGGCATGCGTGCCGACGCAGACTTCATGATCTGGACCCACGCCGAACGCGTCGAAGCGCTGCAGGCGACCTACGCCGATTTCCGGCGCACCACCTCGCTGGGCCAGGCTTGCTCGCCGGTGTGGAGCAGTGTGGCGCTGCATCGGCCGGCCGAGTTCAACAAGAGCCATATCCCGGCTTT
Source organism: uncultured Mycobacterium sp. (assembly GCA_964397935.1). Lineage (GTDB taxonomy): Bacteria > Actinomycetota > Actinomycetes > Mycobacteriales > Mycobacteriaceae > Mycobacterium. Next base: position 30,002 of record CAYNLB010000033.1, read on the forward strand.
CCTGGCCGGTGAGGAGGCAGGCGCCTACATCTGCGTATATCCGTTCGTCCGGTCCTACGAGTGGTACCTGCTGCCCGACGAGGAACGCCGCCGCATGCTCGCCGAGCACGGCATGGCCGCCCGCGAATACAAGGACGTCCGCGCCAATACGGTGCCGGCCTTCGCGCTCGGCGACTACGAATGGATCCTGGCCTTCGAGGCCCCCGAACTGCACCGGATCGTCGACCTGATGCGTGAGCTGCGCGCCACCGACGCCCGCCGGCACACCCGCGCGGAGACGCCGTTCTTCACCGGGCCGCGCGTGCCGGTCGAGCAGTTGGTGAACTCGCTGCCCTGAGCCGTGCCGGGCCGGCGGACGCGGCGTGGCGTTTCCCGGCCCGCGACACATAAACGTCTGCGACGACCCGCCGAAACCCATCGCGGCGGTTTATATCTGGCGGATCCTGACCGGTGCCCGGTGACGTCTTCCGTTTGTGGACGACGTATTCAGGGGGAGCGAGGCCATGCGGCACGGGACGCTGAGCCCCTATCAGCTGCGAACCAGATTCCGTGCGATCCATCCCGACGTTTATCTGGCGGAGGGCGCGACGGCCTCCCTGCGAACGCGTTCCGTGGCCGCCTGGCTGTGGTCGGACCGGCGTGGCGTCGTGGCCGGACTCGCTGCGGCGGCGTTGCACGGCTCGGATTGGATCGACGACGACGAGCCGATCGAATTGATCTGGCGTAACCAGCATGCTCCGGCCGGCGTGATCACCCGCAATCAGCGTGTCGAGCCGAACGAGGTCACCCGTGTCGCGGGTCTGCCCGTGACCACGCTCGCGAGGACGGCATTCGACTTGGCCAGGCAACTGCCCACCGGCGATGCTGTGGCGCGGCTCGATGCGTTGATGCGGGCGACGCCGTTCCGCGTCGAGGATGTGTGGCTGTTGGCCGGGCGGTACCCGGGTGCCCGGGGCCTGCGGCGGCTACGCGCGGCGCTTCCACTCATCGATCCTGGTGCGGCGTCGCCCAAGGAGACCTGGCTTCGTCTGCTGCTGATCGATGCCGGATTGCCGGCTCCGGAGACTCAGATACCGATCAATGACGACTGGCGAATCGTTGGCGTGCTCGATATGGGGTGGGCGAAGTACCAGGTGGCCGCCGAGTACGACGGTGACCACCACCGCACCGACCGCCGCCGGTACGCCCGGGACCAGTGGCGGTCACGCAAACTCGAAGAACTCGGCTGGATCGTCGTCCGGGTGATCGCCGAGGACAAGTCGGCGGACGTCGTGCGACGCGTGCGCGACGCGCTCATCCGTCGCGGGTGCCGCGAGTTATAAACGGCTGCGACACGTCGCGGAGGCTGGCTGAGCGCTAGTCACCCGCCGGGACCAGGCGCAGCGAGATCGAGTTGATGCAGTAGCGCTGATCCGTCGGCGTCGGATACCCCTCACCGGCGAACACATGACCCAGGTGGCTGTGGCAATTCGCGCAGAGCACCTCGGTACGCGTCATGCCCATCGAATTATCGGAGCGCAGGGTCACCGCGTCGGAGTCCGCCGGGTCGAAAAACGACGGCCAGCCGCAATGCGACTCGAACTTCTCTGTGCTGCGGAACACTTCGGCACCGCAGGCGCGACACTGGTAGACGCCCTCGGTCTTGGTGTCGGTGTACTCACCGGTGAAGGGCCGTTCGGTGCCGGCGCGGCGTAGCACCTCGAACTCCTCGCGCGTGAGTTTCTGACGCCACTCGTCTTCGGTCAGGTGCACCTTCGGTGGTTGTGAGCTCGTGTCGGAGTAGGTCATGCGTCCACGCTAGCGCGCTCACGCTCGGCCGTCAGCCACGCCGGATCGATGCCGTCTTCGAGGCGGTCTTCGGCTTTGGCGTCCAGGTAACGGAAGTACAGCACGGTGAACGCCACGATCAACAGCAGCGACCAACCGTAGGTGATCTTCAGGTAATGCAGCGCGCGGCCATACCTCATCCATTTGTAAATCAGCCAGTCGTCCAGCGTCAGGAAACCGTAGATTCCCAGCCACGCCGGCCAGTTGCGGATCAGCGAGTTGGGCAGCACGACGGTCATCAGGAATGGGAACAACATCATCGAGTAGTAGCCCTGGGCCAGTGACAGCACCAGCCACGACCACAGCAGCAGCACGCCCGTCGAGTTGGTGAACCAGAACAGCGGGTCGCGGGTGCGGTAGTAGCGGTACAGCATCCACAACGCGGCGATCGCGAGCACGGTGAACAGGATTCGCAGGAACACGATCAGCCACGTGGGCAGGCCGAAGTACACGCCGTTGCCCTCGATCGAGCTGTTGAAGTAGTCGCGGGTGCCCAGGATGTAGGGCACCGTGCGGGTGACAAAGTCCATCGGGTCGCTCACCAGTGGCCAGGCGGCCAGGTTGATGACCGCCGGAACCACGACGGCGGGCACCAGCGGGCGCCACTGCCGGTTCAACAACGGCAGCAACAACAGCGGCCCGAGCAAGGGTTTGAGGGCAAGTGTCAGCCCGATCGCGGCACCGGCCCACCATTGACGGCTGACCCGGCCATCCAGCAGCCAGCGCAGGAACAGCACCTCCGCCAGCAGGACACACCCGTTGATGTTGGTGAACACCAGCGTGCTGGTCACCGTCTCGGTACAGAACATGGCCAGCAGCAGGGCGGGTGCGGCCACCGACGACAGCGTGAATTTGAACATCCGCAGCAGCAGATACCAGGCGATCAAGATGGCCACGGTGTTGATCAGGATGAACAGATACCGCGAGGGCGTGAAGGGCAGGTACCCGAACGGCGCCATCAGCAGCGTGCCGCCGGGCGGGTACAGGTAGTGCGGGTCGACGTAGTCGAAGTGCTCGTTGTAAATGTCCCAGCCGTGCCGGAAGTTCAACACCGCCCGGTACACCGGTTTGAAGTCGTCGGTGATGTTGCCGTTGATGGAAAGCGGGATGCTGCGGTGCAGCACCGACAGGATGGCCAGCGGCCACAACGCCGAGCGCACTATTGCCGCCGCGCTGGGTGCGCCGGTGGGGGGACGAAATGCGGTCAGTATCCGATCACGCATGCCGGTGCGGGTCGATTCAGCTGCCGTCACCAGCGCACCGTACACCGGGGCCGGCCCCGAAGTGTCAGCCGGGACAGTAGGTGTCGGTCCCGGGCAGCCTGCCACTGTTGAGATAGCCGATCAGGGGAGGAACCGCGCAGCCCGAATAGATGCTGGCGCCATGGCCGATGCCCTGCCACATCACCCGCTTGCTGGCCGCGTTCGCGTTGATGACGGTGGCCGCGGTCGCCGCGACTCCTCCGACGCCCACGATCGGGTCCTTCTGCACCCCTAACAACAGGACGTCGACCCGCAGGTCCTTTGGCGGCTGCGGCGGCGACCCGGTCGGCCAGTGGACGCATTTGACCAAGTTGAGCGCGGCGACGGTGCCGAACTCGGGATACAGCTTCGCCCACGCCACGACAAGTTCGCGCACCCGGTCGGGGGTGGGGCGATTGACCGTGTCGCTGCAGGAGGCGACGAACTGTCCGTCGGTGTCCTCGGTGGCGTCGGCGTGGTTGATCAAGTTGTTCAGCCGGTTGATGTCCCCGGAGCGGGCGTCGGCCAGCGCATCGGCCAGATCCGTGGTGGCCTTGATGCGGCCCCCGGAGGGGAAGCCCAGAGCGACGGTGATGGCGTTGGCCACCTGGGCCACCGATACCCCTCCGGGTCCCTTGCCGGCGCGGGCATCGGCCAGTAGCGCGCTCACGGCGCCTTTGGGATCGGGACTGAGCGCGCAGTTGACCGCGACGCACTGGGCGGCGAACGCGTCGAGCGCGGCCTGTTGGCCCTTGACCTGTTGTTCGGCGGCGGTTTCGGCGCCGACCCCCAACGCAATCGGCGAGTCTATTATCAGCCGGGCAACCCGATCCGGCCGCGACGCGGCGTAGGCCAGCGCCACCTGCGCGCCGTTGCCGATGCCGACGAGCGCGACCGCCGGTACATCCCACAGGCTGCGCAGTCGTTCGATGTCCGAGGCGGCGTGCGCATTGTCGTAGGCGGAGGCGCCCGGCGCGATGGCGTCGGTGCAGTTTGTGGTCGCGGTGTTGGCGATGTCCGAAAGGTTGGCGACGGGATCGTCGCCGCTTTCGAATTGCGCCTGGTCGCGCATCGTCTGACGGTCGAAGCTATCCCGGCAGTCGATCGGGCTCGACAAGCCCATGCCGCGACGGTCGATGGCGACGATGGGGTGCGATTGCAGTACGTCGGCGCCCGCCCGGGAAAGCCAGACCGGCAACTGGGTCGAGGACGGCAGGTCGGAGCCGGTGGTGAAGACAAGGGGGCCCGCATCGCGCGGGGTCTGATTCGAGCGGGCGCGGACCACGCCGATGGTCAGGGTGCCGGACCCGCCGTTGACCGGGTCCAAATCGGCGTCGTAGCTCGCGCAGTCGAGCTGAACGCCCGACGCGGGGGCCACCCCCGCGTCGGTGAACACCTCCGACGTGCAGTTGTGCCACGACAGGTCGTTCTTGGGTGCCGCGAACTGCGGCGGACCGCTGGGTGGCGGCTTGGTGGTGCTCGCCGCTTGCGGTCGGGCGCCGGAATCGGTGGCAAAGCGCGGGTCTGCGGCCAGACCCGGGACGCAGCCGGCCAGGACTGTGGTCGCCGACAAGGCCGCCGCGACCCAGGTCGTGGCGGACGTGATCTGCCGACTCATGCCGACCACAGTAGCCACTTCATCGGGCTAGGCCCGCACGTAGCGGGTGTACAGGTAGCCGGCGTCGTCGGTGAGGATGTGGGCGCAGCGCATCCGGGTCAGCTGCTGGTCAGGCCCCGCGGCGATCCTTCGTGCCAGGCCACCGACGAGGTAGGGCGCGATCGTCAGGCACAGCTCGTCGAGCATGTCGCGCTGGACCAGGGAGCCGAACAAAGTCGGCCCGCCTTCGGTGAGGATGCGGCCCATCCCCCGAGCTTCGAGAACGCCCAGCAGGGCGGCCTCGTCGATCCTGGCCGGCTCGCTGCCGGAGCAGTCGACCACCTCGCAGAGCCCGGTGAGCACGCGGTGCACCGTGTCGACGGCTGCGGTGCAGGTGAGCACCAGAGGTGGCACCTCGGTCCTGGTGAACACCGCCATGTCCCGGTCGAGGCGACCCGACTCGGTGACGATCGCCAATTGCGGGACTTCGGTTTGCCCGCGGGCCTGCCGCCGCTGCCGCTCGGCGACGCTCAGGTGCGCGCCGGAGTAGCCCTCGATCCGCACGGTGGCCGCGCCGACCACAATGACGTCGGCGAGCTCACGCAGCAGGTTGAAAACGAACCGGTCGCCGGGACTGCCCAGTGCGCCGCTGCTGGCACCGGCGGTGGCCCCGCCGTCCACGCTGGTGATGAAATTGGCGCGCACCCACACCCCGTCGTGTTCGGGATAGCCATAGAGCCGGACGAGTTCACCGTCGTCGAGTTCGCGTGCCGATCCGAGCAGCGTCAGTGGCGTCTCCGATGGCTCAGCGGCACCAGAGTCGGGCATGGGTTCGATTGCAGCACGCCGCTACAGTTCCTGCATGCAGGGGTCCACCTCTGCGGACGTTCCGGGCCCGGTGGCTCGTCCGGTGGATCGGCATCCGGCCGTCTCGCCGGGGCGCCTGATCGCCCAATTGAGGACACCCCCACCGTTCGCCGAGGTGAGTTTCGCGACGTATCGCCCTGATTCGCTGGAACCCACGCAAGCTGCAAGTTGGACTCTGCCGGCGGGTGCCGAAAGAAATACCTGCGGGCCATTTCTCGGCTCTCGGCACTGACCGCCGAAGTTAATGAAGCTCGCGGACCATGACAAAGTCGCTTTCCCGACGGTCACCTACCTGGAATGTCCTGGTACCGCTGACCGTAAAGCCGTTCTTGGTGTAAAAGCGTTGTGCGCGTTGGTTCGCCCGGTTGACGCCCAGCCACACGGATCGGACTCCCCAGCGTTCAGCGGTAGCCAACACCAGTTCCATCAGTGCGGTAGCGGGGCCGGCGCCGTGGTGGTCGGGCAGCACGTAGATCTTGGACAGCTCGGCGGCCGGGCGGTTGGGAACCGCTCGCTGCACATCGGCTGGGCCGGCCACGCCGCGAATGAGCATGGCGTAGCCGATGATCCGGCCGTCTTGCCGCGCGACGAAGAGCGCGCGCTGCGGGTCGGTCAGATACTGGGCGAAGCGGTCCGCGGACAGGTGGGTGTCGATGAAGGATGCGCTGTCTTTGGGCGGGATCGTTGGCGGACACGCCAACGGAAATGTGCGCGCGGCAATGGCGGCAAGTTCTTGGATATCAACGGAATTCGTCGAGGCGACGTGTACGGTCTCGGTCAGAGATTCCATTGCGCGAGGTGATAGCCAGTCTTCTTGTCCAGCAGGACGACGGTGGAGACGGGATCGCGGTAGGCGTCCCAATACACTTCGCCGCGGACGACCGCTCCGTTCGGCGCGTTGACGAGCACGTTGTCCAGCGCGTCGGGTGCGTCCGTGGCGCGCGGTACGTAGGCGTCGGCGTTGGGGGTGACGCCGTCGAAGCTGAAGTTGGTCGCCATGATGAACGGATTGGGCACCCGGATCGCGCGCACGGTCACGTCGGCGCGTTCCACGGTGCTGCCGGGGAAGCCTTTATAGGTGCCGCTGCGCGTGTAGCCGAATCCCGGCGGCGGGTCGCAGGGCGCCACGCTGCTGACGGTGACGTCGGCGATGTAGGTGCCGGTGTCCACCCGCAGCGTGTCACCGATGTGGCCGATCGGGGCGTCACCGGCATGTGCACGTGGAGCGGCGATCCCGATTGCGGTGACACCCGCGGCAGCCACGAAGAAGGTGGACAGGACGATCAGCCAGCGGCGCATCTTCGCATGATCGCACAAGCGGTAATGCGAGGGGAGGGGTTGGGCCACGGCCGATCGACCGTCTCGGGCGGCGCCCGGGCGGGCGCCTTTGCGTGCACCTAATTGGCATCGGTGATGAGCTCGTCGAGACGGACCGGGTAGCAGATGGGGGAGCGCTCGGACATGTCGTCAGCGGATGAGTTGACGGTACCCTTGCGTCAACCAGCGATTGACGGTTGGGCGTGCGGTTTGCCTCAGGAGATGCGTGCCGATCGCCCCTTTGAGACGATCGGGGAGTCGTGAAACTACTCCTTACGCTTGCCGGCCTTGCCGCCATGATCGGCATGGGCGTGCCTGCGCACGCCGACAGCAATGACGACGCATTTCTTGCCTCAGTCCGGGCAGCGGGTCTGACGTATCCGGACCCCGGCCGAGCCATCGCGGCCGGCAAGGCGGTCTGCAATATGGTCGACCAGGGCCAGCCGATGGTGGATGTCGTACACAGGATCCAAAGCCTGAACCCCAAACTGCAAGAGGACTCCGCCGCCAAGTTCGCGGCGATCGCGGCCACCGCGTACTGTCCGCAAGCCATTTCGACCATCAGCGGGGCCGACCACAGCGCCGCTTAGCAGCGGATTTGGCGGCCATTGTGATTCCGTTTTTACAATGGCGACAGTTAACAGCGGGTTACCGAAACCTGTAGTCAACATTTCGCCTTTAGCATTTCGGCGACGGATGGCGGCCGGTAGTCGAAGGGAAGCAGGGGTTTGGACTTCCTTCAGCAGCAGTTGGTCAATCCGTTCAGCAATGCCCTGAACACCCGCATCCTGCTCTATTTGCTGATCGGCGTCGGCATCTACTTCACGGTGCGTACCCGATTCATTCAGGTCCGGTACTTCGGGCGCATGGTTCGCCAGCTCCGTAGATCCCACCGCCACGACGGTGGGATCTCATCTTTCCAGGCATTCTGCGTTGGCCTCGCGTCGCGAGTAGGCACCGCAAACATCGCCGGCGTCGCTATCGCACTCACCCTCGGTGGCCCCGGTGCGATCTTTTGGATGTGGGTGGTGGCCGCGGTCGGCATGGCCACCGCGGTGATCGAGGCCATCCTGGCTCAGATCTTCAAAGTCCGTGCGGATGATGGTGCCTTCCGGGGTGGCCCAGCGTTCTACATTCAGCGCGGGCTGCACTCACGGGCAGGCGCTGTCGTCTTTGCCGCGCTGCTGGTGCTCACCTTCTCGACTGCGTTCAACATGGTGGAGACCAACGCGATCAGCGGAGTCTTGAAGTCGTCGTACACCATCGACGTCGGCTGGACGACGGTGGTTCTGGCGATGTTGGCGGTGCCGGTGCTGTTCGGTGGGGTGCGACGGGTCGCTCAATTCGCTGGATCTGTCCTTCCGGTTGTGGCGCTGGTGTACACCTTGCTGGCGCTGGCGATCGTCGCAGTCAACTTCACCGAGCTACCGACGGTGATCCAGGAAATCATCGGCGGGGCTTTCGGAATCCGCCAGCTGGCCGGCGGTTTCGCGGGCGGTATGCTGGCCGCGATGCTCACCGGCGTCAAGCGGGGCCTGTTTGCCTGCGAGGCCGGGATGGGCAGTTCGCCCAACATTGCGGGCGCCGCGACGGTCGCACACCCCGTGGAACAGGGCCTGATCCAGTCGCTCGCCGTTTTCGTCGACACGATGGTGATATGTACGGCAACCGCATTCATCGTGCTGCTTTCGGGTCCGGAAACCTACAATCCGGCCCGCTCCGGAGAGGTCGCCGGCGCGAGCCTGACAGAGTCCGCGATCGCCGCCGATCTTGGGTCGTGGACCACCGTTTTGATGACCGCAATAGTGTTTATCTTCGCGTTCGCCTCGGTGCTCAGCAACTACGTGGTGGCCGAGGCCAATCTGTTCTTCCTCGGGGGCCGGCGCTTGGCGGCCAACGTGTTGAAGGTGGTAACGCTGCTGTCGATCATGTTTGGAGCGATGGCGAAGCTGACGCTGGTGTGGGCGCTCGCCGATCTGACGATGGCGGTAATGGCCATCGCCAACCTCCTCGCAATTTGCTTGCTGGGAAAGTGGGCGTTTGCGGCGCTCAAGGATTATCACCGCCAATCCGTGCAGGGCAACGCGCCGGTCTTCGTTGCCAGCGAGGCCGACCTGCCTGGTGTTCTCGACGGTGATATCTGGGAAATTCCGGAGTGCCGGCAAGTCGGTGCGCTGCCCGAATCGTTGGAGATGAGCGGGCCGGCAATGCGATCGTCGAAGATCTCGCGAACGTCGGCAGCCTAGCGGGCTGCCGCGGTGGAGACCGTCGAGAGTTCACGTGCGGTTTTGCCCGATGGGATGCACATCACCCGGCGGGTCTGAGACAATCGCCAGGTTATGCGACTTTTATTGATGCTGACAGGCGTTGCCGCTCTGATCGGGCTTGCCCCGCCGGCATACGCCGACATCGACAACGATCAAGACTTCCTCACGGACCTCAGGCAGGCGGGCATCACCTATCAGGACCCGAACAGAGCGATTACGGCCGGCAAGTCGGTATGTGAGCTACTTGACGCCGGGAAATCGGACGCGGAGATCGTCACGGAACTCCGCAACCGTAACCCCGCATTCCAGGGCGCCGGCGCCGCCAAGTTCACGTTCCTTTCGTCGTCCCATTACTGTCCGAAGTACCTGACCGGCGGACCCGATCCGAACGCGGAGCCGACAGACGGCAACTAGG
>CAYNLB010000034.1:0-36908 GCA_964397935.1 uncultured Mycobacterium sp.
CTGCGGTTCCCCGCGGCGCTGCTGACCACGACCGGGCGCAAGTCGAACGAGCCGCAGACCACCGCGACCCTCTACCTGCGTGATGGCAACCGGGTCATCCTGCCGGCATCCTTCGGTGGCCGGCACGAAAACCGTTGTGGTATCTCAATTTAAAGGCCAATCCCGCGGTCCACGTGCAAATACGTGCGCAGCACCCAAGCCTGGTCGCTCGTGACGCCACCGACACCGAGCGCGACCGGTATTGGCCGCCTTTGACGCGGATGTACCCGCCGTACCGCAAGTACCGCGAGGTCACGGACCGGGTCATCCCGCTAGTGGTGTGCGAACCCGGTCGCCGGGCGTGAGGCCACGTCCAAAAAAAGCCGGCCGAAATTCTCGCCGAGAGTTCACGTTCGGCGCAGGGATGACCGCTAGGCGCCGTAGACCGGGACCGGAGGCCGTGCCTTGGCCAGCAAGTCGGTGACCACGGGCCCCAGCTCGGCCGGATCCCACTTTGCGCCCTTGTCGACCTGCGGCCCGTGCGCCCAGCCCTCGGCGACCCGGATGATGCCGCCCTCCACTTCGAACACCTTGCCGGTGACATCCCGTGACGCCGCACTGCCCAGCCAAACCACCAGCGGCGAGACATTCTCCGGCGCCATCGCATCGAAACCTTCATCCGGCTTCGCCATCATCTCGGCGAAGACGGTTTCGGTCATGCGGGTGCGCGCCGACGGTGCGATGGCATTGACCGTCACGCCGTAGCGACCCATCTCGGCGGCACCGACGAGTGTCATCGCCGCGATGCCGGCCTTGGCGGCGCTGTAGTTCCCCTGCCCGACGCTGCCCTGCAGGCCCGCACCGGAACTGGTGTTGATGATCCGTGCGTCGACGGGTTTGCCTTCTTTGGACAAGCCCCGCCAGTACGACGCGGCGTGCCGCATCATGGCGAAGTGGCCCTTGAGGTGCACGGCGATGACGGCGTCGAACTCCTCTTCGCTGGTGTTGGCCATCATCCGGTCGCGCACGATGCCCGCGTTGTTGACCACGACATCCAGCCCACCGAAGCTGTCGACAGCGGCCTGGACCAGACCGGCCGCCTGGCTCCAGTCGGCGATGTTGGATCCGTTGGCGACGGCTTCCCCACCGGCCGCGGCGATCTCGTCCACCACGCCCTGTGCGGCACTGCCGCCGCCGGCCGGCGAGCCGTCCAGACCCACCCCGATGTCGTTGACCACCACCCGCGCTCCCTCAACCGCGAAGGCCAGCGCGTGCGCGCGTCCGATACCGCCGCCCGCCCCGGTGACGATGACGACGCGGCCGTCAACCACTCCCATTGTTCTGTCTCCTCTACTTGATCGCGCTCGCGTTCGTTGTGGCCAGATAGTGCGGCGGCTCGCCGCCGCCGTGCACCTCCAACGATGCGCCGCTGATGTAGGACGCCGCATCTGATGCCAAAAACGCGACAGCCCAACCGATATCCGCCGGTTTGGCCAGACGGCCCAGCGGCACGTTCTTCGAGATCGCGGCGATCGACTCGGCGTCGCCGTAGAACAGTTCGGACTGTTCCGTCTCCACCATGCCGACCACACACGCGTTCACCCGGACCTTCGGCCCCCACTCCACCGACAGAGTCTGGGTGAGACTTTCCAAGCCGGCCTTGGCCGCCCCGTATGCGCCGGTGCCCGGGGACGGCCGTCGACCACTGAGACTACAGATGTTGATGATCGACCCACCGTGCTTCTGGTTTTGCATGTGAGCGTTCGCATGCTGTGAAACCGACAGCGCACCAATTAGATTGAGCTCAATGATCTTGCGGTTGAAATTCGCGCTGGACTCCGCGGTCAGCAAGTATGGCGAACCCCCGGCGTTGTTGACAACGACGTCCAGCCTGCCGTGCCGGTCTGCGATCACGTCGATCAATGCCGTGACGGCATCGTCGTCGCGGACGTCGCAGGAGTGAAACTCGTAGGGCAGCCCCTCGACGGCCCGCCGTGCGCAGGTGATGACGGTCGCGCCCTGCCCGGCGAAAACCGCGCTGATACCGGCGCCTACCCCTCGAACGCCGCCGGTCACCAGAACCACCCGCCCGGCCAGTCCCAAGTTGATGGCGTCGGATGCTGGGGCGGGAGTCACTGTGCTAGCGTACCAAGCAAGTGCTTGCTTAGGTAATCAGGCTTACGAGCTTACGAGGAAGTGCCACCTTGCCCATTACATCCACCAGCACCGAACCGGGCATAGTCGCGGTCACCGTCGACTACCCGCCCGTCAACGCCATCCCGTCGCGCGGCTGGTTCGAACTCGCCGACACCATCACGGCAGCCGGCCAAAACCTTGAAACCCACGCGGTGATCCTGCGCGCCGAAGGCCGCGGCTTCAACGCCGGGGTGGACATCAAGGAGATGCAGCGCACGGAGGGGTTCACCGCGCTCATCGACGCCAACCGCGGCTGCTTCGCCGCGTTCCGCGCGGTCTACGAATGCGCGGTCCCGGTGATTGCGGCGGTGAACGGGTTCTGCGTCGGCGGCGGCATCGGCCTGGTGGGCAATTCCGACGTCATCGTCGCTTCCGACGACGCCACCTTCGGACTGCCGGAGGTGGAACGCGGCGCGCTCGGCGCTGCCACCCACCTATCACGGCTGGTGCCCCAACACCTGATGCGGCGGCTGTTCTTCACCGCCGCCACCGTCGACGCCGCTACGTTGCACCACTTCGGTTCGGTGCACGAGGTGGTGCCCCGCGACGAACTCGATGCATCCGCGCTGCGAGTGGCGCGCGACATCGCCGCCAAAGACACCCGGGTCATCCGTGCGGCCAAAGAGGCACTCAACTTCATCGACGTGCAGCGCGTCAACTCGAGTTACCGTATGGAACAAGGCTTTACGTTCGAGCTCAACCTCGCCGGCGTGTCCGACGAGCACCGCGACGAGTTCGTGAAGAAGTCATGAGCGACAAGAGAACAAGCCTCGATGACGCCGTCGCGCAACTGCGCAGCGGCATGACGATCGGCGTCGGCGGCTGGGGATCGCGCCGCAAACCCATGGCTTTCGTGCGTGCCATGCTGCGCACCGACGTCACGGATCTGACGGTGGTCACCTACGGTGGACCGGACCTCGGACTACTGTGCTCGGCCGGCAAAGTGCGCCGCGCCTACTACGGCTTCGTCTCGCTGGACTCACCGCCCTTCTACGACCCGTGGTTCGCCAAGGCCCGCACCGGCGGGGCGATCGAGGCCCGGGAGATGGACGAGGGCATGCTGCGCTGCGGCCTGCAAGCCGCGGCGCAGCGGCTGCCGTTCCTGCCGATTCGGGCCGGGCTGGGCAGTTCGGTTCCTGACTTCTGGGAGGGCGAGTTGCGCACCGTAACCAGTCCGTACCCGGCGCCCGGTGGCGGACACGAGACGCTGATCGCCATGCCGGCGTTACGCCTGGACGCCGCCTTCGTGCACCTCAATGTCGGTGACAGCCAAGGCAATGCCGCCTACACCGGCATCGACCCTTACTTCGACGATCTGTTCCTGATGGCCGCCGAAAAGCGCTACCTGTCGGTGGATCGCCTCGTCTCCACCCAGGAGTTGGTCAAGGCCGTTCCCCCACAGGCTCTGCTGGTGAACCGGATGATGGCAGACGCTGTGGTAGAGGCACCGGGCGGCGCCCACTTCACCACGGCCGCACCGGATTACGGACGTGACGAGAAGTTCCAGCGGCACTACGCCGAGGCGGCGTCCACGGACGAGGGCTGGCAGAAGTTTGTGCAGACCTACCTGTCAGGCAGTGAAGACGACTACCAGGCGGCCGTGCGCAGTTTCGCAGAGGAGGCGGCCAAGTGAGCACTCGTGCCGAAGTCTGTGCGGTCGCGTGTGCCGAATTGTTCAGGGACGCAGGCGAGATCATGATCAGCCCGATGACCAACATGGCCTCGGTCGGCGCGCGACTGGCCCGGCTGACCTTCTCGCCGGACATCTTGCTGACCGACGGCGAAGCCCAGCTGCTGGCCGATACCCCGGCGCTGGGCGCGGCCGGAAGCGTCGAGGGCTGGATGCCGTTCGGCCGGGTGTTCGAAACACTGGCCTGGGGGCGGCGGCACGTGGTGATGGGCGCCAACCAGGTCGACCGCTTCGGGAATCAAAATATCTCCGCCTTCGGCCCGCTGCAGCACCCAACCAGGCAGATGTTCGGTGTTCGTGGTGCGCCCGGCAACGCGATCAACCACGCGACCAGCTACTGGGTCGGCAATCACTCTAAGCGCGTCTTCTGCGAGGCCGTCGACGTAGTTTGCGGTATCGGCTGGGACAAGGTGGATCCGGGCAATCCGGCGTTTCGATTCGCCAACACTTACCGGGTGGTCTCCAACCTGGGTGTGTTCGACTTCAGTGGTCCGGGACGCACCATGCGGGCGTTGTCACTGCATCCCGGCGTGTCTCCCGGCGACGTCCGCGAAGCCACCTCGTTCGAGGTGGACGGCCTGGACGACGCCGCCGAGACCCGGCTGCCGACCGACGACGAGTTACGCCTGATCCGCGACGTGATCGACCCGAAATCGCTGCGCGACCGGGAGATACGTTCATGAGGTTGCGCACGCCACTGACCGAGCTGGTCGGTGTCGAGCATCCGGTGGTTCAAACCGGCATGGGCTGGGTGGCCGGTGCCCGGCTGGTGTCCGCCACTGCCAACGCGGGCGGACTCGGCATCCTGGCTTCGGCCACCATGACGCTCGACGAGTTGGCGACGGCCATCGGCAAGGTCAAGGCCGCCACCGAGAAACCGTTCGGCGTGAACATCCGCGCCGACGCCGCCGATGCCGGCGACCGCGTCGAGCTGATGATTCGTGAAGGCGTCAAGGTGGCGTCATTTGCGCTGGCGCCCAAGCAGGAACTGATAACTCGGCTCAAAGACGCCGGGGCGGTGGTTGTTCCATCGATCGGGGCGGCCAAACACGCGCGCAAGGTAGCGGCCTGGGGCGCCGACGCGATGATCGTGCAGGGCGGTGAAGGAGGGGGACACACCGGACCGGTCGCCACCACACTGCTGCTGCCGTCCGTGCTGGACGCCGTCGAGGGCACCGGAATCCCGGTGATCGCGGCGGGCGGATTCTTCGACGGGCGCGGGCTAGCGGCCGCGTTGAGCTACGGCGCCGCCGGCGTGGCGATGGGTACGCGCTTTTTGCTCACCTCGGATTCCACCGTGCCCGACGCGGTCAAACGGCGCTACCTCGAGGCGGCGCTGGACGGCACCGTGGTCACCACACGAGTCGACGGCATGCCGCACCGCGTGCTGCGTACTCCTCTGGTCGAGAAGCTGGAAAGCGGCTCGCCGGCAAGAGGTTTTGCTGCTGCGGTGCGCAATGCGGCCAAGTTCAAGAAGATGTCGCAAATGACCTGGCGGTCCATGGTCACCGACGGGCTGGCGATGCGCCACGGCAAGGATCTCACCTGGTCACAAGTGATGATGGCGGCCAATACCCCGATGCTGTTGAAGGCCGGGCTGGTCGAGGGCAACACCGAGGCCGGGGTACTGGCCTCGGGACAAGTGGCCGGCATCCTCGACGACCTGCCGTCGTGCGCCGAACTGATCGGCTCGATCGTCCGTGACGCGATCAAGCATCTGCAGGCGGCATCAGCGCTGGTGGAGTAGTTGACAGCCGTCGACTAGGCTATCGCTTTTATGGCCACTATCGGCGCGATAGACCACGCGACTCCGGACTCGTCCGCACGCCATGCACTCCCGGATCCCGGCGAGTCGGTACCCAAGCTGGCGCTGCCCACCCTGGCGCTCTTCGTCGGCGCGGTGACCGCATTCGCGCTGTCGACGGTCGGCTACATCAACGGGTGGGCCTCACCCTGGCTCACCATCGGAGTCAACGCCGCGGTGACCTTCGTGATGTTCACCGTCGTACACGATGCCTCGCACTACTCGATCAGTTCCAGGCGCTGGGTGAATGGGCTGCTCGGCAGGTTGGCATGGCTCTTCGTGGCGCCCGTGGTCGCGTTTCCTTCCTTCGGGTACATCCACATCCAGCATCACCGCCATTCCAACGACGACGCTGAGGACCCCGACACGTTCGCCTCGCACGGCTCGCCATGGTCGCTGCCGTTGCGCTGGTCGATGGCCGAATACTTCTACCTGAAGTACTACCTCCCGCGCGCCCGCAGCCGACCGGTCTCCGAGCTCACCGAGACACTGACGATGCTCGCCCTGAGCCTGGCCGGCCTGACCATTGCCATTGTCAGCGGCAATTTCTGGACACTCGCGGTTGTCTTTCTGATCCCGCAACGCATCGGACTCACCCTGCTGGCCTGGTGGTTCGACTGGCTTCCCCATCACGGCCTCGAAGACACCCAGCGCTCCAACCGCTATCGCGCGACCCGCAACCGGGTTGGCATGGAGTGGCTGTTCACCCCCGTGCTGCTGTCGCAGAACTACCACTTGGTGCATCACCTGCACCCCTCGGTGCCGTTCTACCGGTACCTGCGAACGTGGAAGCGCAACGAAGAGGCCTATCTGGAACGCAATGCCGCGATCTCCACAGTCTTTGGTCAGCAACTGAATCCAGACGAGTTCCGGGAATGGAAGGAACTCAACGGTAGGCTAGCGCGACTGTTGCCGGTGCGGATGCCGGCCAGGTCGAGTTCGCCGCACGCGGTGTTGCATCGCATCCCGGTCGCCTCGGTGGACCCCATCACCACCGACAGCACCCTGGTGACCTTCGCCGTCCCGGAAGAGTTGCGGGACGACTTTCGCTTCGAACCGGGCCAACACGTGACGGTTCGCACCGACCTGGGCGGTGAGAACATCCGGCGCAACTACTCGATCTGCGCGCCGGCGACCCGGGCCCAGTTGCGGATCGCCGTCAAACATATTCCCGGCGGCGCGTTCTCGACGTTTGTCGCCAATGACCTCAAGGCCGGCGACGTGCTTGAGCTCATGACTCCGACCGGACGCTTCGGTACCCCACTGCATCCGCTGGACCGGAAGCACTATGTCGGTCTGGTGGCCGGCAGCGGGATCACGCCGGTGCTGTCCATCCTGGCGACGACGCTGGAGATCGAAACCGAGAGCCGGTTCACACTTGTCTACGGCAACCGCACCAAGGAGTCGACGATGTTCCGGACCGAGCTGGATCGTCTCGAGTCACGCTACGCCGATCGTCTGGAGATTCTGCATGTGCTGTCCGGCGAGCCGTTGCACACACCCGAGTTGCGCGGCCGGATCGACCGGGAAAAACTCGACCGGTGGCTGACCGGCAGCCTGCCACCGGACAGTGTGGACGAGTGGTTCATCTGCGGCCCGATGGATATGACCACCACCGCGCGGGAAGCGTTGATCGAGCATGGTGTTGCCCCGGAGCGGATTCACCTCGAGCTGTTCTTCGGTTATGACACTTCCCCGGCGGCCGAGCGCACCTATGAGACCGCGACGGTGACCTTTATGCTCTCCGGCAAGCAGATGACGTTCGACCTGGCCGCCGGTGATTCGATTCTGGAAGGCGCCCTACAACTTCGCAGCGATGCGCCCTACGCCTGCATGGGCGGCGCGTGCGGCACCTGCCGGGCGAAACTCGTGGAGGGCCAAGTGGAAATGGACCACAACTTCGCTCTCGGACAGCCAGAACTGGACGCCGGCTACATCTTGACCTGCCAGTCACACCCGACGACACCGTTCGTGGCCGTCGATTACGACGCTTGATTCGCCCACTGCGAAGCAGACGACGCAACGGCGGGAGCGGCGTGCGGACCTAGAGCCGCTCGATGATCGTGACGTTGGCCGTGCCGCCGCCCTCGCACATGGTCTGCAATCCATAGCGGCCGCCGACGCGCTCGAGTTCGTTCAGCATCGTGGTGAACAGCTTGGCACCGGTGGCACCCAATGGATGGCCCAGGGCGATCGCGCCGCCATTGGGATTGACCTTCTCCGGGTCGGCCTTGATCTCCTTGAGCCAGGCCAACACGACCGGAGCGAACGCCTCGTTGATCTCGACGGTGTCGATGTCATCGATGGAAAGGCCAGTCTTGTCCAGCGCATGGCGCGTGGCCGGGATGGGCCCGGTCAGCATGAATACCGGGTCGGCGGCGCGCGCGCTGATGTGGTGGATGCGGGCCCGCGGCGTGAGCTTGTGGTCTTTGACGGCCTGCTCGGACGCCAACAGCACCGCACTGGCACCGTCGGAAATCTGGCTGGCCATCGCCGCCGTCAGGCGGCCCCCCTCGACCAGAGGCTTCAAGCCGGCCATCTTCTCCAGCGACGACTCGCGCGGGCACTCGTCGACCCGGAACGGGCCGGATTCGGTTTCGACAGTGATGATTTCGTTGTCGAAGTGGCCGCCGCGGATCGCCGCGAACGCACGTTCGTGGCTGATCAGCGCGTACCTTTCCATCTCTTCGCGGGACAGGTTCCACTTCTCGGCGATCAGCTCGGAGCCGCGGAACTGCGAAATCTCCTGATCGCCATATCGGTGCAGCCACTGCTTGGACTCATTGGTCGGCGACGTGAACCCGAACTGCTCGCCCACCGTCATGGCCGACGAGATCGGGATTTGACTCATGTTCTGCACCCCGCCCGCCACGATGAGGTCAGCAGTACCGGCCAAGATCGCCTGTGCCCCAAACGAAACCGCCTGTTGGCTGGAACCGCACTGCCGGTCCACGGTGACACCGGGCACCTCTTCGGGATAGCCGGCGGCCAGCCAGGACAGTCTGGCGATGTTGCCCGCCTGGCCCCCGATCGCATCCACGCAACCGGCGATCACGTCGTCGACGGCGGCTGGGTCGACGTCGACCCGGTCGAGCAACCCGCGCCAGCCCAACGCGCCCAGATCGACCGGATGCACCCCGGCCAGCGATCCGTTGCGTTTGCCAACCGCGGTACGCACAGCGTCGATGACGTACGCCTCTGCCATTTGCGTCGCTCCTCCTCGTCGCTTCGCTCCGCATCGTCGTCGACGCGGGGCACTGTCATTTTCCTTCTTTGGCAATTCCGCCCAGGACGATGGCGAGGTATTGCCGGCCCACCTGTTCGGCGGTGAGCGGACCGCCGGGCTGATACCAGCGCACCGACACCCAGGTGGTGTCACGGATGAAACGGTAGACCAGGTCGACGTCGAGGTCGGGCCGGAAGTAGCCCTCGTCGACGCCTTGGTTGAGCACCTCGACCCACATCTTGCGTTGTTGGCGGTTCATGTCCTCGATGTAGGCGAATCGCGGCTGCGCCAACAGCCGCTTGGCCTCGTCCTGATAGATGACGACCTGCGCGTGCCGATGCTCGATCGCCTCGAACGAGGCCATGAACAGCCCCTTGAGCCGCTCCAACGGGTTGGCCTCGGTGTCCATGATTTCGCGATAGCGGGCGAACAGCCAGTCCAGGAAACTGCGCAGCAGCTCGTCGACCATCTCCTCCTTGGAGGAGAAGTGGTGGTAGAGGCTGCCGGACAGGATGCCGGCGCCGTCGGCGATGTCGCGCACGGTGGTGGCGCGCAATCCGCGTTCGGCGAACATGGTCGCGGCGAGCCCCAGCAACTCGTTTCGGCGGCTGTTTGCCTGACCGGTCACTGGGTCCACCCCACCAGGGTATCAACCAAGCGCTTGCTCGGCTACTCGCGTCACGGATGCTGGCTGGATACCGAGATGACCTCGCCGGTGAGGTAGCTGGAATAGTCACTGGCCAGGAACGCGATGGTGGCCGCTACTTCCCACGGTTCGGCGGCCCGGCCGAACGCTTCGCCGGCCGATAGCCGATCGAGCAGTTCTGCCGAAGTCGTCTTGTCCAGGAACTTATGCCGCGCGATACTCGGGGACACGGCGTTGATCCGCACTCCGTAATCGACGGCTTCTATCGCGCTGCAACGGGTTAACGCCATCACGCCGGCCTTTGCAGCCGCATAGTGGGACTGCGAGTGCTGCGCGCGCCAGCCCAAAACGCTGGCGTTGTTGACGATCACCCCACCGTGGCCCGCCTCGCGGAAGTACCGTAGCGCTGCGCGGGTGGCGCGGAACACCGACGTGCACGTCACGTCCAGGACGCGGTCCCATTCCTCGTCGGTCATGTCGACCACCGGTGTCTGCCCGCCCAGTCCGGCATTGTTGACCAGTACGTCCAGCCGTCCCATCCGGGCGGTGGTCGACGAGATCAGCGCGTCGACCTGCGCGGTGGACGTCACGTCACACAGCACATTCTCGACTCGGCCCAACCCCAGCGCGGACAGCTCGGCCGCCGTCTCATCCAGCCGTCGCTCGTGATGGTCGGAGATCACCACGTCGGCCCCCTCGGCCAGCGCGCGCTTCGCGGTCGCCGAGCCGATGCCGGTGCCCGCGGCCGCGGTTACGACCACTACCTTGCCTTCTAGAAGGCCGTGTCCGGCAACTTCTTTCGGTGCTTGAGCCAAGCTCATCCCTTCACCTCTCGGGGCAGGCCGAGTACCCGCTCGGCAATGATGTTGCGTTGAATCTCGTTGGATCCGCCGTAGATGGTGTCGGCGCGGGTGAAGAGGAACAGGCGCTGCCATTCGTCCATCTCGCCCTCCGACAACACCAACCCCGATTTGCCGATCACGTCCATTGCCAACTCGCCCAAATCGCGATGCCAGTTGGCCCACAACAACTTCGACACATTATCCTGGCCGGCCTGCTCGACATCCATGGTAGCCAACGCGTAGCTGCGCATTGCCCGCAGGCCCGTCCACGCCCGAGTCAGCCGCGCGCGGATGAAGGGATCGTCGGTGGCGCCGTTGCGTGCCGCGAGCTCGGCGAGGCGTGTTAGCTCTCGCGCGTAGACGATTTGCTGCCCAAGGGTGGAAACGCCGCGCTCGAAGGTCAGCGTTCCCATCGCGACGCGCCAGCCGTCGCCCGGCTCGCCGACCACCATGTCGGCATCGGTGCGGGCGTCGTCGAAGAACACCTCGTTGAACTCCGAGGTACCGGTGATCTGAACGATCGGCCGGATCTGCACGCCGGGCTGATCCAGGGGCACCAGCAGGTACGACAGGCCGGCATGCCGCTTGGAGCCCTTCTCGGTGCGCGCGATCACGAAGCACCACTGCGACAGATGCGCCAGTGACGTCCACACCTTCTGGCCGTTGATCACCCATTGGCCACCGTCGAGTTCAGCAGTGGTTGACACGTTGGCCAGATCGCTGCCGGCGCCGGGCTCTGAATAGCCCTGACACCACAGCTCCGTGACATCGAGGATGCGTGGCAGGAAACGCTGCTGCTGCTCGGGCGTGCCGAACGCGATCAGCGTCGGCCCCAACAGCTCCTCACCGAAGTGGTTGACCTTCACGGGTGCGTCGGCACGGGCGTACTCCTCGTAGAACGCGACCCGGTGTGCGGTCGGAAGACCGCGTCCGCCGTGTTCGGCGGGCCAGCCCAGACAGGTCAGGCCCGCCGCTGCCAGATGCTGGTTCCATGCCCGGCGTTCTTCGAAGGCCTCGTGCTCACGGCCGGGTCCGCCGAGGCCCCTGAGTGCCGCGAAGTCGCCGACCAGATTGTCGGCAAGCCAACCGCGGACCTCCGCCCGGAACTCCTCGACCTCCTGCATGCCCTGTAGGCTAACCTACCAAGCACTTGCTTTGGTGGCCCGGGCGACGATGCCCGTCGCACGGCGGCGGGCGGATAGAGCCGGGCAAGTAGATCCAGGGAGCATCGATGACCTCGGGGCACCTCCCGCTTGCGGGGGACGATCCGCGCACCGTTCCCGCGGCGCTGGATCGTTACGCGCGCCGGCTCCCCGATCACCCTGCGTTGATCACCGAGGAGCGGTCCTTTTCCGCCACCGCACTGCGTGACGAGGTACACCGGGCGGCTGCCGCACTGATCGCGCTGGGGGTGCAGCCGGGAGACCGGGTGGCCATCTGGTCGCCGAACACCTGGCATTGGGTGATCGCCTGCTTGGCCATCCACCACGCGGGTGCCGCCATGGTGCCGGTGAACACCCGCTACACCGCCGAGGAGGCCGCCGACATCCTGGCCCGGACTCGTGCGCCGGTGTTGTTCGCAATGGGTCGGTTTCTGGGCGCCGACCGGCCCGCCGGATTGGACCGCGACGGCCTGCCGGCACTGCGGCACATCGTGCGGATACCGATAGAAGCCGCCGAGACTGGTGCCGGTGCCTGGGACGAGTTCATGGCCGGCGGTAACGACGTCGATGCGGTACGGGTTCGCAGCGCCGCTGTCACGCCCGACGACATCAGCGACATCCTGTTCACCTCCGGGACCACCGGGCGCAGCAAAGGCGTGCTGTGCGCACACCGGCAATCGTTGTCGGCTTCGGCGTCGTGGGCCGCCAACGGCAAGATCACCAGTGACGACCGCTACCTGTGCATCAACCCGTTCTTCCACAATTTCGGTTACAAGGCCGGCATCCTGGCCTGCCTGCAGACCGGTGCGACACTGATCCCGCACCTGACTTTCGACCCGCTGCGCACGTTGCAGGCGATCGAACAACACCGCATCACCGTCTTGCCCGGCCCACCCACCATCTACCAGACATTGCTGGACCATCCGGCCCGCCACGACTACGACCTGAGCTCGCTGCGGTTTGCGGTGACCGGAGCCGCCACCGTGCCGGTGGTGTTGGTGGAGCGCATGCAATCCGAACTGGACATCGACATCGTGTTGACCGCCTACGGCCTGACCGAGGCCAATGGCATGGGAACCATGTGCCGCGCGGACGACGACGCGGTCACCGTTGCCACCACATGCGGGCGCCCGTTCGCGGAGTTCGAATTGCGCATCGACGACACCGGGGAAGTGCTGCTGCGCGGGCCGAACGTGATGCTGGGCTACCTCGACGACCCGGAGGCGACGGCGGCCGCGATCGACGTCGACGGCTGGCTGCACACCGGTGACATCGGCGCCGTCGACGCGGCCGGCAACCTGCGCATCACCGACCGGCTCAAGGACATGTACATCTGTGGCGGATTCAACGTCTACCCCGCCGAGGTCGAACAGGTGCTGGCCCGGATGGAGGGCGTGGCCGACGCTGCGGTGATCGGGGTTCCCGACGAGCGCCTCGGCGAGGTCGGCCGGGCATTCGTGGTCACCCGGCCCGACGCCAACCTCGATGAGCAGTCGGTGATTGCCTATACCCGACAGCATTTGGCGAACTTCAAGACACCGCGTTCGGTGCGGTTTCTCGACGCGTTGCCGCGCAATGCTGGCGGCAAGGTCGTCAAACCACAACTGCGAGAGCTGAACTAATGGATCTGGAACTAGACGAAGAGACACTGGCCTTCCAAGCAGAGGTACAGGAATTCTTGTCGGCCAACGCCGAAGCCATCCCGACCCAGTCCTACGACAACGCCGACGGCTTCGCCCAGCATCGGCATTGGGATCGGGTGTTGTTCGATGCCGGCCTGTCGGTGATCACCTGGCCGAAGCGCTACGGCGGCCGCGACGCGCCGCTGCTGCACTGGGTGGTGTTCGAGGAGGAGTATTTCCGCGCCGGGGCACCGGGCCGGGCCAGCGCAAACGGCACCTCGATGCTGGCCCCGACGCTGTTCGCGCATGGGACCTCAGAACAGCTGGACCGGATATTGCCGAAAATGGCCAGTGGCGAACAGATCTGGGCACAGGCGTGGTCGGAGCCCGATTCCGGCAGCGACCTGGCGTCGCTGCGGTCCACCGCAACCAAGACCGATGGCGGCTGGCTACTCAACGGGCAGAAGATCTGGAGTTCGCGGGCACCGTTCGCGGACATGGGATTCGGACTGTTCCGATCCGACCCCTCCGCAGAACGGCATCGCGGGCTGACGTATTTCATGTTCGACCTGAAAGCCAAGGGCATTACGGTACGCCCGATCGCTCAACTCGGCGGGGACACCGGGTTCGGTGAGATCTTCCTCGACGACGTCTTCGTTTCCGACGCGGACGTGATCGGCACCCCGAACGACGGCTGGCGTGCGGCCATGAGCACGTCGAGCAACGAGCGCGGTATGTCATTGCGCAGCCCGGCTCGCTTCCTGGCGACGGCACAGCGGGTGGTGCAGCTGTGGAAAGACTGCGGCTCGCCGCCGGCACTGGCCGACCGGGTCGCCGATGGCTGGATCAAGGCCCAGGCCTACCGGCTGCAGACCTTCGGCACCGTGACGCGGCTGGCCGCCGGCGGTGAGCTCGGCGCCGAATCGTCGGTGACCAAGGTGTTCTGGTCCGACCTCGACGTGGAACTGCATCAGACCGCGCTCGACATCCTGGCCGCCGACGGCGAACTTGCCGGCGACTGGACGGATGGCCTGCTGTTCGCACTCGGCGGGCCGATCTATGCGGGCACCAATGAGATTCAGCGCAACATCATCTCCGAGCGGCTGCTGGGCCTGCCACGCGAGAAGTCCGGGGGCAAGAAGTGAAATTTGCGCTAGACGAGCAGCAGCGTGACTTTGCGGCCAGCATCGATGCCGCACTCGGTGCGGCCGACCTGCCCGCCGCGGTGCGCGCCTGGTCCGCGGGCGACGTGACACCCGGCCGAAAAGTATGGGAACAGCTGGCCAACCTCGGCGTCACCGCACTTGCCGTGCCGGAGAAATTCGACGGCCTGGACGCCCACCCGGTTGATCTGGTGGTCGCACTGGAACGCCTGGGGCGCTGGTGCGTGCCCGGCCCGGTGACCGAATCCATCGCTGTGGCACCGATATTGCTGGCCACTGATGATCAGGGCGACCGTGGCGCCGCGCTGGCCTCTGGTGAGCTGATCGCCACCGTTGCCCTGCCACCTCAGACGCCTCGTGCAGTTGACGCGGACACGGCCGGACTGGTGCTTCTGGCAACCGACAACGGAGTCAGCGAGGGAGTGGTCGGTACGTGTCACGCGTCCGTCGATCCCAGCCGCCGCCTCTACGACGTGACCCCGACCGGCAGAAGCTGGCGAGCAGACATCGAACGCGCCTATGAATTCGGAGCGCTGGCCACCGCGGCGCAGCTGGTCGGTGCCGGCGAAGCGTTGCTCGACAACACCGTCGACTACGCCAAGCAACGCGCCCAGTTCGGCCGTGTGATCGGTTCGTATCAGGCGATCAAACACAAGCTCGCCGACGTACACATCGCGATCGAGCTGGCCCGCCCGCTGGTCTACGGCGCGGCATTGTCGTTGGCTCCGCGCGATGTCAGTGCCGCCAAGGCGGCAGCGTCCGAGGCCGCTCTGCTGGCGGCGCGGTCGGCCCTGCAGACCCACGGCGCGATCGGGTTCACCCAGGAGCACGATCTGTCCCTATGGCTGCTGCGGGTGCAAGCACTACGCTCGGCCTGGGGCGACCCCACGGAGCATCGGCGCAGGGTGCTGGAGGCGCTATGACTGAAGAACGGCAGATGCTGGCCGAAACCGTCGCCGCTCTGGTGTCCAAACACGCGGGGCCTGCGGCGGTGCGTGCCGCGATGGAGTCCGACCGTGGCTACGACGAGTCGCTGTGGCGGCTGCTGTGTGAGCAGGTCGGCGCCGCCGCGTTGGTGGTACCTGAGGGGCTCGGCGGCGCGGGCGGTGAACTGGCCGATGCCGCAACGGTTTTGCAGGAGTTGGGCCGGGCCCTGGCGCCCTCCCCGCTGCTGGGCACCACGCTGGCCGAGTTGGCTCTGCTGGCCGCGCCCGAACCGGACGCCGGAACGCTGGAACGCCTCGCCGAGGGGAGTGCTATCGGCGCGGTTGTGCTCGAAGCCGATTACGTGGTCAACGGCGATATCGCCGATGTCGTCGTCGCCGCCGCCGATGGCCAACTGAGCAGGTGGACCCGATTCAGCGCCCAGCCCGTCGTCACCATGGATCCCACCCGCCGGCTGGCCCGGGTACAGCCCGAAGAGGAAGTGCCGTTGGGCCCCGACCCGGGCATCGCTGACGCCGCGGCCGTTCTGCTGGCGGCGGAGCAGATCGGGGCTGCCGAACGCTGCCTGGAACTGACCGTCGAATACGCCAAGAACCGCGTGCAATTCGGCCGTCCGATTGGCAGCTTCCAGGCACTCAAGCACCGGATGGCCGATCTGTACGTCGCGGTTGCCGCCGCCAAGGCCGTCGTGTCCGAGGCGTGCAATGACCCGACTCCCACCAACGCCGCCACCGCGCGCCTTGCCGCCACTGAGGCGCTATCCACCGTGGCCGGCGAAGGCATCCAGCTGCACGGCGGTATCGCAATCACGTGGGAACACGACATGCATCTGTATTTCAAACGTGCCCACGGCAGTGCGCATCTGCTCAGCTCGCCGCGAGAGTTGCTTGGGCGACTGGAATCCGAGGTGCTCTACACGCCGTGATGGAACATGTTTCGCTTCGGTCAGGCATCCCACCGTTCTATGTGATGGATGTCTGGCTGGCGGCCGCCGAGCGCCAGCGCAGCCACGGCGATTTGGTGAACCTGTCGGCGGGACAGCCCAGCGTAGGCGCACCCGAGCCGGTGCGGGCGGCCGCAGCGGCCGCCTTGCATTCCAACGAGCTGGGTTACACCGTGACACTGGGGATTCCCGAGCTGCGCGCCGCTATCGCCGCCGACTACCAGCGCCAGCACGGGCTGGAGGTCGAGTCCGACGCGGTGGTGGCCACCACGGGTTCATCCGGCGGGTTCCTGCTCGCCTTTCTGGCGTGTTTCGATGTCGGTGATCGGGTGGCGCTGGCCAGCCCCGGCTACCCGTGCTACCGGAACATCCTGTCGGCGCTGGGCTGTGAGGTGGTGGAAATCCCCTGCGACGCCCAGACTCGTTTTCAGCCCACCGCACAGATGCTCGCCGAGCTCGACCCGCCGGTGCAGGGTGTCATCATCGCCAGCCCCGCCAATCCCACGGGCACGGTCATACCACCGGCCGACTTGGCTGCGATCGCATCCTGGTGTGACGAGTCGGGAGCGCGACTGATCAGCGACGAGGTCTACCACGGCCTGGTCTACGAAGGGTCGCCGCAAACCAGCTGCGCCTGGCAAACATCGCGAAATGCACTGGTAGTCAACAGTTTCTCGAAGTATTACGCGATGACTGGCTGGCGGCTGGGATGGCTGCTGGTGCCGACCGAGCTGCGCCGGGCGGTGGATCGCCTGACCGGGAACTTCACCATCTGCCCGCCGGTGCTGTCGCAGCTCGCTGCTGTGGCCGCATTCACCCCGGAGGCAACCGACGAAGCCGAGAACAACCGGCGTCACTACGCGGTCAACCGCTCACTGTTGCTCGACGGACTGCCCCGAATCGGTATCGACCGGCTGGCGCCCACCGACGGCGCGTTCTACGTGTATGCCGACGTATCGGACTTCACCAACGACTCACTTGCCTTCTGCTCAAAGCTGCTGGCGGACACCGGGGTTGCCATCGCACCGGGTATCGATTTCGACACCGTGCACGGCAACTCCTACGTTCGGCTCTCGTTCGCCGGGCCGACCGGCGACGTCGAGGAAGCCCTGCGACGGATCGGCCCCTGGCTA
Source organism: uncultured Mycobacterium sp. (assembly GCA_964397935.1). GTDB lineage: Bacteria > Actinomycetota > Actinomycetes > Mycobacteriales > Mycobacteriaceae > Mycobacterium. The sequence goes on from CAYNLB010000034.1 coordinate 17,353, forward strand.
GCGACCCACTGAGCAAAGCGGTGCTAACCGCCGAGGGTCTTTTCGATGCGCGCCTCGACCGCAGCGCGGTCGCCCAGATCGGCCACATTGATGCCGAATCGATCGCTGAGGGCGTCGACGACGGCGGCCGCGTCGTCCAAGCGCAGTTTCTCACTGGCGCCGGAACGGTGGATGGACAGGTTGCGACCAGCCAGATTCAGTCGGACGTCGTCTGTGACCAGCGCAGCGGTCAGCCCCGTCACGAACTGTGACGAGGGGTGCGTTGAGACGAACCAGCTGCCCACTTGCAGATCGATCTCCGGCACGCTCCGTGTGCTGAATTCGTAAAGTGGCTGCCACGCCCCGCGGATCTGCGCCTGCAGGACCAGTCCCTCGCCCCGATCCTGAAGCCGGTACGGCTCGTGTGTTGTCGCCTGGACGCTGCCGGTTTCGAGGCGGAGGGGCGAGGTCGGTGTCTGGCCGCCGAAGCCGACGTCGACCAGGTAGGAGCCCTGGGAGCCGGGGAAGGTCACCGCCAGCACCGTGTGTGCCTGCGCCGGCAACGGCGCATCGGGTGGGCGCATCCAGATCACTCGACCAGCCAGCCGCCGCACCCGGAACCCCACCGCGGCCAGCACGTAACCCATCAGGCCGTTGTGCTCGTAGCAATAGCCGCCCCGGCGGCGGCGAACCAGCTTGTCGGCAAGGGCCTCGGGGCCCAGGTCATCGACCGGGACCCCCATAACCGGATCAAGGTTCTCGAACGGAATGGCCTTGGTGTGGGCTCCGACCAGTTCCCGCAGTACATCGAGGCTCGCCCCGGCAGCGCCGCGATAGTTGATGCGGTCGAAGTATCCGTTCAGATCCACCGTCATAGAACCATTCTGCTGCCGGCGTCGTCTGGGCCGGGCGGCGAGGCCCACGCTGCGCCACCGCCCGCGGCCGCGTCGGCTTCGACAGCTCATACCCAGGGGGGTATGATCGCAGGTATCCACGGCCGCAAGGCGCGACGTATGCCCGACCGATCGGAAGACTACTCACGGACGCGTCATGCTCGGTCACCAGCGTTGCGAAGGAGGAACCAGTGGCTGTCGTCGACCTCTATCTCGATCCGATATGCCCCTTTTCCTGGGTTACTTCGCGATGGCTACTCGATGCCGCGAACCAGACCCGCACGCCAGTCACCCTGCGCCAGATGAGCCTGGCGGTACTCAATGAAGGCAAAGACCTCGAAGGCAAGCAAAAACGCATGATGGAACGATCACGGCGGCTCGGACGCCTTTTCGCCGCGGTCGCCAGCAAGCATGGACCGGCCGCGTTCGCCCGGCTCTACGAGTCGCTTGGTACCCAACTTCACGTGCGCGAGGATGAGATGACCGCAGATGAGATCAAAGAACTCCTGGGCAAGTGCGGACTCGAGGAATCGCTCTCCGAAGCGGTCGATGACAGTGCTTTCGACGACGAGGTCAAGCGCACCCACCAAGCCAGCCAGGACGCCCTCGGCGGCACGGCCGGCAGCCCCATCATCGCGATCGACGGCCGCGGGTTTCACGGCCCGGTGCTGACTCGGATCCCCAGTCATGAGGATGGCGTACGCCTACTCGACGCGATCCTCGTCGCTGCGGAAATGCCCGAATTCGCCACCCTGCAACGGCCTCCTGAGGGGCCCCCGGTTCTCGAGAAGGGTCCCCGCTGATGTGCCACGCCGTCAGATGCCGCACCTGCGGAAAAACGACCTGGTCCGGTTGCGGAGCGCACGTGGAGCAAGTTCGCAGGATGGTACCGGAGTCGCAGTGGTGCCCCGGTCACCCGAAGGAATCCCGACGACATTGGTGGCAGCCCGCTCGCGTTTGATGACCAGTTCCGGGTCGGGCATAGATACTAACTACGTACGTAGATAGTATGTTTTCGGAAGGTTCTGCCACGAAGCTCACCAAGCCAACACCAAGGACTCTCGCATGCCATTGCGCTTGATCGCATCGCTCGCCGCCGCCGCCATCTTCGTCGGGGCATGCGGCTCCCCCGACACCCAGTCCACACCAACGAATGCGTCTAACTCGTCCCAGAAGGCGGCCGCCGGCCAGGCCGCAGCCGTACCCACCCAACTCAAGTTCACTGCCAAAACAATTAGTGGACAGCCCTTTTCGGGCGCCAGCCTGGCGGGAAAGCCGGCGGTGTTGTGGTTCTGGGCGCCTTGGTGCCCACGGTGCCGCCGCGAGGCGCCCATCGTCGGCAAGGTCGCGGCCGCGAACCCCCAGGCGACGTTCGTCGGCGTCGCCGCGCGCGCGGAAGCGCCCGCGATGCAAGCGTTCGTCGACAAATACCAGCTCGGTGGCTTCACGCAGCTCGCCGATACCGACGGCGCGGTGTGGTCCAAATTCGGTGTCACGCAGCAACCAGCATGGGCGTTCATCGGCGCCAACGGACACATCGACGTGGTCAAGGGCTCATTGACGGAGAGCGAATTGACTGATCGCGTCGACGGGTTGGGCGGCCGATGATCGACACCGAAGCTTTGAGCTTCGCCCTGGGAGCCGGATTGGTGGCCGCCCTCAACCCGTGCGGCTTCGCTTTTCTGCCCGGTTATCTGGGGCTGGTGATCGCCGGCAGCCAGGAAACCTCACGTCCGACCGCCCTGATTCGTGCCGGCGCCGCCACCGCGGGAATGGCCGTCGGATTCCTCACGGTCTTCGGCATATTCGGTCTGCTGATCTCGCCGGTGATCGCCTCGGCCCAGAAGTACCTGCCGTTCGCCACCGTGGTCATCGGGGTCCTGCTCGTCGGGTTGGCCATCTGGTTGCTGGCCGGCAAGGATGTCAGCATTATCTTGCCGAGGCTCGCAAATGGTGCACCGACAACGCGGCTGCGTTCCATGTACGGCTACGGCGTGGGCTATGCGATTGCCTCGCTTTCGTGCACGATCGCACCGTTCCTCGCCGTGATCGGCATGACGTTCAAACAGGGTTCCCTGCTCTCGGGCGTGCTGGCCTTCGTCGCATATGCGCTCGGCATGACCATCACGGTGGGGGTGGCAGCGCTGTCTGTCGCACTGGCCGGCTCGTCGGCCACCGCGGCATTTCGGCGCGTTCTACCGTTGGTCGGCCGGATCGTCGGGGTTATCGTGCTGCTAACCGGCCTTTACGTGACCTACTACGGCTACTACGAAATTCGGCTCTACTTCGCGAATGGCGAAACTGACGACCCGGTGATTCTGGCCGCAGGCGCCGTGCAGAGCTGGCTGATCGACTTGGTCAACGGACTGAGCCCATGGTCGCTGGTGGGTGCGGCTGCCGCGCTCATCACAGCCGGAGTGGGCTGGCATGTCGTGGCTCCGCGAAGCACCCGAAATCGCGACACCGCCGTCACGGGTGACAGGCCAGCGCGACCACCAACGGCGTAAGCACTGCGAGAGCGATTGTCGTACCCAGCATCAGCTGCTCCTGCCACCTCGTACGGCGAGGCACCGGGATGGCGAGCCGCGCCGCACGGGCCAACGTCGCGGTGCCGACCGCGCCCAGCGCCGCCGACGCCTCGACCGGCGATCGCTCCGTCAGGGCCAACAGTCCACGCAGCAACGCCGTCTTGCCGTGGCGGCGCACCGCGGCGTCGTCAGCACACATCTCAAAAAGTTCTGCCACCGCTTCCGCCGCCGCGGAGAACAAAGCCAACCGCGGCAGGCTTGCCGCGATTGCACGCAGCACCATGAGCAGGTCGTGATGACGACTCGCCAGGTGTGCGTTCTCGTGGGCCAGCACGGCGGCTAACTGAGACTCGTCGAGCCGGCCCAGGGCGGTGGTGGTGATGACCACGACAGAGTGTGGCCGACCCGCCACGCAATACGCGACAGGTTGTGGTGCCGGGACCACCACCACACCGGGCCAGTCGCTGGGACCTCCAACCACCCGAGCAGTGGACGCATGTAGGTGACTGCGTGATCGCTGCCGCCGCAAATGCCTACCGACACACCAGCTGACACGGATACTGACCATCAGGCCGGCCAATAGGAAGCCAACCGCCACCGCCGAGGCGATCGGGCGCGGCAATCCCACCTCACCGCTCACACCCAACGCCTTCAAACACAGGCTCAGTGTCCGATGTCGCCACATGCTGTCCACTACCGCGGCAGCCAGCACCGCGAGCGCAGCGAACCAAGCGGCTATCGCCGCAATGACCACGGTCAGCCACGACACCACGGCCAGCCGAGGGTTCAGGCCAGTGCGGGTGACACGGCGCAGCAGCAGCGGCCCGAGCCAGGTCACCGTCGACGCGTACAGCAGGAACAGCAGGGCGGCGTTCACGATCCCTGCCCCTCATCAATGATCCGGCGCAGCGATTCGCGGACCCGCATCGATTCCTGCTCGTCCATCTGTTCGAGGAAAAACGCCAAGACCAGGTCGGAATCTCCGCCGGCATCGAAGGCGTCACGCATCAATGTGGCCGAGTGCTCCTCGCGGGTCATGGTCGGCCAGTAGCGAAAGGCCTTTCCAGCACGCTCGCGCTGCAGCCAGCCTTTGCGGTGCAAATTGTCCATGGTGGACATGACGGTGGTGTAGGCGATCCGGCGGTCATGCGCCAAGTCATCAAAGATGTCGCGAACGGTGACGACCTCACCACGACCCCAGATGCGGTCCATGATGACCGCCTCGAGTTCGCCGAAGCGCCGAACACGCACAGCCTTACTTTCTCGCATGTTCCGCTCTATCGCCATTCCCCTGATGCGGCTCTGACTGCGATCGATTCCTCGACCGCCACAAACAGTAGCCGCAAGCGCTCGCCGACGATGTCGATGGCACGGTGCGGTGTTGCACCACCCCTACGTTTGATTCTCCCGAAACAGCAGCTCGGTGACGCCCAGGCCGCGAGAGACCTGGTGAGGCAACTCACCGGGCAAACCCCCAGACGGCGTGCGATTGGTAGGTTCGGGTGGTCAGCCGAAGCCGAGGGAGCCACTTGTGTCTGTCGATCCGCCTCCCGGTGCCTCAGCCCATGGCGGGGATACTCCACCGCCGGGGCCGGCGCCCTATCCAGGGCAGTATGGACACCCGCCGGAATTTGGTCGACCGCCCGGATATGGCTGGCGTCCACCGGCCACACCACCTCCCGGTTTTTATCCACCGCCCTACTCCCCGATCAAGAGGACCCCGAATGCATGGTGGTATGCCCTCGGCGCAGCACTGCTGGTGATCGGGTTGCTGATCAGCGGCGCGGGTATCGGCGTGATCGTCAATGCGTTCAACGCACAGCCCGATAGCGGGCAGACCTTCGCGAGCGGAGAGTCCACAACGCTGCACTTCGCTGACGGCGCCACCAAAGTCATCTATGTCGATTCCGGCGCGGCGGGAAGACACCATATTGAATGCAATGTGTCCAATGTCGCGGAACGAGTCGCCAAAATCAGCCGATACCACGGCAATCTCACGATCAATCGTTGGGAGGCGGCTTTCACCGTCACCGCCAGCGAGTCCGGCGACTACACCATCGAGTGCACAGGCGCGCCATCGGACACGTTCGGCGTGGGCGACAACGCTGCTGCGGGCACCTTCATCGCCGGCGTCTTCGGCATCGCGGCCGGTGCGGGAATGACGCTGGCCGGCATTGCGGCCCTCGTGCTGGTCGCCGTGCTTCGATGGCGTCGCAAATCAGCTCACGGCCAGGTTCCGCCCCCGGGCCCCCAGGGCAGTTACGGAGCGTGACCGTATCGAAGTATTGCCGAGCAGAGGGATGACCCGGCTGTGGCGTCCTATCGGCGGACCTGACTGGCTTTTTCGCGACATTGACCGGCGATTTGTTGCTCGCGCGCGTACAACATGCCGAAGGTAAAACCGTTCTCTGCGGTGGTTTTACCCGCTGCAGCGCCCATCCTCCGGAGTGTTTCCGCAGCGACAGCGCAGTCCTGATGATCACCGAGCACCCGCTGTATCCGCTTGTAGTGCTTGATCGTTCGTTTTGCGGATTTCGCCTTGTCGTCCAGTGGCCTGCACAGTTCGGCGGCGTAGCGGGCGCGCTTGGCGGCTTTGCGCGCCCGGTGCAGCATCGCGTCTTCTCCCGACTCAAGGGCCGCGGCCAACCGCCGATCGGCCTTGCGCTGCGCCCGGTCGGCTCTTTCTCGTAGCGCGCCGGTGGCGGCGGCCCCATCGACGGGCGGCTGCTCGCACCACCGCCGCAATACTGCCATCATGCCCTCATAGCGTTTGGAGCCCATGGCCCGCTTGACCCGTTTACGCGCCGGCCGCTCGGCCGCTTGCAGATCCTTGCGTATCCGTGACTTGACCGGGCCCATGATCAGCCTGTTGGGAACTTCGTCGAGTGCCTCGATGAATCGGCGTCGCTGGACCTGGCAGTCGCGGACCTCGCCAAGCAGCGACGCGAACCACCTGAGTTCACCGTCCATGTCGCCGATCTCGGTGGTGTCAAGCACCTTGCCGAATACCCGCAGCGTGCTGCGCAACCGCCTGATCGCCACCCGCGTGTCGTGAATGGGATCCTCGCCGAGGTGCTGGGCGATGTCGCCGGCCAGGATCCGATTGATCTGCTGGTCGAGGTAATCGACCAGGGCTGTTGTAGCCGGGGACGCCGAGGGCGGGGCCAGGGTCGCATGCATGCGTCATTGCGTTTCCCCAACAGAGGCCTGCTAAACATCGAGCGTCAGCGAACGTAGTCCGAGGACTTCGACTAAAGCCAGGTGTCCTGGTTGGTGGTGGTGAGAAACGCTTCCAAGTCGTCGCGCCACTGGGCCGGCGTGGTCTTGTCCGGTTCGATACCCGTGTATTCACCGCGATAGAACAGCAACGGCCGTGGTTTGATCTTGGGTGCCTCCGACAGCGACTCAACCGCGCCGAACACCACGAAATGGTCGCCGCCGTCGTGTGCCGATGCCACCCTGCAATCGATGTGGGCCAGTGACCCGTCGATGATCGGTGAACCCAATTGTGAAGGGTGCCAGTCGATGCCGGCGAACTTGTCGGGCTCTTTCGAGCCGAATCTCGCGGATACGTGCTTCTGCTTTTCGGTCAGCACGTTGACACAGAACCGGCCGCTGGCCTCGATGGCCTTCCATGACCGTGACACCTTGGTGGGGCAGAACAGCACTAGCGGCGGGTCCAGCGACAGCGCCGCAAACGACTGGCAGGCAAAGCCGATCGGGACCTCATCATGGACGGTGGTGATGATGGTGATTCCGGTGCAGAACTGGCCCAGCACCTGCCGGAAGGTCCTTGGATCTATCTGCGCCGACATGGCTTTCAGGTTAGCCGCTCATGCCGACCGTGAAGTCGTGGCCCCACAAACTCACGGCGGTGCTTTCCCGGGCGATCCAATCGGTGTCGTCGACCTGCCTTCCCTCACAACCGAATTCGACGTCGAATCCACCGGGTGTCTTCATGTAGAACGACAGCATCAGGTCATTGACATGGCGGCCCAGGGTGGCCGACATCGGCACCTTACGGCGCAACGCCCGATCCAGGCATAGACCCACGTCGTCGGCGTTTTCGACCTCAACCATCAAGTGCACGATGCCACTGGGCGTCGGCAGCGGTAAGAAGGCCAGGCTGTGGTGGCGCGGATTGCAGCCGAAAAAGCGCAGCCACGCGGGTGCCCCATCGGCGGGCCGGCCCACTACCTCCGGTGGCATCCGCATCGAGTCGCGCAGCTTGAAACCGAGTACATCCCGGTAGAAGTGCAACGCTTCATCGTCGTCCCGGGTGGACAACACGACATGGCCCAGGCCTTGCTCACCGGTGACGAACCTGTGCCCGTATGGGCTGACCACCCGGCGGTGTTCCAGCGCGGCGCCGTGGAAAACCGCCAGACAGTTGCCGGACGGGTCGGAGAACCGGATCATCTCGTCCACCCGGCGATCCGCCAGTTCGGCGGCGGTGGCCTCCTTGTACGGTGTGCCCTCGACATCGAGCCGGTTTCTAATTTCTTGCAGGCCTTCGGCATTGGCGCATTCCCAGCCGGCTTCCATCAGCCGGTCGCGCTCTCCGGGCACGATCACCAACCGGGCCGGAAAATCGTCCATCCGCAGATACAGTGTTCCTTCTGGCGCGCCTGGCGCCGCGCCTTTGCCTTCGACCATGCCGAGCACTTTCAGGCCGTACTCGCGCCAGGCCGCCATATCGGTGGCCTCGATGCGCAAGTAGCCCAGCGAACGGATGCTCATCACCCACCTCCCAGGAAATCAGCGGTCAACTTGTTGAACTCGTCGAACTTCTCCACCTGCGCCCAGCGCCCACACTGCCCGTACTCTGCGCGTTTGTCGGAGTGGCCATACCCGGGCTGGTCGACGGCCAGCACGTGGAAGTGCCGCGCCAATACCGGAATGGTGCGCGAGAAGTTCGTTCGGCTCGCCGCTCCGGGGCCGCCGCCGTGCAGCAGCAACACTGTCTGGTCGTTGCCGATGCCCGCCTCGTGGTAATGCAACTGCAGCGGTCCGCCTGAGTCTGGGCCATCAACCTCTATGAGCCGCGAGGTGGACTCGAACGTCAACGCCTCCGTCGCCGTCATTGCCTAAACCATGGTGTCGCCTGGCGGCAACCCGAACTCGTGGTTCCCGAAGATCACATACGCCCGCTCCGGGTCGTTGGCCGCATGCACCCGGCCGGCGTGCGCGTCCCGCCAGAACCGCTGAATCGGGGCGTCATTGGACAGCGCGGTGGCACCGGAAGCCTCGAACAGCCGATCGATCGAGGCAATCGACCGCCCGGTGGCACGCACCTGGTCACGACGGGCGCGGGCACGCAGGTCGAACGGAATCTCCTTGCCGGCGGCCAACAGCGCGTACTCGTCACCGACGTTGCCGATCAGCTGGCGCCAGGCGGCGTCGATGTCGCTGGCCGCCTCGGCGATGCGGACCTTGGCGAACGGGTCGTCCTTGGCCTTCTCCCCCGCGAACGCGGCGCGCACCCGCTTGCCCTGGTGCTCCACATGCGCGTCGTAAGCGCCGTAGGCCATGCCAACGATCGGGGCCGATATTGTGGTGGGATGCATTGTGCCCCAAGGCATTTTGTAAACCGGGGCGGTGTTGGTCCGGTATCCCCCGGCGGTGCCGTCGTTCATCGCCTTGTAGGACAGGAACCGATGCCTGGGCACAAAGACATCCTTGACGACGACGGTGTTGCTGCCGGTGCCGCGCAAGCCGACCACGTGCCACACGTCGTCGATGCGGTACTCGCTGATCGGGATCAGAAAGCTGCCGAAGTCGACCGGTCGGCCGTCCTTGATCACCGGCCCGCCGAGGAACGCCCATGTCGCGTGGTCGCAACCCGATGACCAGTTCCACGAACCGCTCACCAGGTAACCACCGTCGGTCACGACACCGGCACCCATCGGCGCATAGGACGACGAGACTCGCACGTTCGTGTCGTCGCCCCACACCTCCTCCTGTGCCTGCTGGTCGAACAACGCCAGATGCCAGTTGTGCACGCCGATGATCGAGCTCACCCAGCCGGTGGAACCACACGCGCTCGCCAGTCGGCGGACGGCCTCGTAGAACAGCGTGGGGTCGCACTGCAGTCCCCCCCACTGCTCGGGCTGCAACAGGGTGAAGAACCCGACGTCCTCGAGCTCCTGAACGGTCTCGTCGGGCAGCCGGCGCAGATCCTCGGTCACCTGAGCGCGCTCCCGAATCCGCGGAAGCAGATCATCGATGCCGGCCAATACCGACTGCGCATCACGCTGTTGAATGGACGTCACTTAGGGTGCCTCCTGAGACTGCGGACTTACACCAGAGACTAGAACACGTTCCGATTTGTGTCGAGCAGGGTATTCCTGCGGCTGGTAGCGATGCAAATCCACTTTTCTGTAACATGTTCTAGTTGTAATGAAAGGGAAGGATGGGTCTTGACCGAGTCGAATCTTGACGAGCCGCTCGGTGACCACGTCCTCGAATTGCAGATCGCCGAGGTCGTCACCGAAACCGACGACGCGCGGTCGCTGGTGTTCGCGGTGCCGAACGAGCCGGGTGATCCGGACATCCCGCCCGAGCGGCTGCGTTATGCCCCCGGCCAGTTCCTGACGCTGCGCGTTCCCAGTGAGCGAACCGGCTCGGTGGCCCGCTGTTACTCGCTGTGCAGCTCACCGTTCACCGACAACGCGCTCACCGTGACGGTCAAGCGGACCGCGGACGGATACGCGTCCAACTGGTTGTGCGACCACGCCCATAGCGGCATGCGGATTCACGTCTTGGCGCCATCGGGCAATTTTGTGCCCAAGTCGCTCGACGACGATTTCCTGCTGATGGCCGCCGGCAGCGGGATCACTCCGATCATGTCGATCTGCAAGTCGGCGCTCGCCGAAGGCGGCGGGCAGGTGACACTGCTCTACGCGAACCGCGACGACCGCTCGGTGATCTTCTCCGACGCGCTGCGCGAACTGTCCGCCAAGCATCCGGATCGGCTCACGGTAGTGCACTGGCTCGAATCGTTGCAGGGCTTGCCGAGTGTGGCCGCGCTTTCGAAATTGGCCGCCCCGTACAAAGATCGGCCCGTGTACATCTGTGGGCCCGGCCCATTCATGGACGCGGCACGCCAAACCATGGAAACACTGAACGTCCCTGCGTCCCAGGTACATATCGAGGTGTTCAAGTCGCTGGATTCGGATCCGTTCGCGGCGGTCAAGATCGAGGACACCGAAGAAGGCGATGAGCCACCGGCGACCGCGGTGGTAGAGCTGGACGGTGAAACCCATACCGTGTCGTGGCCGCGCAACGCCAAACTGCTCGACGTGCTGCTGGCCAAAGGCCTCGACGCGCCGTTTTCCTGCCGCGAGGGGCATTGCGGCGCGTGCGCCTGCACCTTGCGCAGCGGCAAGGTGAGCATGGAAGTCAACGACGTCCTCGAGCAGCAGGATCTCGATGAAGGCCTCATCTTGGCCTGTCAATCTCACCCGGAATCTGATTCGGTGGAAGTCACCTACGACGAGTAGTCGCGGGGCTAAGTTCACCCCTGGGAGCGGCGAACCGGGAAAGGGAGCGAGATGAGGCGGCTGGTAGTGGGATTTGCGGTCGTGGTGGCCACGCTGACGTTCCTGCCCACTGGGGTCACCAGGGCCGCGAGCAACACCGCCACGACCCTGATTCCGCTCGACGGACCCAACCAGCTGGAGACGCACACCTTTCTCAATTGCTTCAATTCCGACGGACACTGCGACTTCACCGCGGGGGCCGACATGCGCACGCCGGACGGAGTCACCGGTTTCCCGCCCGGCTTGTGGGCCCGCCAAACCATCGAGATCCGGTCTCCCAATCGGATGGCATATCTGGACGCGCACGCCACCGGCCAATATGAGCGGGTCCACAAGGCTATGGGGTCCGACGAGATCACCACCGTGTACTTCGGAGAGGGGCCGCCGGACAAGTACCAGACCACCGGCCGCATCGATTCGACCGATTGGTCGACGGGCCGGCCCAAGACCGACGTCAGTGTGATCGCGTGCACTCACATCCAGGTCGTCTACCCTGGCGTCAACATCACCTCGCCCAGCACCTGCGCGCAGACGACCTTCTCCTAGGCGACCGCGTTGGCGGAGGACCGCACAAGAGTAGCCCTCTCCGGCACTCAGCAGACCGCGCTGGTCACGCTGTACGGCAAAGCGCTGGACAGCCGTCGGCCCGATTCCATTCTCGCCGACCGGGAAGCCGATAGGGCCGTGCAGCGCATCGACTATGACTTCGGCGCGTTACGGATGCAGCGCCGCGATCAAACGTCGGCCGCGGTGCGGGCGAGGGCCTACGACGTGCGGGTGGCGCGATTCCTCGATGACCATCTGCAATGCGTCGTACTGCATTTGGGCTGCGGGCTCGATACCCGGGTCTACCGGGTGAACCCACCGCCCACGGTCAGCTGGTATGACATCGATCTCCCTGATGTCATCGCGCTGCGGCGTCGCCTATTCCCACCCCGCGCGGACCTGCACACTCTCGGTGCCTCCGTCACCGACCCGTCGCTGCTCAACGCAATTCCGCGCGACAAGCCGGTCCTGGTTGTCGCCGAAGGGTTGACGCCGTATCTGCGTCGCGCCGACGGAGTGGCAATGCTGAGGCGCATCGTCGAGCACTTTCCCGGCGGTGAGATGTTGTTCGACGGCTACAGCCGGCTGGGTGTGTGGCTCTTGCAGCACTACCCGCCGGTGAAAGCGTCCGGGGCCCAGCTTGACTGGAGCATCGGAAACCCCCGACAACTCGAAAAGGACGTGCCGGGGCTGATATTCGACTGCGAATGGTGGTTCGCGGGCACAGAAGGGATCAAGCGGCACTACTCATCTTTGTATTGGCAGTGGATGCAGGCACTCTTTCGTGTCACACCGATCAGGCGCCTCGGCCGCGGCCTGCGCTACCACTTCGGATCAGCGCCTACAGGTGCGTGATCCGCCGCTAGCGCGGCAGGCCAAGGAGTCGCTCGGCGGCGACGGTGAGCAGGATCTGCTCGGTGCCACCGGCGATGGTGAGGCAGCGGGTGTTCAGAAAGTCGAACACCGCGTGATTGTGCACGAGCCCGCCGCCCTCGGATACGTCCATCATGAATTCGGCGAGCGCCTGCCGATAGCGGACGCCGATGAGCTTTCGCACGCTGGACTGCGCACCGGGGTCCTGTCCCCCTACGGCAAGCTGGGCGATGCGCTGGTCCAGCAGCGCGCCGGTCTGGGCGGTGACGATCAGCCGTCCCAGCCGATCCTGCTGGGCAGCGTCGAGGTCGCTCTGGGCCAGCACCTTGAGCAGCTCTTCCATCGGATTGCCCAGCGCGGTACCGGTGGCCATCGCGATCCGCTCGTTGGCCAGTGTGGTCCGGGCCAGCCGCCAGCCATCGTTCACTTCGCCGACCACCATCTCGTCGGGGACGAACACGTTGTCCAGGAAGACTTCGTTGAACAGCGAGTCACCGGTGATCTCACGCAGCGGCCGGATCTCGATGCCCGGTGAACTCATCTCCACCAGGAAATAGGTGATGCCTTTGTGTTTCGGGGCGTCCGGGTCGGTACGTGCCAGGCACACGCCCCACCGAGCCTTCTGCGCCGCGGATGTCCACACCTTCTGCCCCGTCAGCAGCCAGCCGCCGTCAGTCCGTACCGCCTTGGTCCGCAGCGACGCCAGATCGGAGCCGGCGCCCGGCTCGGAAAACAGCTGGCACCACAGGAATTCGCCCCGGGCGGTGGCGGGCACAAACCGCTCGATCTGTTCTTGCGTGCCGTGCTCGAGGATCGTCGGCGCCGCCCACCAGCCGATCACCAAGTCTGGACGTGCCACACCGGCTGCCGCCATCTCCTGATCGATCAACAATTGTTCGGCCGGCGACGCGGCCCGTCCGTACGGCTGCGGCCAGTGCGGTGCCTGCAGTCCGGCCTCTGCCAGGGCCGCCTGTCGTTTCTCCTCGGGCAGCGCGGCGATCTGGGCGACGATCGCGGCGATCTCCGGTCGCAGCCCCTCGACATCGGTCAAATCGATACCGAGGCGGCGTCGCACACCGTCCTGAGTCAGTGCGGTGATGCGGCGTAACCAGCGCTCGGCGCCGCCTTGCGAACCACCTAAGAACCGGCCGATGCTGTGTGCCCGGCGAAGGTACAGATGCGCATCGTGCTCCCAGGTGCAGCCGATGCCGCCGAGCACCTGGATGCAGTCCTTGACGTTGGCTTTCACGGCGGCGATGCAGGTGCTTGCCGCCAGGGCCGCCGCGATGGAGAACTGCGCCTGATCGGCCTCCGCCGCGGCACGGGCGGCATCGGCTGCGGCCACCTCGGCCTGTTCGGCGCGGCACAGCATCTCCGCACACAGGTGCTTGACGGCCTGAAAGCTGCCGATCGGCTTGCCGAACTGCTCGCGCACCTTGGCGTACGCGACGGCGGTGTCCAGCGACCACCGGGTCACGCCGGCCGCCTCAGCCGACAGCACCGTCGCGGCCAATTCCTCGACCCGCCGGCCCGCCACCCCGACTGGCTGGGCCGGTGCCGACGTCAGCACCACCCGGGCCAACGGCCGGGAGAAATCGGTGGCTTGCAACGGCTCGACCCGCACACCGTCGCTGACGGTGTCGATGAGCAGCCATTTCCCGTCGGCCGGGACCAGCAGCAGACCGCCATCGGCAGCACCCAGCACCAGCGGCAGGGTGCCCGAGGCCTGCGACGCCTCGCTGTCGAACCGCACTTGGTTCTCCGGGCCTTCGAGCGCCAGTCCGGCGAAGCGTTCACCAGAGGCCAGCTCCGCCAATAACCCGCGGTCGGCGCCGGCCTCATAAATGACCAAGGTTGCCAGCGCCGTGGTGGCAACCGGCCCGGGCACCAGCGCCTTGGCCGCTTCCTCGACCATCGCGCACAGATCCTCGATGGTGCCACCCGCCCCGCCGCAGTCCTCCGGGATCGCGACCCCGAATATTCCCAGGTCGGCCAGGCGGGCGAAGACCGGCCGCCACGCATCGGCGTGCCCCCGCTCGACCTCGCGGATCGCCGCGGTCCCGCCCGGGCCGGAAGTCGAATTGCGCGCCCAGTCGCGCACCAGGGAGCGCGCGGCGAACTGCTCGTCTGTGACGGTCGCTACCACCGTAAGGTCCTCCGCGTCCTTGATTCGACGTGTCCAGGGGCGCTGGGGCCCTTCACTCCTGATCGTCCCGCTTGGCTCGGGCTGCTGTGCAACCGCCCCGTCGCCACACCGGTCGTAATTGCCCGGCTCCTCCTCAGGTTGCCGCACAACCTGCATCGTCGCCACACTAGAACGTGTTCTAATAGTGCCAGCGAGCGACCCTCAAGTCGAATGCCATCACAGCAGCACACGCGGTTGTCCCGGCGATACGGAGGTGGGAAATTCACACTGAGCATGCGTATCGTTTGCAAACGAGCAGCCCGGAACAGGAGCAACCCGTCACATGCCAGCCAACATCAACTCGAGTCGCGTTTCCGACTCGCAGCCGCGCGAGGTCATGAACGTGGCGGTACTGGCTGAGTCCGAGCTCGGCTCGGAAGCACAGCGGGAACGTCGCAAGCGCATCCTGGACGCGACCATGGCTATCGCGTCCAAAGGTGGCTATGAGGCGGTTCAGATGCGTGCCGTCGCGGACCGGGCCGACGTGGCGGTGGGGACGTTGTACCGGTACTTCCCGTCGAAGGTGCATCTGCTGGTCTCGGCGCTGGGCCGGGAGTTCAGCCGCATCGACGCCAAAACCGACCGTTCCGCGGTCGCCGGGGCGACTCCGTTTCAACGGCTCAACTTCATGGTCAGCAAGCTGAACCGCGCGATGCAACGCAATCCCCTACTCACCGAGGCGATGACGCGTGCCTACGTGTTCGCCGACGCCTCCGCGGCCAGTGAGGTCGACCAGGTCGAAAAACTCATCGACAGCATGTTCGCGCGCGCGATGGCCGACGGCGAACCGACCGAGGACCAGTACCACATCGCCCGGGTGATCTCGGACGTATGGCTGTCGAACCTACTTGCGTGGCTCACCCGGCGAGCATCGGCAACCGACGTCAGCAAGCGGCTCGATTTGGCCGTGCGGTTGTTGATCGGCGACCAGAACGGCGGTTAGCCCGTTAGCCCGGCGGACCGGCGGTGCGCCCCCGAATCAGTTCGGTGTCCAACAACTCAACGACCGGCAGCCCCGATCGCGGCGGCTGTAACAGCAGTTCGCCTGCCCGCCGGCCCTTGCGCAGGCTTGGCTGCGACACCGTGGTCAACCCGCGGCTGATCGCCTCGGGCACGCCGTCGAAACCGGTGACACTCATCTGACCGGGCACGTAGATCCCGTGCGCCCGAAGGTAATCCATCGCGGACAGAGCCAGAATGTCCGCGGTGCACATCAACGCGGTTATCCGCGGATTGGCGTCCAGCGCCGCCTTGGCGGCGCTGCCACCCGACTCGGGCAGGTGCTCGTAGCTTTCCACCACGGTCAGTGAGCCCGGGTCGACGCCCGCCGCCCGCATCGCTTCCCACACCCCGACGATGCGTTCGCGCTGCACGTCGAAGGCGGGCGAGGCCAGCCGGTCGGAGTCCACCAGCCCCTGTCGGTGGTCGCGGCCCAGCCGCATGGTCAGCAGCCCGATCTCACGATGCCCGAGGCCAAGCACGTAGTCGGCGAGTTCACGCATCGCCGCCCGGTCGTCGATGCCGACCCGAGACACCCCGGGAAGGCCTTTGGGCTGGTCGACGACCACAATGGGCACGCGTCGCTGCAGCGCCGCCTGTAAGTAGGGATCCTCGTCGCAGACCGAATACACCACGAAGCCGTCCACGCCGGCCCCAAGCACGGCAGCGGTTCCGTCCTCGAGGCTTCGGCCGGGCCCGACTGCCACCAGTAGCAGTCCCTGTCCCAGCTCTTCGCATGATTGCGCCACTCCCGCAACAAAATCCCGTGCCGCCGGGTCGCTGAAGAAGTACGTCAGCGGTTCGGCGATCAGCAAGCCGACGGCGCCGGCTTTGCGGGTCCGCAACGATCGCGCCACCGGATCGGGTCCCGGGTAGCCCAGCCGCTTTGCCGTCGCGAGCACTCGTTCACGCAGGTCGGGCGAGAGCTGATCCGGTCGGTTGAACGCATTCGAAATGGTGGTGCGCGAGACCTTGAGCTCGGCCGCCAACGACGCCAGAGTCGCACGCCGGCGCGGTGTGGGACTCACGTTCGGTGAGGCTACAGCGAATCGCTGGGATCGCCGCGTGCACCTACAGGTACTGGCCGAGACTCCGACCATCAAATCGGTCGGTGCCTACTCGTTTGCCACGAACAAACGGGCACTTCGGGGGAGGGCGACCACCCAACGGGCACGTCTTCTACGACCTGAACGTCGCCAAGTCGGTCGCCTCTTTCATCGCCGACCGGATGGCCGTCATGCTTCTCGCTGGCACCCGGCGTCCCGGTGTCGGCCTTCGTCGCAGCCATCTCGTTTCTGATCTATCTGTGCTGCCGGCTACTCGGTGCGTCGGCGGATGGCTTCCCCTTAGGCTTGTCGCACAAGCGGCTCCAGACCCGGGGGAGCCAAGGGGGAGGCAACAGTGCGCCGGCAGATTGCGGCTTGTCTACTGGCCGCGGTTCCCGTGCTCGCTACCGGCTGCACCAGCACCACCAACGGGAAGCCCGTCGCCGCCGACAATTCCGGCCCGCTGCCGCAGCGACCCGTGGCCGTATCGGCGCTGGAGGGCCTGCTGCTCGACGTGCCGCAGATCAGCAACGCGCTGGATGCAACATCGATGACGGTGCAATTCGACGCCAAGGCGATGTGGGACTGGAGCTCGGGCGTCAGCGACAAAAACTGCCTGGCAATAGACGGGCCCGCGCAGGACAAGGTCTATGTCAGCACGGGTTGGACCGCCATGCGCGGTCAGCGGCTCGACGACAGCGTCGACCATTCCAAGAAACGAAACCACTACGCCATCCAGGCCGTGGTCGCCTACCCGTCCGCGCATGATGCCAACGCGTTCTACGACTCGTCGGTGCAGGGCTGGACCGCCTGCTCCGAGCGCAGGTACACCGATGTCAGCCCGGATGACTCCGACACCGTGTGGACGGTGGCCGGGATCACCAACGACAACGGCATGCTGAGCACTTCCGAAGTGCAGGAAGGCGGCGACGGATGGACCTGCCAACGAGCTCTGACCGTGCGCAACAACGTCGCCATCGACATCGTGACGTGCTCCTACAGTCAAACCGGCGCACCGGCGGTAGATATCGCCCAACAGATCGCGGCCAAAGTGGTCAAGCAGTAGCCGATGCGACGGGTTTGGCGGGCCGTTTCGACGGCGATCTGCGTGCCGGCACTGGCCGCGGGGTGTATGCGGACGGTCAAAGGTGCGCCGGTGGCCGCCGAATCCGACCTCTCGCCCCCGGCCACCACGACGACCAACCAAACGCCGCGCGTGCTGCCGGCGACGGCACTGGAGAACCTGCTGTTGACCGCCGACCAGCTCGGTGCCCTGGTCGGCGGGACCAAGATGGCCCGGGTTGGCACGGCCACGAGCACATCGGACGCCTCGGCGATCATCGATGATCGCGCCTGCCTGGGACTCGGCTCAGTGGGTGACGCGAGCATCTATTCCCACAGTGGCTACGTGGCGATGCGCGGCAACCAGTTCAGCACCCCCAACGCCGTGCGGGCCGACGTCACACAGCTCGTGACGTCGTTTACCACAGCCGCCGACGCCGAGGGCTTACTGCGGCGCGCACGGCGGGACTGGCAAGGATGCGCCGACCGGCGATACGGCTTTCACTCATCAAACGGCAACCACAGTCACTTCGACACCCAAGATTTGCGCGGCGACGGCTCGCGCATCGAATTGTCAATGCGTCAAGAAGAAGATCCCCGTTGGGGGTGCTCACACGCGATGGCGGTCGCCGACACCATGGTCGCCGAAGCGCGGGTCTGCCTACTCAACAAAGACACCGCCTCGGCGGTCAACCACCTCCTCGACCAGATCGTCACGAAGATTCCCCAATAAACTGGTTGGGTGGCCGGTATCGACCTCAACGCCGACCTGGGCGAAGGCTTCGGCGTCTGGCGCCTGGGTGACGACGACGCCATGCTCGGAATCGTCACCAACGCCAACGTGGCGTGCGGTTTCCACGCGGGAGATCCCGCCGGCCCGGTACAGGTATGCCGGGCAGCAGCCCAGCGTGGTGTGCGCATCGGAGCGCAGGTGAGCTACCGCGACCTGGCCGGGTTCGGCAGGCGCTTCATCGACATCGCCGCCGAAGAACTCCTTGCCGATGTGGTGTATCAGATCGGCGGATTACAGGCGATCGCAGCAGCATCCGGTTCGGCGGTGTCTTACGTCAAACCCCACGGTGCCCCGTACAACGCGATCGCTACCCACCGCGAACAGGCCGCCGCGGTCGCCGAGGCGGTGCGCGTGGTGGATGCCACGCTGCCGGTGCTGGGCTTGGCGGGCTCGGCGTTTTTCGAGGAAGCATCCCGCCTCGGTTTGCGCACGGTCGCCGAGGCGTTCGCCGATCGCGTGGCAGCCATGGTGAGTTCGGGGCAGGTCACCGCGATCGACGGCAGCCAGATTGGTGTCAGCGTGGAATCGGTTTGCGTGCACGGTGATTCGCCAGGCGCGGTGCAGATTGCGGCCGCCGTCCGCGATCACCTCCAGGCGGCCGGGGCCGATATCAGGGCGTTCTGCTGATGCGGCTGAAGCTCGGTCGCCCCGATCTCGCGCTCTATGCGGATCGGTTCGACGTGCCCGCCGCCGGGCCCGACGCGCTGTCGGTGACATGGATGGGTGTGGCGACGCTGCTCGTCGACGACGGGTCATCCGCGCTGATGACCGACGGCTACTTCTCGCGCCCCGGCCTGGCGCGGGTCGCGGCCGGCCAGGTGTCGCCATCACCGGCGCGTGTCGACGGCTGCCTGGCCCGGGCCAAGGTGTCTCGGCTGGCGGCCGTCATACCGGTGCACACTCACATCGACCACGCGCTGGACTCCGCACTGGTCGCCGACCGCACCGGCGCTCAGCTGGTCGGCGGCGAGTCCGCGGCCAACGTCGGACGTGGATACGGGCTGCCGGAAAACCGGCTGGTCGTCGCGGTCGGTGGCGAACCAATCCAGTTGGGCCCCTACGACGTCACCCTCGTGGAGTCCCAGCACTGCCCACCCGACCGGTTCCCCGG
>CAYNLB010000034.1:37008-38365 GCA_964397935.1 uncultured Mycobacterium sp.
GTCCATCCGCATTCTCGACGAGCTGGCCGCGCAGGACGGTGTCGCGCTGCACCTGCCGACGGTGTGGCGCCGCGAGGACCCCTGGATGTGAGGAGCGGGTCGACCGCGAAAAGACCATGACATTGGCCCTTGCGCTGCTGCTGCTTGCCGTCGTCCTCGGGTTCGCGGTCGCGCGCCCACGCGGCTGGCCGGAGGCACTGGCGGCGGTCCCGGCAGCCGTCATCCTGATCGCGGTCGGCGCGATCTCGGTGCATCAGGCGGCCGCGCAGGTTGTCGACCTGTCGGGTGTGGTCGCCTTTTTGGGTGCGGTGCTGGTGCTGGCCAAGCTGTGCGACGACGAGGGCCTGTTCGAGGCCGCGGGAGCGGTCATCGCACGAGTGCGAACCGGCTCGCATGGGCTGCTGCGGCGGGTGTTCGTCATCTCCGCCCTCATCACCGCTGTGCTGAGCCTGGACGCCGCGGTGGTGTTGCTGACGCCGGTGGTGCTGGCCGCCGTGCGCCGGCTGCGCACCCCGGTACGGCCATACGCCTATGCCACGGCCCACTTGGCTAACGGGGCCTCGCTACTGCTTCCGGTATCGAACCTGACCAACTTGCTGGCCTTTCACACCGCGAACATCCCATTCACCAAGTTCACCCTGGTGATGGCGTTGCCGTGGCTGGCTACGGTGGCCGTGATGTACGTGATTTTCCGCTGGTTTTTCGCCGGGGATCTCCGGGTGGTGCCCGACCCCGAACAACGCGGGCCGGCGCCGCGGCCACCAGTTTTCGTCTTGGTGGTGGTGGCACTGACGCTGACCGGATTCGCGTTCGCTCAATCGGTCGGCGTGGCGCCCGCCTGGGTGGCGCTGGCCGGCGCTTCGGTTTTGGCGGTGCGCAGCCTCAGCCGTGGGCACACCTCCGTGGTGGAAATCGGGCGCTCCGCGAGCCCGTCGTTTCTGGTGTTCGTGCTGGCGCTGGGCGTGGTGGTGCAGGCGGTCACGCTGAATGGAATGGACACCGCGATGTCGAAGGTGCTGCCGTCTGGTTCGGAGCTGCCCGCATTGCTCGCCATTGCCGCGGTGGCCGCCATGCTGGCCAACGTCGTCAACAACCTGCCTGCCACGCTGGTGCTGCTGCCACTGGTCGCGCCCAGCGGGCCGGTAGCCGTCCTGGCGGTCCTAGTGGGGGTCAACATCGGACCCAACCTGACCTACGTCGGCTCACTGTCGAATCTGTTGTGGCGCCGCGTGCTACGCCGGCACGACGTCGAGGCCGGGGTCGGCGAATACACCCGCCTCGGGTTATGCACCGTGCCGGCGGCCCTGGTGGTCGCCGTGCTCGCGCTGTGGGCGAGCACGCGGCTGTTGGGTGTCTA
>CAYNLB010000035.1:0-38188 GCA_964397935.1 uncultured Mycobacterium sp.
GCCGGATGTAACCGCCGCGTGACCGCCAGATCACACGAGGTCACACAATGCTTCCAATACGGCGTGGCTCGACCGATAACGACCGGTCGGCGCGGCATCATTGCGATCATGCCTGACCTCACACGCCGGGCGGTGCTGCGGATGGGCGCCGGTGCCGGCCTGGGAGCCGCCGGCGTGTTCGCCCTGAGCGGCCTGCTGGATCCGATCAGGCCACAAGCGGCGCCGGCGCCGCAAGGCCCCGCCAAGTTCGAGCCCCCGACCGCGGGCACCACCCTGCCGACCAAAATCACCGGCTCGTTCGTGTCGGAAGCCCGCGGCGGCATCAAGACCAACTATGTGATCGCGATGCCTCCCGGCCAGACGGGGATGCTGCGTCCCGTGATCGCATTGCACGGCGTGGACGGCGACGCCAACCAGATGCTGGACATGGGCGTCCCGGGGGGGCTGGCCCGGCTGGTCAACGAGGGCAGACCGCCGTTCGCGGTGGTGGGCGTCGACGGCGGCAACACCTACTGGCACAAAAGGGCTTCCGGCGTGGACTCCGGTGCGATGGTGCTCGACGAACTGCTGCCGATGCTGTCCACGATGGGTTTCGACACCTCCCGGGTGGGCTTCTTGGGGTGGTCGATGGGCGGCTACGGGGCGCTGCACCTGGGCGCCAAACTGGGCCCGCAGCGCACCGCGGGAATCTGCGCGGTGAGCCCGGCCCTGTTCACGTCGTTCACCAGCAGCACTCCGGGGGCGTTCGACAGCTACGACGACTGGGCCCAGAACAGCGTATTGGGCGTGCCGGCGCTGAATTCGATTCCGCTGCGCGTCGACTGCGGCACCTTCGACCGCTTCTGCTTGGCCACCAAACAATTCGTCAGCCAACTGAAGACTCCGCCGGCAGGCAGCTTCTCCTTGGGCGGGCACGACGTGGGTTACTGGCGCACGCAGCTGCCTGGTGAGCTGGCCTGGATGGCTTCCTAGCCCACGCAGATGACAGTCCGGCAGGAACCAGTCGCCCGCAGCCCGCATCGGGCGCGGCGGCAGGTGCAGCGGGCCGGATTCCGCCCGGACATCGAGGGTCTGCGCGCTGTCGCGGTGATCGCGGTCGTGCTCTACCACGCGGGCATACCGGGGTTCACCGGCGGCTATATCGGTGTCGACGTCTTCTTCGTCATCTCGGGCTACCTGATCACCGGTCTGCTCTTTCGCGAAGTGACCGCCACCAATACCGTTCGGCTCGCCGGCTTTTACGGCGCGCGTGCGCGTCGCCTGCTGCCGGCCGCGGCCGCGGTCGGGGTCATCACCGCGATCGGTGCCGCCATCGCGTTGCCGCCGCTGCAGGCGCGCACCGTCTTCCTCGACGGCATCGCCAGCGCGCTGTATGTCGGCAACTACCGGTTCGCGATGCGCGGCACCGACTACCTGACGCCGAACGTGCCATCGCCGTTCCAGCACTACTGGTCGCTGGGTGTCGAGGAGCAGTTCTATCTGGTGTGGCCGGTGCTGATCATCGGCACGGCGTGGCTGGTCCGGCGCACCAACCGCGACGATGCGACACGGGCCGCACCGTATGCGCTCGTGCTGGCGCTGGTAGGGGTGGCGTCGTTGACGGCGGCGGCGCTGTGGACCCGAACCTCGCCGCCCTGGGCGTTCTTCTCGCTGCCCACCCGGGCATGGGAACTGGCCGCCGGTGGTCTGCTGGCGCTGTCGATCCAACAGTGGCGACGGCTGTCGCTGCTGTCCGCGTCGATCGCCGGTTGGGGCGGTCTGGCCTTGATCCTGCTGACCTGTACCCAACTGAACGCCGGCATCCCATACCCCGGAACCGCGGCGCTGCTGCCGGTGCTGGGCACCTCGCTCGTCATCGGGAGCGGTCGCGTCACCGGCAGCCTCGGGCCCGGACGCCTGCTGTGCCGTCCGGAGATGCGCGGCATCGGCCGGATTTCGTACTCGTGGTACCTGTGGCACTGGCCGGTGCTGCTGCTGATGCCCGCGCTGTTCGGTGAGCCCGCGGCCCTGCCGGCCAGACTGGCCGCGACGGCCGTCTCCGCCGGGCTCGCGGTGCTCACGTTGCATCTGGTCGAAGATCCCGGCCGGTTCGCCGCCGCGTTGCGCCAATCGGCGAAAACCAGCCTGGCCGTGGCCGGCGCCGCCAGCGCGGCCGCAGCCTGCGCATGCGTATTGCTGCTGACCCTGATACCGGTGCCGGTGGGTCATGGGGTGGCCGCCCCCAGGGCCAACATCGTTGCGGCACCCCCCGCCACCGCCCCCGCCGTGAGTCCGCAGGAGGCGGCGGTTCGGCAGACCTTCGCGCAGGCACGAGACGCGGTCGCGGCGGCGGCCGGGGAGCGCGCTGTCCCGTCGAACCTGGACCCGCCGCTTGCCGAGGCGTCCGCCGACAAGGCCGCCGTGTTCGTCAACGGCTGTGTGCGGTCCTGGCGCGACGTCGGACAAAGCGAATGCGCGACGGGCGATCTCGCCTCCCCGACGACCGTGGCCCTGATCGGGGACTCGCACGCGGCCATGTGGAACCCGGCGTTCCAGCGTCTCGCCGAGCAGCGGCACTGGCGGCTGGAGACACTGGCCAAGGTGACCTGCCCGCTGCAGGACCTGCACATCCGCAGCCCCTACCTGGGCCGCGAGTACACCGAGTGCGAACAGTGGCGCGGCCAGATCCTGGCCCGCATGGCGGCCGAACACCCGCGTCTGGTTGTGGTGAGCATGAGCCGGCGCTACGCCGCCGATTTCGGCTTTGTGTCCTACGACCCGGCGTGGATCGACACCTTGAGCCGCACCGTGGCACAGTTGCGCAGCACCGGCGCGACCGTCCTGGTCCTGGGGCCCTCCTCCGATCCCCATTCCACGGTCCCCGCGTGCGTGTCCGCCCACCTCGACGACGCAGGCGCCTGTGCCCCGGCGCGATCCGTCGCGGTCAACGGCGACGGGATCGCCGCCGAACGGGCCGCGACTACCGGCAGCGGCGGCCACTACGCCGACCTGACCGACCTGTTCTGCGCCCCGGACCGCTGTCCGGTCATCGTCGGCAACACCCTGGTGTTCCGCGACGACAACCACGTGACGACCGAGTATGCGCAGCTGCTGGCGCCCGTCATGGGTGCGCTCGCGGACCGCGCCCTGGCAGCTGGCTGAGCGGTAATGAACTTCGACTCACGGACGAACGTCATAACGGTGAAGGGTTTTTGGAGGTAGGGATGACTTCGCTGCTGCTGGTTTGCGTTGCGGTGGCTGCGCCGGTCGCCGGACTCGGCTTGGTCAATCTGCAAGCTCGGCTCGAACGATGGGATTACGAGCGGCACGCGGACGACTGAGCCGTCCAGCACGTCGGGGGTTGGTAAATCGGCGTGGCGGCCGTGGAGTTCTACGCACTTTTGCTGATGTTTTGCGGGGCGCCGTGCCGTTCACGTCACCAGCTGCGTACGGATCAGCGGCGCGATCTTGTCCGCCATGTACTGATGCCCTGCATCATTCGGGTGCACCCCGTCTGCGCCGATGAGGTCGGGCCTGCCGACGAACCAGCGTTCGGCGATCGGGTCGACGAACGTCGCTCCCGCGGCTCCGGCCGCGGAGCCGAGGATGTCGCGAATCTGCAGCATGTTCAACGGCACATCGGCGGTCGGCCACGGCGGCCCGATCACCAGCAGCCGCGCCCCCGGCGCCAGCTGGTGCGCCAGATCGAAGGTGTCGTGGGCCTTTGCGGCCAGCGTCCCGAGGTCGATGCCCTGGTCGTTGCGAGAGCCATAGAACACCACCAGCGCGTCGTCGGACTTGACCGCGTGTGCGGTCAGATCCTCGAAGATGCTGTCGTGGTCGCCGGGCATGCCGTAGCCGGCCCTGCCCTCGGCGGCCACATCCGGGGCAATGCGCTCGCCTTGCTGGGCCAGGGCCTGCCAGGCGCGGGCGGTCCACGACCTCGGGCCCCGCCCGCCCTCGTCGGTGCCGGTGGTATACGAATCGCCAACCACCGCGACGTGGCTCAGCCGGAAATCCAGCGTGAGTATGTCGTAGGCCCGTCGCGGCGCCGGGTGCGCCAGATACGCAACAATCACGCCGAATAGCAGAGCGAACCTGACGACGAACGCGGTCAGACGACTCACTACCACCTCCACTGTGAAACACATTGTCGTACACCGCGTCGTCCCGACGGGGCCTCCACGCTGAGTCGGGTCGGCCGGCCGCGAAGCCAACCGTCACACCGCTCGGGCCGAAACCGCTTCCAGCGGACGGTCGACCTGGTGCAGCTTGGCGCCGACCGACTCGCCGGTCACGGCTCTGACATCAACCATCCTGCGCATCCAACGCCGCGCGGGCTCTTCGACGAAGCGATACATCAGGGCCGAGAGAACCGCGGCGATCGCCAGCAGGCCGATGACGTTCCACTTCCACGGATTGTCCTGCTCCCACGGAGTCAGGTTGAACTGAATCACGGCCCATGCCCACGCCGTGTGCACCAATTCGTGAACCATGTAGAGGCAGAACGAGATTTGCCCGCCGTAAACCATCACCCGCGTCGACAGCAACCGGGGCAGGCTACCCACGCCGATCGCCAGCGTGATCACCAACGGCACGAACAGCACGTCGACCACCCCGCCGCTGTCGTTCTCCACCACTCCGGATATCGGGTGCGCGTGAAACAAGTAGAGAACCCCCACCGTGGCCGCCAGCAGTGCCAGCGAGACGTACCCGCCGACACGGCGAGCGCGATCGGTCAGCCGCAACCTGCGCACGGCGGCGCACGCCAGCGCACCCGCGACGAACTGCGTCACGATTCGTGGCAGCCAGCTCCACGGAGTGTAAAAATGGCCGCTGGCCAGCAGCAGCACCACCGGCGGCAACGACGCCGCAAACGCCAGCAGCATCAGGCCCCGCGCCCGCGTGGCATGCCGCATCCGGTAGATCACCAGAGCGAGCAGACCGAAGAGCAGGTAGGCCAGCCACTCGGCACTGATCGACCAGGCCGGCCCGTCCCAACTGGAGCCATCGAAGAACGGCACAAACCACAGCTGCACCAGCAGGATCTGGCGCACATAGCTAATCGCGGTCAGCTGACCGGCGTCGGGCGACGGCACATGACCGACGTGCAGGGTGAAAATCACCCACAGGGCCGCCAGGTGCAATGTGACCAGGTACACGGGCCACACCCTGGCCAGCCGCAGCCACAGGAAGTGTAGGGCGGCACGGGTCGACCAAGCCCGGCCCAAACGTTCGAGGTAGTTCCAGGTCAGCACGAAACCGCTGAGGATGAAGAACAAGTCGACGCCTTGGGCGCCGCAGTTGAGCACCGGCGCGAGCGCATCGCGGAAATCGGGCGACGCATCGGCCAGCATCGGGCGGAAGTGAAAGAGCACCACCCATAGTGCGGCCACTATGCGCAGTCCCGTCAGGGCCTTGATCTCTCCCTTGATCTCTCCGGTGCGCACAGCTTTCTTTCCGTCTGGACTCCGCTGTTTCGTTCGCCTCTGCCTCGGCCGACCGGGAAATCGCGATATGACAATCCCCCGCCATGCAACCGGCAGCCTAACAGCGCGGACGCCGCAAGGGCGGGAGGGCGTGGCCCGGCCGTCGAACCCACCGATAACGTTTGGCCGCATCGCCGAAGAGCGCCACGAGGCACGCTTCTTAACAAAGCGTTAGACGTAACTGTCAGTCTCCTTAACTTCACGGGCAATGGTTATAGACACGCTCGGCCGGGGTTGACTCGGTCTTCCCGCGGGAAATGAGGTTGCCGATGGCTACCGCAGACGTTGCGACTCGACGGGGAAACTGGACCTTCGAATGCGGTGGCGCGCAGATTCGGGCCCGCCGCCATCATCTGGCGACGGTGGTGACCATTCGCGGCGAAATCGATGCCACCAACGTCGACGGGGTCAGCGAGCACATTCGGCGTTTCGCTCTCGGGGGAAGCCCTGTGGTGCTCGACATGAGCGACGTGAGCCGTTTTGCTTCGCCCGCCATCTCGCTGCTGCACACATTCGACACCGAATGCGGCGCCGCCGGGGTGGAGTGGACGCTGGTGCCCAGCCCGGCGCTCGGGGACCTCCCCGGCGACGAGGGCGGGTTCCCGGTCATGCTCTCGGTGCACGAGGCGCTGGGCAAGCTGGCCGACGACATCGCCAGCCGCCGTCGGATGGTTCTGCCGCTGGTCAGGAAGACGGCCTAGAGCGGCCTGGGGCGCCGCAACCTGGCAGTCCCGACCACCGCCAGCACCCCGGCGGCGATCAACAGCACCAGCGTAAGCAGCAGTAGCTGCGGGTCATACACCAATGACGTGGTGGACGGCTGCCCGTCCGCGACGGGAGCGACGCCCACCGGGTGGTGCGACCCCGACCAGCTCACCCCCGCGCCCACCAGCGCGGCGCAGGCCAGGCCGAGTTCGACTGCCGCCCTCGAGGCCCGGTATCCGGCTATCGTCACAGCGACGACCAGTCGTCGCCGTCACGATCCACCTCGGTGGCATCGGGCCGGGCCGGCTCCACCCGCTCTTGGACCAGTGGGGTCAGCGCCGCCCGAAGCTGACGATGACGACGCGCCCAGGCCTGCGCGGTGCGGCCCTCGGTGAGCTTGAGACCGATTCCTATCCGGCCGCGCGGTACCCCGACCAATTCACCGAGCGCCCGCGCCGACTGCCACCTCTCCAGCTCCTTCCCGGACGCCTCGTGGTTGTCGGGCTCTGGATAAACCTTGAGGATTTCGCGTACCAAGATGGTTTCGGTGCCCTGACGCAGGGTGTCTTCGGTCAGCTCGACCGAGACGTGGATGCGCGCCGCCTTGACCTGTAATCCCACGAACCCCGACACCATCACCAGAAAAATCGCCGGAACCAGCAATGTGACCCCGGCACCGCTCCACACCTCGATCAGAATCATCGACACCGCGGCGAGCGGGCCCGCCAGCACCCAGTACCAGCTGGCACCCGGCTCGTAGAACAACGGCTTCGGGTCGGTGTCCCTCGCTGACGATGTCATTGCAAGCCTCATCTCACGAAAGCCAACCCGCCGCGTCTGCGGCCCAATAGGTGAGCACGATATCGGCTCCGGCGCGCCGGATGCTCGTCAATGACTCCAGCGCCGCGGCGCGTCCGTCGATCCAGTTGTTCGCAGCGGCGGCGCAAATCATCGAGTACTCCCCCGAAACTTGGTAGGCCGCCACCGGCACCGGCGAGATGTCGGCCGCGGCCGCGACCACATCGAGGTAGCTCATCGCGGGCTTGATCATCACGATGTCCGCGCCTTCGTCCAGATCCAGCTGGATCTCGCGCAGCGCCTCCCGAGAATTGCCCGCTTCCTGCTGGTAGGTCCGCCGGTCTCCGGAAAGGCTGGAACTCACCGCGTCGCGGAACGGGCCGTAGAACGCCGAGGCGAATTTCGCGGCGTAGGCCAGGATCGCCACGTCGGTGTACCCGGCGGCGTCCAAGCCGTCGCGGATGGCGCCCACCTGACCGTCCATCATCCCGCTCGGCCCGACCACCTGAGCGCCTGATTCCGCTTGCGCCACAGCCAATTTCACGTACCGGACCACGGTCGCGTCGTTATCGACCCGGCCCCGGTCGTCGAGCACGCCACAATGCCCGTGGTCGGTGAACTCGTCCAGGCAGGTGTCGGCCATCAACACGGTGGCATCACCGAGGTCCTTGGACAGGTCACGCAGGGCGACGTTGAGGATGCCGTCGGGGTCGGTACCGGCCGAACCCGTCGCGTCCTTGTCTTGGTCGCGGGGCACCCCGAACAGCATCAGCCCGCCCACCCCGGCGGCGACGGCGTCGGCCGCGGCGCTGCGCAGCGAATCCCGGGTGTGTTGCACAACACCCGGCATCGACGCGATCGGCTGCGGTTTCTCGATACCATCGGCGACGAACATCGGCAGCACCAAATGCCTTGGCTCCAAGGACGTCTGCGCCACCAGGCGGCGCAACGCGGGGGTGGAGCGGAGCCGGCGCAGGCGCTGCCGCGGGTAGGCACCCATGCTCATTGGGTGGCGACCCGCCGCGCGCACCGCGCGGCGCTTGCGATCACCACTAGCGCCTGCGGCTCTTCTTGCGGGGCGGCGGCAGTGCGCCTTCGGCGCGCAACCGCGCGGCGTGTTCGGCCAAGGCGTCGACCAGCGGACCGACCGCGGCGGTTTCGGGCTGCACATCCACCCGCAGCCCGAACTCCGCGGCGGTCTCGGCCGTCTTGGGACCGATACAGGCGATGATGGTCCGGGCGTGCGGCTTGCCGGCGATGCCGACCAGGTTTCGCACCGTGGAGCTGGAGGTGAAGCACACCGCGTCGAAGCCGCCGGTCTTGATCATCTCCCGCGTTTCCGCCGGCGGCGGGGCGGCCCGCACGGTCCGGTAGGCGGTGACATCCTCGATCTCCCAGCCACGTTCGCGCAGTCCCTCGGCCAGCGTCTCGGTTGCGATGTCGGCGCGCGGCAACAAGACACGGTTGACCGGGTCGAAAACGCTGTCGTAGGGCGGGAAGTCGTCGAGCAGACCCAGCGAGGACTGTTCGCCGGCCGGCACCAACTCGGGGCTGATACCGAACGCGCGGACCCGGTCGGCTGTCGACTCGCCGACGCAGGCGATCTTCACCCCGGAGAACGCGCGGGCGTCCAGACCGAACTCGCCGAACTTCTCCCACACCGCACGCACCGCGTTGGTGGAGGTGAACACCACCCACTGGAACCGGCCGTCGACCAAGCCCTTGACGGCCCGCTCCATCTGGGCGGGACTGCGCGGCGGCTCGACGGCGATGGTGGGTACCTCGACCGGCAACGCACCATAGGACGTCAGCCGCTCGCTCATCTCCCCGGCCTGATCCTTGGTGCGGGGCACCAGCACGGTCCAGCCGTAGAGTGCGCGGCTCTCCCACCAGTTCAGCTTGGCCCGGCTGGCCACCGTCTTGCCGATGGTCACGACCAGCTGCCCGGTCAACGGACCCGCCGGATCGGTCGCGCCCAGCACCGCCGAGTCGGTCAACCCGGCCAACGTGGTTTCGACCGACCGCTGCTGGCAGGTGGTGCCGTGCGCGGTCACCACACACGGCGTGTTCTCAGCCAGCTCGTGCTCGATCAGGGTGCGCGCAGCATCGGCCAAATGCGACGCGGTGGCCTGCAGGAGCAGCGGGCCCGGCGCCGCGGCCAGCGCGTCGAAGTCCACGTCGCCGCGCACGTCGGCAACCGTGTGCGATGAGCCCAGCGGCAGCCCTGCGTACGTTGGGACGGCACTGCTGGGAGCCAGGCCGGGCACGATCTCGAGCTGCAGGTGGCTCCGGGCGACGGCGTTCACCTCGATGATGACCGCATCCACGGTGAGCGGGTCACCGGCCACCAGCCGCACCACGTCGGCGCCCGTGCGCGCTTCGGCGGTCAGCGTCTTGGCGACTTCGGCGGGTTCGCCCAGCGCGGGGCGGATTTCGGGGCCCCCGGACATCACCGCGGGTTGGTCCGCTTCGCCGCCGGCGGTGTCGCCGCTCCCGGCAGCCGGCTCGGCCGGCGCCGGGCCGGAAACCGGCGGCAGCTCTTTGCCGATCAGCGCCAGCACCGGCTCCGGTACGTCGGGGTCGGTAAATACCAGGGCGGCGTTCGCCAGCACCGTGGCGGCCCGGGTGGTCAGCAGTCCCGGATCACCCGGACCGGAGCCCACGTACGTGATGCGGCCGGGTTTCGGCTTGCGCCCTCGCATGGTCGATTGGCGAGTCATTGTCGCTCCCAACTCACTTCCATTTAATTTCCTCGCGCCGGGTCTTCCCGCGCTCCGCGCATAAGCTCTCGCGCACCAAGCTCGAACAGCTCCGCGGCGACCGAGAGGCCAAGCTCTCGGGCCCCACCGGAGGTGCCGATGCCGGACGCGCGGATCACGTCGGACCCGTCCAGCGCCGCCACGCATCCGCGCAGCGACAGCTCTTCGAAGACGCGGCCGTCCTCATCGATGGACTCGACCACTTCGGCGATCGCGCCCACCGGTGCTGAGCAACCGGCCTCCAATTCGGCCAACAGGGCTCGCTCCGCGGTGACCGACGCGCGGGTGTCGGCGTCGTCCAACTCCGCCAGCACCGCCGCCAACCGGTTGTTGCCGGCGCGGCATTCGACGGCGAGCGCGCCTTGAGCCGGTGCTGGCAACATCTGCACCGGCTCCAGCGTCTCGGTGACGTCGTCGAGGCGGCCCAGCCGGGCCAGACCGGCCCGGGCCACCACGATCGCGTCAAGATCACCACTGCTTACCCTGTTCAACCTGGTATCTAGGTTGCCTCGTAGGGGGCGGATTTCCAAACCGAGACCCAATGCTCTAAGCTGCGCGGCCCTGCGTGGGGAGGAGGTGCCCACCAGCGAGCCGGGCGGCAACTCCGCGAGCACCCGCCCGTCGCGGGCCACCACGGCGTCGCGGGGGTCGTTGCGCAGAGGTATCGCCGCCACGGTGAACCTCGGGTCGTCGGCGGTCGGCAAATCCTTGTGGGAGTGCACCGCGGCGTCGACCCGGCCCTCGTCGATGGCCTCACGCAACGCCGTGGTGAAGACGCCCACACCCAAATTTTCGATGGGCGCCGAAGAGCGGTCACCGACCGTGGTGACGGTCACCAGCTCCGCAGCATGTCCGTTGGCGATCAGGGCGTCCCTGACGACGCCGGCCTGGGTGGTGGCCAACAGACTGCCCCGGGTACCTATCCGGATCACGTTCGCCAATCGGTTACTCGGCGGACGGTGCTGCGCCACCCGGCGAGCCAGCCGTACCATGCGCGCGGGCATCCGCATCGAATACGGTTGACACCACTGGTAATTCACCTGCGGCCACAGCATCGACGGCGGTCTGGTCAAGTTCGAAGAGCTCGCGCAACGCCTCGGCATAGCTGTCACCACCGGGCGCGCTGGCGAGCTGTTTGATCCGCACGGTGGGCGCATGCAGCAGCTTGTCCACCACCCGCCGCACGGTGCGGGCCACCTCCTCGCGATGGGCGCTTTGCAGCCCGGGCAGCCGGTTGTCCAAGCGCAGTAGCTCGGCTTCGACCACATCGGCCGCGCGCTGGCGCAGCGCGGTGACCGTTGGAGTCACCTCGGCCATCCGCTGCCCCGCCAGATAGGCCGCGACCTCGGTCGCCACAATGTTGCGGGCAGCGTCGACATCGCAGGCCGCGGCATGGGCCGACGGCTCGTGCTGCACCCGGTCCACATCGACGACCCAGACGCCGGGCAGCCCGGCCGCTGCGGGATCGACGTCGCGCGGCATGCCCAGGTCGCAGATCACCAGTGGGCGGGTCAACTCGCCGCGGCGCGTGGTGGCCAGCGCGAGGTGCACGTCGGCCAGCGAAACCACCGGGCTCACCGCCCCCGTGCAGCTGACCACGACGTCGGCGTCCACTAGTGCGTCGGCCAAGCGGTCCAGTGCCAGCGCGTCGGCCCGCACCCCCGAGTCGCGGATCTTGCGGACCAATCGCTGCGCCCGCGACAACGATCGGTTGAGTACGTAGACGTGTCCGACGCCGGAACGAGCCAGGTGTGCGGCCGAAAGCGCGCCCATCGCTCCGGCCCCCACCAGCACGGCGGTCTTGCCGGACAGCCCCCCCAGCCGGCCTTCGGCCATATCGAGGGCGACCGAGACCACCGAGGCGCCGGCGGCGTCGATGGCGGTTTCGGAGTGCACCCGCTTTCCCACCGAAAGCGCCCGCTGGGCCAGCTCGTGCAGCACCCGGCCGACGGTGCGATTGGTCTCCGCGGCCGCATACGCGCGACGCACCTGACCCAGCACCTGCTGCTCGCCGACCACCGCCGAATCCAGACCGCTGGCCACCGCGAACAGGTGCTCGACGGCGGCCTCGCTGTACCGGACGTAGGCGTGTTTGGTCAGGTCGCCCATCGACATCCCGGAGTGCTCCGACAGCACCTGCCCGATCACCGCCAACCCGCCGTGGAACGCGTCCACCACCGCGTAGACCTCGACCCGGTTGCAGGTCGACAGCACCATCGCCTCGGTCACCAGCGGTGACTGCAACACCCGGTCGACGATCTTGCCCTGATCGGATTCGTCGATGGTGAGTTGTTCAAGGACGGAGACTGGCGCACTGCGGTGCGAAACCCCGAAAAGCAGGACGCTCACAGCAGCATCACCTGGCCAGCTCCCTTGCTCGGTCAGTCAGTGAATTTGACATCCACGGTAGTCGGTTCTGAGGTGGGCTACCAAATAATTGCCCGGCCATCAGCTCCGTTCCCCCTTGCTAGCGGGCGAGATCCGCACGCAGCCGGGACTCGTCGATCTCCCAGTAGCTGTGTTCGCGGCCGTCGAGCAGGATCACCGGCAACCGGTCACCGAACTCGGCCCGCAGCCCCGGGTTGCCGGCCGACGCGGCGACGTCGACGTCGGTCGTGGACAGGTCGAAGCCCAGTTCAGCTGCCAGTTCGGCGAGCCGGGCGCGTATCCGCACGCAGACGCTGCAGCCGTCGCGGGTCAGCAGCTCCACCTGCGGCCGGGGTGTGCTCATGCAAAGAATTGTGGCACCGCACGGTAGTCGTCAGGTGGCCGCTGTGGCCGCTGACGACGAGTTATGCGTAGACCCGATGGCGATGCAGGGGGTCGCCCACGCGTTGGGCGGTGCGGCAACGACCTGCGAACCCGGCCGGCCGGTCTCGACGACCGGTCGCCGCCGTGCCGGGCGGCTGGCGCGGCGGCTCCCGGGATGCTTACGGGTCTGCGTGGGAGTCGTGGCGCCGCGGGGCCGGCGAGGTGGAGTGCTCGCGAAATCGATTCCCGCGTATCCCGGTTGCATACGACCTCGACGGGGCACGGCCCGTGCCGATGCGCATTGGCGCCGGGCGCGCGACGAGGCCATGACGCGCGAGACGCCGGCTCCGTGGGAAAGCGCCGGCGCGACCGCACCCGGGCGATGTCGACGAATCTGGCCATCTGGTCATGACCCGAGGGCCCCGCTGAAGCCCGCAACTCACCGTCGGCTTCGGAAGCCCAACCAGGCCAGGCGGGTAAACCTGCGCACAACATCTGCCGGATAGGGTTGGATACGGGTCGCCTACCGGGCACCGCGCGCAGCACAGCGATCTAGGAGGTTTGGCGATGGCTTCCTCTGACCCGGACAACGCGGACGTCAGTCGCGTTGACCTGGAGTCGCTCGCCGCTGACGCCAGCGCCGTCCGCGCCCTCGAGGGCATGCAGGAAGCGCCCCCCGGGGAGGGTGGCCCGCAGCCGCCGATCGACTTGACCGCGGCCGCATTCTTCGACGTGGACAACACGCTGGTGCAGGGCTCGTCGGCGGTGCATTTCGGCCGTGGGCTGGCCGCCCGCAACTACTTCACGTATCGCGATGTGCTCGGATTCGTCTACGCCCAGGCCAAATTTCAGCTGCTCGGCAAGGAAAACAGCAACGACGTCGCCGCCGGCCGGCGCAAGGCGCTCGCCTTCATCGAGGGTCGATCGGTCGACGAACTGGTGACGCTGGGCGAGGAGATCTACGACGAGATCATCGCCGACAAGATCTGGCCCGGCACCCGCGAGCTCACGCAGATGCACCTCGATGCGGGCCAGCAAGTGTGGCTGATCACTGCCACGCCATACGAACTCGCCGCGACCATCGCGCATCGGCTCGGCCTGACCGGCGCGCTGGGCACGGTCGCGGAGTCGGTCGACGGCGTATTCACCGGCAGGCTGGTCGGCGAGATCTTGCACGGCACCGGAAAGGCTCATGCGGTGCGGTCGCTGGCAATCCGCGAGGGTCTCAACCTCAAACGTTGCACGGCCTACTCCGACAGCTATAACGACGTGCCCATGCTGTCGCTGGTGGGCACCGCGGTCGCCATCAACCCTGACGCCCGGCTGCGCGCCCTGGCCCGCGAACGCGGCTGGGAGATCCGAGACTTTCGCACCGCGCGCAAGGCCGCCCGCATCGGGGTTCCGTCGGCCCTGGCGCTGGGCGCGGCCGGTGGCGCACTGGCGGCGCTGGCGTCGCGACGCCAAGCACGCTGATAGGCTGCGCCGCTAGCGACGATTCGAGCGGAGACCGCAGCAACATGACCACTCCCCCGGAAGCCCAGGGCCTCATCGGCAGCCATTACCGGGCACCTGACTACTTCGAGGTCGGACGCGAGAAGATCCGTGAATTCGCGGTCGCGGTCAAAGACGACCATCCAACGCACTACAGCGAGGCCGACGCCGCCGCTGCCGGATACCCCGCCGTGGTGGCGCCGCTGACGTTCCTTGCCGTCGGCGGTCGCCGGGTGCAGTTGGAGATCTTCACCAAGTTCAGCATCCCGATCAACATCGCCCGAGTCTTCCACCGCGACCAGAAGTTCCTGTTCCACCGGCCGATCCTGGCCCACGACAAGCTGTACTTCGACACCTACCTCGACTCGGTGCTAGAGTCCCACGGCACCGTAATCGCGGAAATCCGCAGCGAAGTGACAGATGCCGACGGGCAACCGGTGGTCACCAGTACGGTCACGATGTTGGGGGAAGCCGCGCACCAGGAAGCGGCCGCGGACGAGACGGTGGCCGCAATTGCATCCATATCAGCCGGAAAGTAGGGTCGATTCAATGACGTCACAGGGTGAAACGGGTGGCGCCCAGCTGAAGCCGCCGGTCCAAGCGGTGCGTTCCCACTACGACAAATCCAACGAGTTCTTCAAGCTCTGGCTCGACCCGTCGATGACCTACAGCTGCGCCTACTTCGATGAGCACCCGGACCTGGACCGTCCGAACAAGACGCTGGAAGAGGCTCAGTACGCCAAGCGCAAGCTGGCGCTGGACAAGCTGAACCTCGAGCCCGGCATGACGCTGCTCGACGTCGGCTGCGGCTGGGGATCGACCATGCGGCACGCGGTCGCAGAATATGACGTCAACGTGATCGGCCTGACGCTGAGCGAGAACCAGTACGCCCACGACGTGGCGAAGTTCGAGGAAATGGACAGCCCCCGCCGCAAGGAGGTGCGGATCCAGGGCTGGGAGGAATTCGACGAGCCGGTGGACCGCATCGTGTCACTCGGCGCGTTCGAGCACTTCGCCGACGGCGCGGGCGACGCCGGGTTCGAGCGCTACGACACGTTCTTCAAGAAGTTCTACAGCCTGACGCCCGACGACGGCCGGATGCTGCTGCACACGATCACCGTCCCCGATGCCGACGAAGCCAAGCAGCTTGGCCTGACGTCGCCGATGAGCCTGCTGCGGTTCATCAAATTCATCCTGACGGAGATCTTCCCGGGCGGACGGCTGCCCCAGATCAGGCAGGTGGACCACTACTCGTCGAACGCCGGCTGGAAGGTCGAGCGCTACCACCGCATCGGCAAGAACTACGTTCCGACGCTCAACGCCTGGGCGGACGCGCTCGAGGCCCACAAGGATGAGGCGATCGCCCTGAAGGGGCAGGAGACCTACGACATCTACATGCACTATCTGCGGGGTTGCTCAGATCTGTTCCGCGACAGCTACACGGATGTCTGCCAGTTCACCCTGGTGAAGTAGTCCTGTGCGCACAGCGGCCCTGGTGTCTTGATTCAGTGAAGGCACCGGGGCGCTGGCCTTTTACGGCCAGCAGAAAACCTCAGCCGAAGAAGACGTTGCGACGGCCGGCGAGCAACCGGTACAGCGTCTGCTGGATGGTCTCGCGTACCTGATCGGTCAATTCGAAGGTGACCATCGGGTCGTCGGCGTCGGAAGCGGAGTAGTCGTTGGTGTAGATCGGCTCGCCGAAAGCGATGCGCCACTTGGACGGTAGCGG
The DNA here is from genome assembly GCA_964397935.1 of uncultured Mycobacterium sp. Lineage (GTDB taxonomy): Bacteria > Actinomycetota > Actinomycetes > Mycobacteriales > Mycobacteriaceae > Mycobacterium. The sequence goes on from CAYNLB010000035.1 coordinate 15,702, forward strand.
CACCAGGCCCGCGGGCCCGGCCAGCGGGAACAGCGGCGTAATCGGGAAGTAAGGCAGGCCGAACAGCCGGGCCAGCATCTTGACGTCGGTCAGCATCGGATAGATCTCTTCGGAACCCACGATGGAGCACGGAATGATGGGCGCCTTTGTGCGGAGCGCCGCCGTCACGAAACCGCCCCGGCCGAACCGCTGCAACCGGTAGCGGTCCTCGAAGCGCTTTCCCAATCCCTTGTAGCCCTCCGGGAACACGGCGGTGAGTTCGCCGGCGGCCAGCAACCGGTGCGCGTCCGTCGTGCAGGCCATGGTGTGGCCCGCCTTGCGGGCCGCTTCACCGACCACGGGCAAGTCGAACACCATGTCGGCGGCCAGCAGCCGCAGGTCCCGATGCGCCGGGTGCTCGTCGTGCACGGCCACCGACAACATCAACCCGTCGAACGGCAACACTCCAGCGTGGTTGGCGACCACCAACGCGGGACCTTCGCTCGGCAAGTGCTCGACGCCGCTGACTTCCACCCGGAACCATGACCGGAAGAAGAACCGCAGTAACGGCCGAACGATCGCGGTGTTGAAGTGCGGATCGAAGCCGAATTCGTCGACGGCGTAGTCGCCCGTCAGCCGCTGGCGGAGAAAACCGGCAACGCCGGCGACCCGCTGAGCAAGCTCATTGAGCGGGGCATCGGCGGATGATGTCCCCCCGGCCGCGCGCCGGTGCTCGTCGATCTCGCGGACGACGGCGGCGATCTGGTCGGCCGACGCCTTGTCGCGCGGGTCAGACATGAGCGAAGGATGCTGCCGAGACGCGTCGGCCCGCTCATCGGCCCTGCGACGTGCCGCTACCCGACCCCGATTGGTGTGCAGCGGAATGACATTCGCTCTGGTTTCACCCGCCACGATACCTACCTGACCCCACCCACGGAATTGGATTTCGGCTGCCCACGCGCTGTGCTAAGGCTATGGCGCGACCTTCCAAGGAGCGTACCCGATGCGGGTCGATGATGGGAGTCAGGCCGCGGCCGCGGACATAGTCGTCAAACGCCTCAGCCGTCGTCCATTTCGGCTGGTAGCCGAGTTCTGAGTGCATCCGGGTGGTATCCATGACGCGGCCGTAACTCAAGTACTCGAACTGATCCCGACTGATTTCCGTATAACGATTGGCTCTCCTCAGCGAATCCAGTGCCCAGACGCCAAAACCCGGTACCGGCAGAGGGATTCGGCCGGCCAGCCGGATCGCCTGCGAAAGCATGATGATCCCGTCGGCACCGATGTTGAACGTCCCGGCCATACCCGCCATCGCCGCGCGCTCCAGCGCGCCCAACGCATCCTGTTCGTGCAGCAACTGCAGTCGCGCGTCGCGGCCGAACATGGTGGGCACGAAGGGGCCGGCCAGATACCGCGACAGGGTGGTGTCCATGGCCGGTCCGATCATGTTGGCCAGCCGCAGAATCGTCACGGCGATATCCGGCCGGCGCCGACCCAGTCCGCGTGCGTAGCTCTCGATATCGAGACTGTCCTTGGCGAACCCACCGCGGAAGGGCCGACGGCTGGTGCTGTCCTCGGTGAACACCACCGGATCGTGCGGACTGGACCCGTATATCTCGGACGTCGACTTGAGCACCACGCGGCGCACGGAGGGCGCCTTCTGACAGGCCGCGAACAATTGCATCGCGCCCATCACATTGATTTCCTTCAACGCCGCGCTCCCGCCGGACCGCGGCGCATACGACGCCGCCGCGGCATGCACCACCGTGTCGACTTCGCCGTTGCGAAGCACCTTGGCTATGAAGGGATTGCGAATATCGGCCCGAACGAAGTCAGCGCGCCCCATCCGGCGCAGCATGTCTTTGCTGGGGGCAATCGCATCCACCGCGATGACCCCTTTGATCATCGGGTTCTGCGCGAGCCGGGCCGTCAGGTAGCCGCCCAGAAACCGGCACGCGCCGGTAACCAGCACAACCTTGGGGTAATGCACGGTGCTGTTTGCGTTGTCGCCTGTTCCGGCGCCTTCCCCGCTCGACGGATCCACCCGAACAGCCTAACGGCCAGACCAGCAGGCGGCACTTACGGCCGCATGCGCCGGCGGACGGAGTTACTTGCCGAGTTTTCTGCGCTGCACCCGGGTGCGGCGCAGCAGCTTGCGGTGCTTCTTCTTCGACATGCGCTTGCGCCGCTTCTTGATTACTGAACCCATGAACTCCGCTATCTGACCGGTGACCTGCTTGCGAGATTGGACCGGGACACCTTACCCGGCACGACGCACCGAACACCAAACCGGCATCGGTCGTCTCCGCGCGACCACCAAGCCACCCGCTTGCCCGCTCCGCGCCCCAGTGTCAGCGCGCGGTCAGATCGGCTCAGCCCGCGTCGAAGTACGACGTCTCCAGCATGTCGTGGACCGCCTTGGCATGCACCCGGAACGACCGCCCCACCCGTACCGCGGGCAGCTCGCCGTTATGCACCAGCCGGTACACCGTCATCTTGGAGACCCGCATCAACGCCGCCACCTCGGCGACGGTGAGAAATTGCGTCTTGGCCTGCTGGCCATCGACGGGACCGGTGTCCCGCTTACCAGCAGAATCCCGCGCGGATGGACCGTTCGTAGACGTCATCGCAACCCAATCGTGTCAGGCACGCGCAATGCCAGCGGCTTCCCCTCCGCTGGCACCCACACGTGCATACAAAGAGGAGAATAGCGGGACTAGTGGGGTTATTGGTACTGGTGAGGGGCAATCAGTTCAAAAAACTTGAATTATTCTGATGTAATTCTTAGCTGCTCAGAGCGCCTTTTGGCGGCCTGAACCGCGGCGTCGACAGCCGCCCGCAGCCCGCCTCGTTCCAGTTCCCGTAGCGCGGCAGCGGTGGTGCCGCCGGGTGACGTCACCGTCGCTCGCAGCTGCGTCGCCGCGGCGTCCACACGCACCCCCAGTGCATCGCCCTCGGCGGTCCGCCGCTCGGATTCCATCCGTTCCAGCAGCATTGCCGCCGACCCAGCCATGGTCTGGGCGGCCAGGCCGGTGGCGACCTCGCGGCTCAGACCTGCCGCGACACCGGCGTCCACCAGCGCCTCCACCAGCAGAAAGAAATATGCCGGACCCGAACCCGACAGGGCGGTCACTGCGTCCATGTGGCCCTCCGGGACGGTCAGCACAGCGCCGACGGAGTCGAACAGGGCCGTGACTTCCTCCAATTGCGGCGGCGTGACAAACCGGCCCTTGGCCAGCGCGGTCACCCCCGCTCCTACCAATGCCGCCGCGTTGGGCATCGCACGGACCACCGGTGTTCCGGCCGGAAGTTTGGACTCGAAGAATGTGATCGTGATCCCTGCCGCGACGGTGACGAACACCTGCTCAGCGCTGTCGGTGTCGGCCGCAGCCGCCGCCCGCGCCAATTCCCCCAGCACCGAGTCCACGTCGGCGGGTTTCACGGCGACCACGACGAACGTCGCATTCTCCACGGCGTCGGCCACCGATGTGATCAACACCGAATAGGTGTCGGCCAGGTACTTTGCGCGCTCGGGGATCCGTTCGGCCACCACCAGGTCCTTGACCTGCCGGCCCGCACGCAGCAGACCCGACAGCAGTGCCTCCCCGATGCTGCCGCCACCGATGATCGCGATTCTTGCCATGCCGGACAGCATCGCAGACAGCGGCTACAAGTGAGCGGCAGGGACCATCGCGAGTTGGCGCGCTTGCACCACGAGACGGCCCAGGCTGTCGACGACAACGTGATCCTCGTCGAACCAGTCGTGGCCGATCTCCATGCAGGTTGCGATGATTCGCAGCCAGCCGTCGGCAGGCAGGCTGCGCAGGAACGCGGTGAGCTGGACGGTGGGCGCCCAACCGGTGCGGTCCACGGCGAACGTCACCGGTGCCGACAGATCCCCGCACATCAGCGCGAACAGCGCGTCCGGGGCCACGCCGCGCGGGCGCGCCCACATCTGGATCACCGGCGGGTGCCCCTCATCCCTGGGCCGCATCGTCGACAGCAGCGGCCGTACATCGCAGCCCTCGCCCAGGTGCACCAGGCCGGCCAGCGGGTGGCCCGGCCCGATCGGCGCGACGTCGTCGGGCGGTTCGGGCGCCATGAGATCGGTCACCGGGTTCGCCGACAGCAGTGGTGCAACCCGGCCGCCGGGCGGGAAGTGCTCCGGTTCGCCCAGATTGACGACCGCGTGCACCGCGGTGCGCTCGCCCTGCATGAGCTCGACGTCGACGACGCTGATCCGGCGGCCCCGCTTGCGGATCGACGTCACCAGCCGCATGACGCCCGGATCCGGGGCCGACAGGAAGCTCGCCGACACCGCGACTGGTTCCAAGACCGTTTCGAGCCCGGCCGATTCGCCGCCGCACGCGGTGCGGGCGGCGTTGGCACACAGCGCCAGCATCGCGCCGCCGTGCACCTTGGGCCCGATGGTCCAGTGCTTGTTCAGTTCTCCTTCGAATACGCCGCGGTCGACCTGCCGCAGCGTCATCGCGGTGGTGAACAGCGCGTTCATGGTGCTGGGGGCTCCTGAAGATCACCGCAGCAGGTGCGCGCGGGCGAACTGCAACGATTCGGCGAGCATGCTTTCGCGCTCATTGGCGCTGCGCGCGCTGGACGTGGACACCTCCAGAATGACGTGGCCGGCGAACTGGCCGCCGGCCAGCAGCTGGCAGACCTCGGCGGTCGGTTGGGTGCCGCGACCGGGTACCAGATGTTCGTCGGCGGGCAGGCCGCTGCCGTCGCACAGGTGCAGATGGACAAGCCCGGCGCCCATCCGCTGCGCCATGTCCAGCGAGTCGGTGCCCGCGGTCGAGGTATGCGACAAGTCGAGCGTGTAGTGCGAGTGGTTGCCGTCCAGCGGGTCGTATGAGGGCGCGAACGCCGAAATCCCCGGACCCGGGCCCCCGCCGCGCTTGCGCATCCGTTCCCGTGACTGGCCGGTCCCGAAAAACCGGTCCGCCCGGAAGGGGAACATGTTTTCCACCGCGATAATCACGTCGCTCGCCGCTTCCAGGCCCGCGACCTGCTCGGTGAAACCCTCGGCATAGCGCCGTTGCCAACGAAACGGCGGGTGCACGACGACGGTCTGCGCACCCAGTTGTTCGGCGGCCCGCACGCTACGTTCGAGTTTGGGAATCGGGTTGGCGCCCCACACCCGCTGCGAGATCAGCAGGCAGGGCGCGTGCACGGACAGCACCGGTACGCGATAGCGCCGAGACAGCTTCTGGACGGCATCGATGTCCTGGCTGACCGACTCTGCCCACACCATCAGCTCGATCCCGTCGTAGCCGAGCCGGGCCGCATACTCGAACGCGGCCTCGGCCCGTAACGGGTACACCGAAGCCGTCGAAAGTCCGACTTTGATGGCTGGGCGCACTGTCTGCCGGTGCCGTCTAGCCCGACTGCAACGACAGCGCCAAGGGCCCCAGGGTGATCAGCGCCCCCACCGCAACCGCGATCAACGTGCTGGCGATGTCCTCGGTTTTGCGCACCACCCGAACCCCGACGACCAGGCCGAGGATGACCAGCACCGAGAGCACCAGAGCCACGATGCTGTTCCAGCGCCACAACTGGTCGAAGGCCACGAACAACCCCGCGCCGAACACGACAGCCAGCACCGACTGCAACACCACCAAGGTGCCGTGCCACAGCGCGCGCAGTCTGCGCCGCACACGGTGGACAGCCGAGGCGGCGACGCGCTCAGCCCCGACATCGAGGCGGTCCTCCCCAAGTTCCTCGTCTGCCCGGAACGCCGCAGTCAGCGACTCGGCGTCCGCCGTGCCTTGCCCGCTCGACAGGGCAGAATCCGGAGCCTGCAGGAATGACCGCACGTACGCGGAATCTTCCGTCGCGGTTTCGGCCTCGCGGACCTCGGAGTCCATCAGGTCCACGGGGCTATCGGCGTAATGGTCCAGCGGGTCGGGACTCATCTCCTCGGCACCGGATTGTTGACCGCTGCCGTCGTCCTCGTCCGCCTCGACCGGGCGCAGGGGCCGCGGGTAAGCGCTGCGTTCCGGCCCCAACGCCCGCTTGGGCTGAGGCGGTGACTTGGGCCAGCGCGGCTCGGGTTCGGACCAGTATGCGGTTTTGGGCTCCTCCTCAGCGACCTGCCCGGCGATGACTTCGTCGGCAGCCGGTTGTGCAAGCGGCTGGGAAGCCGACTCGGCGGCCTCGACCGCTTCCGCGGCGAGATGTTCGGTCTCGTCGTCGTCCCGAATGACCGGAATCTCGCCGGTCAGCTCCGCGACCGTTACCGCGTCGCTGTCGCCGCGCCGGCGCCGCCGCCGCCGGGTGACCGCCGGGGCGCCAATGGTGCCATTCCTGGCCAATAATTCGGCCACCGAGATGGGCCGAGTGCCGGAGCTCTCGGTCTCGGAGTGTGGTCCGGTCATCGCCTGTCGCCTCTCGATCGGCTCTCTTCCCGATCAACTACCTGGCCTCCAGCATCGCGCACGGAAGTCTCCATGAGGGCAGTTCCGTCGGCTTCGCTGTCGAGTTTGCGCAAGATGAGACCTTCCCGTAATGCCCACGGGCAGATATCCACCGACTCAATCGACAGCGCTCGCATGCTCGCCTCCGCCACCAGGGCACCCGCCACGATCTGCGGTGCCCGCTCGGCGCTCACCCCTTCCAGTTCTGCCCGGTCAGCGGTCGTCATCCTAGAGATGAAAGATATGAGTTGTCTGAGCCCGTTTGCCGTGAGTGTCCTCTTCACCCGCGGGCCGGCCGCCGACGGGGCCGCGCCGGTGAGCCGGGCCAACGAGCGGAACGTCTTCGATGTCGCCACCGCCAGGTCGGGGCCGCCCGCGTCGAGCACCGTCACGGCGGCATCCGCGAGTTCGGCGTCCAGCCAATCCCGCAGCATCGCCACTCGGCGCCGACCGGGCGGATCGTCGGACAGCCATTCGCGGGTCAGCCGTGCGGCGCCCAGCGGCAGCGACAACGCGACCTCGGGCTCCTCGTCCACACCGTTGGACATTTCCAACGAGCCGCCACCGATGTCGAAGTTGATGATTCGGCCCGCGCTCCACCCGTACCACCGGCGCACCGCCAGGAAGGTGAGCCGCGACTCGTCGACCCCGCGGAGCACTCGCAAATCGACGCCGGTCTCTTTACGCACCCGGGCCAGCACGTCCTCCGAGTTCTCGGCGTCCCGCACGGCCGACGTGGCGAAGGCCATCAGCTCGGCGCAGCCCGAGCTGTCAGCGATCTTGGCGAACTCGTCGATCGTGGAGATCAGCTTCTCGGCGCCGCGCTTGGTGATCTTGCCCGAGCTGTCGGTGGCCTCCGCCAGTCGCAGCGTGGCCTTCGTCGAACTCATCGGGGTCGGATGTCCGCCACGGTGGGCATCAACCACCAGCAGATGGACCGTATTGCTGCCCACGTCCAGGACGCCCAATCGCACGGAAAACAACCTAGCGGGAAGCCGACGCGCGTGCGTTGCGGCCCGGCTCGACGCGGCAAGTCGGCGACCTTGCGAGCCCGGGTGTCAGCGGCTCATGCATGCCGAATCGTCGTCTAACGTGGGAGCCGTGGCGAATTCGCACCCGGAACCAGGGCAGGAGGTTGAACTCGACTTCGCCCGCGAGTGGGTGGAGTTCTACGACCCGGACAACCCCGAGCATCTGATCGCGGCCGACCTCACCTGGCTGCTATCGCGCTGGACGTGCGTGTTCGGCACGGCGGCCTGCCGCGGCACGGTGGTAGATCGTCCCCACGACGGATGTTGCTCGCACGGCGCGTTCTTGTCCGACGACGATGACCGCGCCCGGCTCGACGATGCCGTGAAGCAGCTGACGGACAGCGACTGGCAATTTCGCGAAAAGGGATTGGGCCGCAAGGGCTACCTGGAGCTCGACGAGCACGACGGCCAAGCCCAGTACCGCACCCGCAAACACAAGGACGCCTGCATCTTCTTGAACCGGCCCGGCTTTGCCGCCGGTGCCGGATGTGCACTGCACACCAAGGCTCTCAAGCTGGGTGTGGCGCCGCTGACCATGAAACCCGACGTCTGCTGGCAGCTGCCGATCCGGCGCAGCCAGGAGTGGGTGACGCGGCCCGACGGCACCGAAATCCTGAAAACCACCGTCACCGAATACGATCGCCGCGGTTGGGGCTCCGGTGGCGCCGACCTGCACTGGTACTGCACCGGCGATCCGGGCGCCCATACCGGCGCCAAGCAGGTGTGGGAAAGCATGGCCGACGAACTCACCGAGCTGCTCGGAGCCAAGGCCTACGCGGAGCTCGCCGCAATGTGCAAGCGCCGCAGCAAGTTAGGGCTCATCGCGGTGCACCCGGCGACTCGCGTCGCCGAGTAGCCGGGCCCGTTGCGGTGGCTTGTGATTGATAAGCCACGACCATTCGCAGCGCGCTGGCGTGCAGGTACGCCTCGACCGCCGCGGCGGCCGCCGTCGCGTCGTGCGCCAGCACGGCCTCGGTGATCGCGCGTAGGTCGCAAACCACGGGGGCGGCGTCATCGTAGGCGACCGTGAGCTCGTGTTCGCGGCCGCCGAATGCGTGCTCGACCCAGCGGTACAGCAACCCCAGCGCACGGTTGCGGGTGCTGTGGATGAGCACCCGGAAGTAGGCGAGGTCGGCGGCCTGGCGCGCCGCGGCGCCACCGGCTTCCTCGACCGCGGCCAATGCCGCACTCAGGGTTTCGCCGTCCTCGGCTGTGTTGTGTTGCGCCGCCAACCGGCCGATCAGCGGGCCGAGGGCCGCCCGGATCTCGAGCAGCTCAACCAGGAACTCCGGGCCCAGCTTGCGCACCAGCGCCTCGACCACCGCCGGGTGCGTCAGGGCCTGAGGGTCTCGCACCACGTTGCCGCTGCCGTGCCGGGCCTCGATCAGACCCATCTGCTGCAGCCGGGCCAGACCCTGCCGCAGCGACGTGCGGTTGACACCGAGCTGCTCGGCCAGGTCCCGCTCGGGCGGCAAGGTCGAGCCCGGCGGGAACGCACCGTCGAGGATGGCGTCGGCGATAGACGCGGCGATCTGTTCGTCCACCCGCTGGCGATCCGGCGGCTGCAGGCTTGACTGGTTCATTGGCTCAACCAATATAGTGGATCAACCGGGCCACAGGAGGTGAGCAATGGACGACGAGCTGCGATCGGCCGTCGCCCCGCGCTGGCGGGGTCGGGCCGGACGCCTGGAAGTCTGGTACGCCACCCTGTCCGATCCACGGACACGTGCCGGACTGTGGATCCACTGCGAGACCGTGGCCCCGATACAGGGAGCGCCCTATGCGCACGGCTGGGTCACCTGGTTTCCCGCCGACGGCCCACCGCGCACCGAGCGGTTCGGCCCCGAGCCCACCGTGCCCGCGGTCGGCTTGCCCCGTTTCGAGGCCTGGTTCGACGCGGCCGGTGTGACGGTGGCTCCGCAAAAACTCACCGGAAGCGCCGGATCGACCGCCTGGGACCTGTCCTGGACGGACACCGCCGCCCCGCTGTGGACGTTTCCCCGCGCGACCTGGGAGCGCGAACTGCTGCCGGGCGCCCAAGTGGTCATCGCGCCCACCGCCGACTTCACCGGTTCGCTGACCGTGGCCGACACCGCCTTGCGCATCGACGGCTGGCGGGGCGCCGTCGCGCACATCTACGGGCACGGCAACGCCAAACGCTGGGGATGGATCCACGCCGACCTCGGCAACGGTGACGTGCTGGAGGCGGTCACCGCCGTATCACACAAACCAGGGCTGCGCAGGCTCGCCCCACTCGCGTTCGTTCGCTTGCGCGTCGACGGAAAGGATTGGCCGGCGAGCCTTCTACCGTCGCTGCGGATGCGCACAACGCTCGGCCTGCAGCACTGGCAGCTGGAGGGACGCATGGGAGGTCGCAAGGTGCTCATCCGGGTCGACCAGCCCCCCGACAGATGCGTGAGCCTGGGCTATACCGATCCCGACGGCGGCACGGCGGTGTGCACGAACACCGAGCAAGCCGACATCCACATTGAGATCGGCGACCGGCATTGGTCGGTGCTGGGTACCGGGCATGCCGAAGTCGGCCTGCGCGGTAGCGAGGCGCCAGACATCAACGAAAGGATTTCCACGTGAGTTTTCTGTTGGATCCGCCGCTGCTGTTCGCCTCCGGAGTGCTCATCGAGCGCCGGCTGCCCTCGGACCGTCGCGATATCGCCGAGGCCGCCACCCTCGGGGTTTTCTTCGGCGGATCGTTCGGGCTCTACCACAACGTGCCCGGACTCGGGGTGCTGTGGCGCCCCTTCCGCGCCCGCAACGGCCGCGACTTCATGTGGAACAGCGGTGTTTTCGGTATCAATACGGCGGAGGCGGACTGGCCGCTGCACGCGGCGGCGGGCGCGATCTTCGCGACCTACCCGTTCTTCATCAAGCTCGGCCGCCGCTTCGGCCGCCTGATATGAGCCGTCTGGCCGAACGGGCGACCCTGTCGTTCGGCGCCGCGCTGCTGCCTGAGGAATACGGCGGCCCCGCAGGGGCCCTGCTCGTCGATCGCGTCGAGCGCTACCTGCGGCAGCTGCCCGCGACCTCACGGCGCGCCATGCGGGCCGGGCTGCTTTCACTGACCGCGGCAAGCTACCTCACCACCGGCCGGTCACTGTTGCGGCTGGGCCCCGACCAACGCGACCGGGTGCTGCGCCGGGTGACTGCGCTCACCCCCGAAGCCGGTGCGGCCGTCGAAGCCATGAAGGCCATCGTGTTACTGGCCAACGGCGCGGATACCTATGCGCCGGAACTACTCTCGCGTGGCCAGCAATACGACGTGGCGCGTCCCGACGCCGCCCTGACCGTCACTTCCTCTGCCGACAGCGGCTCCGTGGTCACCGCCGACGCGGTGATCGTGGGCTCCGGCGCCGGCGGCGCGATGGCGGCCCGCACCCTGGCCCGGTCCGGCTTGGAAACCGTCCTACTCGAGGAGGGACGCCGCTGGACGGTCGAGGAATTCCGCACCACCCATCCGATCGATCGCTACGCCGGGTTGTATCGCGGCGCCGGTGCCACCGTCGCACTGGGACGCCCGTCCGTGGTGCTGCCCATCGGCCGCGCGGTCGGGGGCACCACCGTCGTGAACTCCGGTACCTGCTACCACCCGCCGGCGGACGTGCAGCGGCGCTGGCACCACGAGTTCGGCCTCGCCCTGGCCGACCCCGACCGGCTGGCCGATCGCCTCGACGACGTCGAACGCACGCTGCGGGTCAGCCCGGTGCCGCTGGAGATCATGGGCCGCAATGGGCGCCTGCTGCTCGATGCCGCAGCGACGCTGGGCTGGCGGGCGGCACCCATTCCGCGCAACGCGCCCGACTGTGGGGGCTGCTGCCAGTGCGCGATCGGCTGCCCACGCAACGCCAAGTTCGGTGTGCACCTCAACGCGTTGCCGCAGGCGTGTGCAGCCGGTGCGCGGATCATCTCGCACGCGCGCGTCGAGCGCGTGCTGCACCGGCACGGACGTGCCCGCGGGGTGCGGGCCCGCCGGCCCGACGGCACCGCGCTCGACGTTTTGGCGGACATCGTCATCATCGCTGCCGGGGCCACCGAGACGCCAATCTTGCTGCGGCGCAGCGGTCTTGGCGCACACCCACGGCTGGGCCGAAACCTCGCGCTGCACCCGGCAACGATGCTGGCCGGGCGCTTCGACGACGACGTCGTCGCATGGCACGGTGTGCTGCAAAGCGCCGCCGTCCATGAGCTGCACGAGTCCCGCGGCGTGCTGATCGAGGCGACGTCCACGCCGCCGGGCATGGGATCGATGGTCTTCCCCGGCTTCGGCGCCGACCTGCTCGGCTGGCTCGACCGGGCACCTCAGGTCGCGACGTTCGGCGCCATGGTGGCCGATCGCGGCGTCGGCTCGGTGTCCTCACTGCGCGGTGAAACCCTGGTGCGCTACGACATCGCCAGGGAGGACACGGCCAAGCTGATGGTTGCGATCGAGGCGATGGGTCGACTGTTGTTCGCCGCGGGCGCGGTCGAGGTGCTCACCGGCCTGCCCGGCGCGATGACGGTGACTTCGCTACCCGCACTGCGGGATGCGCTGCGTCGCAGCGATCCCAGAACCCTGCACCTGGCCGCCTTCCATCCGACCGGGACCGCTGCCGCGGGCATCAACGAGCAGTTCTGCCCGGTGGACCCGACGGGCCGGCTGCGTGGGGTCGACGGTGTGTGGGTTGCCGACGCGTCGATCCTGCCCAGCTGCCCGGAGGTGAACCCGCAGGTGTCGATCATGGCGCTGGCACAAGGGGTGGCCGACGAGGTCGTCGACGCCCGATAGCTGAGCGCGCTTCCCGGGCGGGACAGCAGGCGCCATTCCCACCCTCAGCGCACCCGCGAAGCCGTTACCGCACACTCGTTGCTGCGGGATAGCGGCTAGCCTTCGAGCTTGTAGCCCAGTCCCCGCACCGTCACCAGGTGTACGGGGTTGGCGGGGTCGGCCTCGATCTTGGACCGCAGGCGCTTGACGTGGACGTCGAGCGTCTTGGTGTCGCCAACGTAGTCAGCACCCCACACCCGATCGATCAACTGCCCGCGGGTCAGCACCCGGCCACTGTTGCGCATCAGGTATTCGAGCAAGTCAAATTCCTTGAGCGGCAACGTGATCGCGTCACCGTTGACCGACACGACGTGCCGCTCGACATCCATGCGAACCGGGCCCGACTCCAGCACGCCGTCGCTGATTTCGGAGTCGTCGTCGCCACCACGGCGAAGCACCGCCCGGATCCGGGCGATCAACTCGCGCGCCGAGTAGGGCTTGGTCACATAGTCGTCGGCGCCGAGCTCCAGCCCGACGACCTTGTCGATCTCGCTGTCCCGGGCGGTCACCATGATCACCGGCACGCTGGAACGGGCACGCAGCTGCTTACACACGTCGGTGCCGGACATCCCCGGCAGCATTAAATCGAGCAGCACGATGTCGGCGCCGCCACGATCGAACTCGGCGAGCGCGGCCGCACCATCGGTCACGACCGTGGCCTCAAAGCCTTCCTTGCGCAGCAGAAATGCCAGCGGGTCGGCCAGAGACTCCTCGTCCTCCACGATCAGCACACTGGTCATCGGCGCTGCTCCTTCTCATCGCTTCGTCCCCCGCAAGCGGGCGGTGCCCCCACTGCATGGTCGTAGGCGCGGGTCATCGACTCAGTTCTTCCTCTCGTTGTGACCGATTGGACCGCACCTCGCGGCCCTGCGGTGGCTCGGGTTGCTCATCGTTGGCTTGCTGGGCCGGCATGACCGCCGGAATCGACAGGGTGAATGTCGATCCGGTTCCCGGCTTGCTCCACACACCGATGCTGCCGTTGTGATTGGCCGCAACGTGTTTGACGATGGCCAGGCCCAGCCCACTGCCGCCGGTGGCGCGCGAGCGTGCCTTGTCTCCCCGGAAGAACCGCTCGAAGACCCGTTCCTGGTCTTCCAGCGCAATCCCGATACCGCGGTCGGTGACGGCGATCTCGACGTTGTCACCGCGGCGGCGACGGCTGATCGACACCGGCGAGCCCGGCGGCGAATAGGCGATCGCATTGGAGACCAGATTGGCCAACGCGGTCACCAACAGGGTTTCGTCGCCCAGCACCCGCAGCCCGCTCGGTGCGTCGGTGCGAACTTCGATCTCAGCGTTGTCCGCAGCCACCTTGTGCCGTGAAATCGCCTCGCTGACGACGGTGTCGACGTCAACCTCGGTCACGTTGGGCAGCTGTTCGGCACCCTGCAGCCGGGACAGCTCGATCAGCTCGGCGACCATGTCCCCCAGCCGGTTGGCTTCCACGAGCACCTTTTCGGCGAATCGGCGCACGGTCTCGGAGTCGTCCGCCGACGCCAGCAATGCCTCGGCAAGTAAGGCCATGGCGCCAACCGGCGTCTTGAGCTCGTGGCTGACATTGGCCACGAAGTCGCGCCTGGTCGCCTCCATGCGCGCATAGTCCGACTGGTCATGGGCGAACACCACGGCGAACCTGCGGTCTTCCTCGCTCAGCAGGCGGGCTTGCCCGTGCACCGCCAACCCGGACCGGCCCGCCGCGCGCTTGGCCGGCCGCAGGTCGAACTCGACGTCGACGCCGGTCAGCGCCTGCTGCGCGGCCTGCCAAGCCTGGTCGTCGAGCTGCCGGTCGCGCACCAGACCCAATTCCTTGGCCCGATCGTTGAGATAGACGACATCGCGATGGGAGTCCACCACCGCGACGCCCAGCGGCATCAGCGCGACGATGCGCTGCAGCATCTGCGCGACGGTGATTCCGGTCCATTCGGTGGTCACTCGTTGGCGGCCGTGGCCCGCCCGCGGCCACAGCCGCTGCCCGGCCGCAACGCCTACGGCCAGCGCCAGCACGGACAAGACCCCGGCCAGCAACAGCGCCGAGAACACAGTCACATAGCAAATCCTACAAATCTTCCTGAACGCCGCCCTAGCGGAGCGCGGCCAAAATCGGACAAGTCACATCCTGCGCTACAGGTGTTCCGCTTCCGTTCACGCGATGTTTGGCAAACCGCCCTTTGAAACACGCGATCGGGTCCCCAACCAACCTCACCCGCGCCCCTGGCTGGCTACCGCGGCGGCGCCGGCCGCGGCCGCCTCCGGATCCAGATAGGCACCGCCCGGCACCAACGGCCGCAGCTCGGCGTCCAGGTCGTAGCGCAGCGGAACACCGGTCGGGATGTTCAGCCCGACGATTTCTTCGTCAGACATCCGATCGAGGTACTTGACCAGGGCGCGCAGCGAGTTGCCGTGCGCGACGATCAGCACCATCTTGCCGCTGCGTAAATCGGGGACGATGACATCGGTGAAGTACGGCAGGAAGCGGACCACCACGTCGGCCAGACACTCGGTCAGCGGGCCGCCGCCGATGTCGGCGTAACGGGGGTCGGTGTCCTGGCTGTACCTGCTGCCCCGCTCGATGGGCGGTGGCGGGGTGTCGTAGCTGCGCCGCCAAGCCATAAACTGCTCCTCGCCGTAGCGAGCCTTGGTCTCGGCCTTGTTCAGACCTTGCAGCGCTCCGTAGTGGCGTTCGTTGAGCCGCCAGCTGCGCCGCACCGGAATCCACAGCCGATCGGCCGTGTCCAAAGCCAGGTGCGCGGTGGTGATCGCGCGGCGCAACAGCGATGTGTAGAGGACGTCGGGCAACAGGTTGTGCTCGGCCATCAGCTCGCCGCTGCGGATCGCCTCGGCCCGGCCCTTCTCCGTCAGGTCGACGTCCACCCATCCGGTGAACTGGTTGCTCGCGTTCCATTGGCTCTCGCCGTGACGAAGCAACACCAACGTGGCAGTGGCTCCCATGCCGGCAAGTCTCTCACGGGCGCCCGTCGTCTTCGTCGTCCCTGCTTGCTCGACTTTCCCCCGCAAGCGGGTGGGGGTACCACCCACTCGTGGGGGTGTGCCCCCACCTCATCGCGCTTCGCGTCCGCCGCGAGCGGGTGGTTCCCCCACCGCATCGTCGTCCTCGTCGATCAGGTGGGCGAACGCCTCCAGGTTCTTCAGCGACTCGCCGCGGGATACCCGCCAGTCCCACTCCTTCTGAATCGATGAGCGAAAACCCAACTCCAGCAATGTGTTGAAGTCCGAATCCACCGCTTCGAGCACCTGCCCCAGCACCCGGTCGATCTCGTCGGCGTCGACCGACTCCAGCGACAGCCGGCCCACCAGGTAGATGTCGCCGACATTGTCCAGCGTGTAGGCCACGCCGTATAGGCGCCGGTTGCGCTTGAGTAGGAAACGGTAGACACTTTCGTGGTTCTCGTCGGGCTTGCGGCACACGAACGCCTCGATGCGCACCGAATGCTCACCGACGCTCAAGATGGTGTTGGTCTTCAGCTTGCGCTCGCCGGGCAGTTCCACCACCAGTCCCGACGGCCCGCCGTGCGCTCCGGTGTGCTTCGAGTAGGTCAGCCCGCTGGCCTGCAGCGCATCCTCGATCACCCGCTCGACGGTCTGCGGCGTGGATGTCATGCGCCCACTCCGCGGCGCTCGGCAGCGAAGTCCCCGATCGCGCGGCGATAGCTGGCCAGCAGCGCGTCGGTGGTGTTCTCCCAGGAGAAGGTGGCCGCGTGCGCGGCGGCCGCGCGGCTCATCACCGCTGCCCGCGGCGGGCTGAGCCGTAGCAGCCGATCGAAAGCAGCCGCCCATTGATCGACATCGTGCCCCGACACCAACGTGCCGGTGATCCCGTCGCGCACGGCCACCGGCAGGCCGCCGACCGCGGCGGCGACCACCGGCGTGCCGCATGCCTGTGCCTCGACGGCTACCAAGCCGAACGATTCCGAGTAGCTCGGCACGGCGACCAGGTCGGCGGCCTGGAACAAGGTGGCCAGGTCGGTTCGGGACTGTGGAGGCAGGAAGCTCACCCGCGCCGTGATGCCGAGGTCGTCCGCCAGCCGGGCCAGTCCGTCGGGGGAGGCCAGGCCGCTGCCCGACGGCCCGCCGGCGACGACGATGTGCACGCCGGGCAGTTTCGCGGCGGCGCGCAATACGATGTCGGGTGCCTTCAGCGGCTGGATTCGCCCGACGAACGCCACCATGTCTTCGTCGGGGGGCAGCCCCAGCGCGGCCCGGGCTGCCCGGCGATCACCTGGGTGGAAGACATCGAGGTCCACACCGGGATGGACCACGTCGATGCTGGTGGGATCGGCGTGATGAATCGAAATCAACTGCCTGGCTTCATCATGGGTGTTGACGATCAGCCGGTCGGCCTCGTCGACGACCTGCTGCTCCCCGACGGTGCGCAGGGGCGGCTCGGGCGCGTCGCCGTCGGCCAGCGCCGCGTTCTTCACCGCGGCAAGCGTGTGCGCGGTGTGCACCAATGGCACCGCCCAGCGGTCGCGGGCCAGCCAGCCGACCTGTCCGGACAGCCAATAATGCGAGTGCACGATGTCGTAGTAGCCCGGTTCGTGCGACGCTTCGGCGCGCAGTACCCCGGCCGCGAACGCACACAGCTGGGTGGGCAGGTCGTATTTGTCCAGGCCCTCGAACGGCCCGGCCACCACGTTGCGGACCAGCACTCCGGGCGCCACCCGGGTGACCGGCGGATCGGCGGATGCGGTCGCCCGAGTGAAGATTTCCACTTGGATGCCCCGCCGGGCCAGGTGCAACGCGGTTTGCAGCATATAGACGTTCATGCCGCCGGCGTCGCCGGTCCCAGGCTGGGCCAGTGGTGAGGTGTGCACCGCCAACACTGCAACGCGGCGCGGTTCATTCAGCCGAAAGACGTCATCGTGCCGCACACTGTCATCTTTACAGCACGGTCCACCGAGGGGCCCAAGCCTGCAGGACACGCGGGCGCGTCAGGCGGAAGACTCGTCCCGAGCGACATCGTGCAGCCGGGCGCCCAGCACCCCGGCTCGCCGCATTGCACCCAGCGGGTCGGCATACAAGCCGCCCAGTGACACGGTCCCGGCGCCGGCCTCCTGCACTCGGTTGCCGAAGGCGGTGACACGGATGTCGCGCGGCGTGAGCACCGAACGTGCGGCGAACGCCGCCTCCACGTGTTCCATCGCCTCGGGATACCCGGTGAAGGCCTGGCCACCGACCACCAGTTCGTCGGGGTTGAGCACGTCACGCAGTAGCGCGACCGCCTCGCCGAGAACCCGGCCCCGCTCGGCCAGCAGGTCTTTGGCCCGCTGGTTGCCGGCCCGGGCCACCCGCACCAGCTCGGTGATACCGGTCGCGGAGCCGTTGGCGCGAGCTGCCGGGGCAAACGGCAGGATGCCGGGAACGATCTTGAGCCGGCGCGCCGCGGCCAGCACCGCTTCGTCGCTGACCATGGATTCCAGCTGTCCGCTGCCACCGAGCAACTCAGAGCGGGCGGGCAGGGCCGCGATGGTGCCGGGGCCGCTGGCCGGGCAGTGCACCCGTCGTCCGATCACCAGCGCATAGCCCACGGTCTCGCGGGCGTAGACGTACAGGCTGGTCGGTGAGCCGGGCACGAATCGCCGCATGTCCAGCAGCAGCTCGGCCCCGGCCATGGCGTCGACGTGAGAGGCCACCGACACCGGTAGCCCCAGCGCGTCGGCCAGCACGGGCCCGACCGGTGCTTGCCGCCAGCCCAGCCGGGGGTGCTCGACGACGCCGGCGGCGCTGTCGACGGTGCCACCGATGGCGACCCCAACCCACAACGGGCGGCGCCGGTGCCAACGCCGTAGATACCGGGTGGCGCTCTCGGCCAGCGACGCCAGCGCGGGCCCGGCGGGATTGCGCGGCGTCGGCGTCTCGACCGTGTCCAGCGTGCGGCCGAACAGGTCAGTGGCGACGATGCTGGTGGTCCGCGCTCCGATGTGGAGGCCCAACGTTACGAACGGCTCATGGTTGAGTTCCACCGGCACGCGCGGGCGGCCGATCGCTCCGGAGACCGCCAGATCGGCGCGTTCCCGCAACAGGCCGGCCTCGAGCAGCGCGGTGACCTGGCGGTTGACCGTCGCAATGCTCAGCGATGTCACTGCGGCGATGACGTCGCGGCCCACCGGGCCACGCAACCGGACCGCACGGAAGACGGACGCCGCCGCCGAGTCGGCAATATGCAACGCCGGTGGCAGGATCCGATGGTGTGACCGCCGGTGCCCGTTGGGGCTGGGCGAATGATGACTGTGAGAGAGGGTATTCGTGCGCATGAGCGTCCTTTGTCCGAGTTCTAACGGCCGGGCCTTGGCCACGCCTGCAAGTCAGGGGCGGCAAGGTGCGCGGCGACAACACGCACCCGGCGCGAAAAGACACGCGGCGGTCGTGTTGGGCAGGGCGCGAAGGCACACACGGGAAAATTTACCACGTTCACTAAACTGATTTCTATGACTGAAACTACCAGGAATAAAGTCGCCGTGGTCACCGGCGCCAGCTCCGGTATCGGCGCAGCGGCCGCCCGAACCCTCGCGCAGCAGGGATTCCACGTGGTAGCAGTAGCGCGCCGGGCGGAGCGGATCCGCGCCCTGGCCCAGGAGGTCGGCGGAACCGCCATCGTGGCCGACGTCACGGACGACGCGTCGGTGGAAGCGCTGACGGGCAAGTTGAGCCGCGTGGATGTGTTGGTCAACAACGCCGGCGGGGCTCGAGGGCTGGAACCGGTCGCCGATTCCGATTTCGAGCACTGGCGCTGGATGTGGGAGACCAACGTCATGGGCACGCTGCGGGTCACCCGCGCACTGCTGCCCAAACTGATCGACTCCGGCGACGGCTTGATCGTCACGATCACTTCGGTTGCGGCGCTTGAAGTCTACGACGGCGGCGCGGGTTATACGGCGGCCAAACACGCGCAGGGCGCGCTGCACCGCACGCTGCGCGGCGAGCTGCTGGGCAAGCCGGTGCGGCTCACCGAGATCGCCCCGGGTGCGGTCGAGACCGAATTTTCGCTGGTTCGCTTCGACGGCGACCAGCAGCGCGCGGACGCCGTTTACACCGGCATCACCCCGTTGGTGGCGGCCGACGTGGCCGAGGTGATCGGTTTCGTGGCCTCGCGGCCATCCCACGTCGACCTGGACCTGATCGTCATGAAGCCGCGCGACCAGGCGTCGGCTTCCCGGTTTAACCGCCGGGGCTAGACGGAGTCGTCGTGGTGGTCGGGGTGCCCGACAGCGTGGGCGCGTCCGACGGCGTGACCGGTGCGGTGACGGGGATCTGAGTGGACGGCGGACGCGCGGTCGGCGGCGGTAGTGCCGACATCGCCAGCCAGGTATCCCAGTCCACTGCCCAGTCCCAGATGTCGCCATCGGAGTAGGACAGCTGGATCGGGCTTCCGGTCACTTCCACCGGGTCACCGTAGATCGCCGAGTGATAGTACTGCTGCGCGTCGCCGGTGGACAGATTGACGCAGCCGTTGGTGACGTTGCTGTTGCCCTGCGCACCGGCGCTCGCCGGGTTGGCGTGGATGAATTCGCCGTTGTTGGAAATGCGCACCGCCCAGCGCTCGTGGGCATTGGTGTAGCCGGCGGCCGGATTGGACATGTAAAAGTCGGCGTATTTCTCGGTGACCACGTGGATACCGTTGCGGGTGACGTTGCGCGCCAAGTCGCCCTCGCCGTAGCTGCACGGGAAGTCCATGATGACGCCTTCGTCCCTGACCACTTGAATACGGTGCGACGAGACTTCGGCCTTCACCACCTGGCGGCGACCGATCTGGATCGACAGGGACATGTCCTGTGCGCCGTAGGCGTCGTCGCCGAACGGCAGCCCGTAGAACTTGGCGTCGACGTTGACGGACGTGCCCGCGGGGTAGTACTCGCGCGGCCGCCAATGCACGCGCGCGCCCCGCACCTCGTCGGGCAGCCACGCCCAGCTGCCCTCGACGGGTGGGCTGGTGGTAACGGTGAGCGCCTTCTCGACGGCCGCCTTGTCACTGATCGGTGCATCGAATTGGATGATGATCGGCGCCGCGACCCCGACGGTCTGGCCGTCGGCCAACTGGAATCCGCCGTCGATCTTCTTGGCGGGAGCCACCGTGGTGAACTTGCCCGCGACCGGAATGGCCTTACCGTCGTGGCCGACGGCCGAGCCGCTCCAGGTGTAGGTCACGTCGTAGCCCAGCGGCTCGGTGGTCGTGTAGACGGTGCGCTCCCGGTTGAACCTGCCCAGGACGGCTTTGCCGGACGAGTTCGTCAGCGCGACGCGCTGGAACCAGCCGTCGGTGACCTCGACGCTGATCGGCGCGATCGGCACCACATTGTCGGCCGCTGGGGTGTTCAGGGCGGGCTGAAACTTCAGGTGCGGTGCCGGTCGCTCTTCTTTCTCGGCTCGTTTGGCCACTGTGCCAGCGCACGCGGCCAGCAGGTTGGGAGCGAAGACGCCGAGTCCCAGGCTCGCCAAGGCCACGCGCCGGTTGATCGGCTGCGGGTCGTTGGACGTGCTCACGAAAGACAAAGATACCGGCCGACATCAGCCCGCCCCGCCACGGGAATTCGAGGCCGGGGTGCCGATCGCCGAAATTGAAGCTACAGCCTGCACCCGAGCAGCACAGGTTCTGGTTCCAATGTGATACCAAACACGTCGCGGACCCCGTTGCGGATGATGCGGGCCAGGGCAATCACGTCCTCGGCGGTGGCGCCCCCGCGGTTGGTCAGAGCCAGCGCGTGCTTGGTGGACAACCGGCATCGCGCCTCGCGGTCCGGATAGCCCTTACCGAAGCCCGCCCGTTCCACCAACCAGCCGGCGGCCAGCTTGACACCGTCCGGCGCGGGGTAGTGCGGCACCGGCCCTTCGGCCTCGCGCGCAACCCGCTCGTAGACGTCGGGGCCGACCACCGGGTTGGTGAAGAACGAACCCACGCTCCAGGTGTCGTGGTCAGCCTCGTCGAGCACCATGCCCTTGCGGGCTCGCAGGGTCAGCACCGCATCGCGAACCGCCTGCGGATCGGCGCGCTCGCCGCAGCTCACCTTCAACTCGGCCGCCAGCTCGCCATAGCGCAACGGTGCACTGCGGCCCGACGGGTCCAGCGCAAACTCCACTTCCAGCACCACGGCCGGGACCTGCAGCCCGGACAGCGCGGCCTGTTTGAGCACGCTGGTTCGATACCCGAAACCCAGCTCGCTGCCCGGTATCCAGCGCACCTCGCCGCCGGCGCGGTCCAGGAGCCGGACCCGCGTGATGGTGTCGGAAACTTCCGCACCGTAGGCGCCGACGTTCTGCACCGGCGTGGCCCCGGCCGAGCCCGGGATACCGGACAGGCATTCCAGCCCACCGAGCCCGCATTCGACAGTCCTGGCGACAACGTCGTCCCACACCGCGCCCGCCTCTGCACGCACCAGGTTGCCCTCGACGGTGATGCCGCTATTGGCCAACCGCACGGCGGTCAGGTCGGCCAGGGTTTCGGCGATCACAAGGTTGGAACCGCCGGCAAACAGCAGAACCGGGCGACGGTCCCCGTTGCGGGTTTCGGTTTCCAGCTGCCGCACCACGGCCACCACTTGTTCGGTGCTGGCGCAACTGATCAGGCGACGCGCGGTCGGTCCGACCCGCAACGTGGTCAGCGGCGCCAGCGGCACCGCCTCGGCGACGTGCGCACCGGCGAACGTTGCATCGGCACCGCTCCGTTTCATCGCCCGTAACGGTAGCCTGACCTGCTATGCCGCGCTTATTCGACTTGTCGGCCGACTACGACGGCAGTGTCGCAGAGGTTCACCAGGCGTTCACGGATGCGGGCTACTGGCGGGCCAGGCTGGCCGGGTCCGGCGTCGACGTCGCCACGCTGGAGTCAATGCGGATCGGCGGTGCATCCGGAGATCACAACACTGTCGAAGTCGTCACGCTGCAGGTGATACGCAGCGACAACCTGCCGGGGATGGTCACGCAGTTGCACCGCGGCGATCTGTGTATCAGGCGCGAGGAGACCTGGGGACCGCTCACCGACGGCGCCGCCGAGGGGGCCGTCACGGGCCTGATAGTGGATGCCCCGGTGAGCCTGTCCGGCACCGCCGTGCTGTCGCCGCTCGCCGCGACGGGTGGCGCCCGCCTGACCTTCCGGGCGACCGTCCACGTGCGGGTTCCCATCATCGGCGGCAAGTTGGAAAACATCATCGGCACCCAACTGGCCGAGCTGGTGGCAGCGGAACAACGCTTCACCACCGAGTGGATCGCCAAGAA
>CAYNLB010000036.1:0-36940 GCA_964397935.1 uncultured Mycobacterium sp.
AGCCTCAACGACTTCGACACCGCGTCACACTTCTGCGTCGCCGCGGTCGAGGACAGTGACCCGAACGAGGCCCGGCACACCGGCGAATTCATGCGTTCCGCCGATGAGCACCTCAAGATCGCCGCCGGCATCCGTGATCGCCTTGTCAAGGGGACCTCATAGAGTCCGTACGAGAAAACGCATACCGGCGGCACTAGCCGTCGATCGTTGTCGAATCACATCACCCGCAGTCAGTCGCGCTGCATTAATTCGTCCAGCCGGCGCTGTTCGGCGGCGAGGCAGCGGGCGCGGTCTTCTTGGGTTTACGGCGGGTGGTCATCATGATGCCGCGATCGCGGCCGGGAGTCGTACGGTGTAGGGACGCCGGGGAGTTGTGCGAGAGAAGGGACGAGTATGTCGCGGCATCGCGTCGTCATCATCGGTAGTGGGTTCGGCGGCCTGAACGCGGCGAAGTCGCTCAGACGCGCGGACGTCGACGTCACCCTGATCTCGAAAACGACCACCCACCTGTTCCAGCCGCTGCTGTATCAGGTGGCGACGGGCATCCTGGCCGAAGGCGACATCGCCCCGACCACCAGGCTGATCCTGCGCAAGCAGAAGAACGTCCGCGTGTTGTGGGGCGAGGTCAGCGCGGTCGACCTCACGGCGAAGACGGTGACGTCGCACCTGATGGGCATGCAGACGGTGACGCCCTACGACAGTCTGATCGTGACCGCCGGCGCACAGCAGTCCTATTTCGGCCACGACGAGTTCACCATGTACGCGCCCGGAATGAAATCCATCGACGACGCGCTGGAGCTGCGCGGACGCATCCTCGGCGCCTTCGAAGCCGCCGAGGTCAGCACCGACCCAACCGAGCGGCAACGGCGGCTCACCTTCGTGGTGGTCGGGGCCGGGCCGACGGGCGTCGAGTTGGCCGGCGAGATCGTCCAATTGGCCGAGCGCACCCTGGCCGGGGCGTTCCGGACCATCACGCCCAGCGAATGCCGGGTCATCCTGCTCGACGCGGCACCCGCGGTGTTGCCTCCGATGGGCCCCAAGCTGGGCCTCAAGGCGCAACGGCGGCTGGAGAAGATGGATGTCGAGGTCCAGCTCAATGCCATGGTGACCGCTGTCGACTACATGGGCATCACGGTCAAGGAGAAGGACGGCACCGAGCGTCGCATCGAATGCGCGTGCAAGGTGTGGGCGGCGGGTGTGGCGGCCAGCCCGCTGGGCAAGATGATCGCCGAGCAGTCCGAGGGAACCGAAACCGACCGTGCCGGACGGGTGATCGTCGAACCCGACCTCACCGTCAAGGGGCACCCGTACGTCTTCGTAGTCGGGGATCTGATGTCTGTGCCCGGCGTCCCCGGAATGGCCCAAGGCGCGATCCAGGGAGCGCGCTACGCCGCCACAGTGATCAAGCACGCGGTCAAGGGCCACGACGATCCGGCCAACCGCAAGGCGTTCAAGTACGTTGACAAGGGCAGCATGGCCCTCATCTCCCGGTACAGCGCCGTCGCGAAGGTCGGCAAGCTGGAGTTCGGCGGCTTCATCGCGTGGTTGGCGTGGCTGCTGCTGCACCTCTACTACCTGATCGGCCATCGCAACCGCATCTCCGCCATGTTCGCCTGGGGGATCTCCTTCCTGGGTCGCAGTCGTGGCCAGATGGCCATCACCAGCCAGATGATGTATGCGCGGCCGGTGGTGAGGTGGGTGGAGCAGCAAGCCGAAGACGGGACGCTGGAGGCGGCCGAACGCGTCGAGGCGGCCGAACGAAAAGCCGCCGGCTAGCCCAGCGCCCGATCGATATCGGCGATCAGATCGTCGGCGCTCTCCAGCCCGACGGAGATGCGGACCACGTTGTCACCGAGACCGATCGCGGCGCGCCCCGCCGGGCCCATCGCCCGGTGCGTCGTGGTGGCAGGATGTGTGACAAGGGATTTGGCGTCGCCGAGATTGTTCGAAATGTCGATCAGCCGCAATTTGTCCAGGACCTCGAAAGCCCGCCGCTTGGCAGCGCCTTCCGGGCAGTCGAGCGCGAAGGTGACCACCGTCCCCCCGCCGGACATCTGGCGCCTGGCCAGCTCGTATTGCGGATGCGACGCCAGATACGGGTAGCGGACCCAACTCACTGCCGGATGGCCTTCCAGGAATTCCGCAATACGGCGCGCCGAGGAATCGCTGTGCTCGACCCGGACCGCCAGCGTCTCGAGGCCCTTGAGCAGGACCCAGGCGTTGAATGCGCTCAGCGCCGGTCCGGTGTGCCGCATCAGCTTCTGCACCGGACCGTCGATGTAATCCTTGGCGCCGAGAATGGCGCCGCCCAGCACCCGACCCTGCCCGTCGATGTGCTTGGTGCCCGAGTACACCACCACATCAACCCCGAGCGGAAAACCTTGCTGGAGCAAGGGTGTGGCAAAGACGTTGTCCAGCACAACCTTTGCGCCCGCGGCATGCGCGAGCTCGACCACCGCCGCGATATCCACCAGCGACTGCATCGGGTTCGACGGCGTCTCGAAGAACACCGCCGCCGTGGGCACCGAAAGCGCCTCCGCCCACTGCGCAAGATCATCGCCGTCGACGAAGACAGTCTCGACTCCCCACCGCGGCAAAATTTCGTTGCACACCACGAAACACGACCCGAACAGGCTGCGCGCCGCCACCAACCGGTCCCCGGCGGCCAGCAGCGCGCCCAACGAGATGAAGACCGCCGCCATGCCGCTCGCGGTGGCGAATGCCGCCGGCGCCCCCTCGAGCAGGCGCAGCCGCTCCTCGAACATCGTCACGGTCGGGTTGCCGTAGCGCGAGTACACATAGTGGTCCAAGTCCCCGGCGAACGACTTCTCCGCAACGGCCGCCGACTCGTAGACATAGCCAGACGTCAGAAACATCGCCTCGGCGGTCTCTTCGAACCCCGATCTCAGCAGCCCGCCGCGTACCCCGATGGTGGCCTGACTGACTCCGTCGGGCAGCGGCTGCGGCGTGCGGACCGAATCGGTCACTGCTGCTTCCAGGGCAATCCCATTGCCCGCCAGCCCGTTTCACCCCGGTGACCGTGAGCGTCGAGATGGCCCTCGAAGCCGTCCAGCACGTTGTAGGCCGGCGTGATGCCGGCCTCGGTTGCGACCTGCGCGGCACCGATGGAGCGGACGCCCGAGCGGCAGAGGAAGACCACCGGCCGCTCTGGCTGCGCGGGTGGCACCCGGTCCCGCAGCTCGTCGGCGAAGTCGGGGTTGACCACCCCGGCGCCCGTATTCCACTCGATGAACACCACCTCGCGGCCGAGGCTGGACAGGTCGGGTACTCCGACGAACCGCCATTCAGCGTCGGTACGCACGTCGACCAGCACCGCGTCGGGGTTCTCGCTGAGCAGCTTCCATGCCTGAAGGGGCGTGATGTCTCCCGCGTAGCTCATCCGCGTGAGTCTCGCATATTCAGCCGGCTCGCGACCTCACGGGCGCGGTCGCGTGCGGTCGCCACCGCCGGCGCCGTGGCCAGCGCCTGAACCCCCCGCGCCAATACGCGGACGTCGCTTTCCGGCACGTTCAACGCACCGATCAGCGCCGCGGGTGTCGGTGAGCTGCCCGGGTCAATCGCGCGGGCCGCGCCCGGCGAAACCATCATGGTGTCCACCGGTAGCCCCAGAACGGTCCGGGCCAGCAACTCGAAGGCCGAAAGCCGCTGGCTGCATACGGTCACCCAGGCGCTTTGCTGCGGACATGGGGTCACGTCGGCGAAGTACACCTCGTCGCCGTTGATCATCAATTCGACACCGAAGACGCCGCGACCACCCAGCGACAAGACGATTCGCGCGGCAATCGACTTGGCCGCGTCCATCGCCGCGGTGCTGATCTTTTGTGGCTGCCAGGATTCCAGCGCCTCAGCGTCGGCGCCCCCGTGGCCGATGGCCGAGCAGAACTCGACCACCGGACCGTCGGGGCCAGCGCCCCGCACCGCCAGCAGGGTGACATAGAACTCGACCTCGACCACCGTTTCGGCCAGCATCCGCTCGGCCCCGGCACCTTGCCAGGCGGGACCGATGTCCTCGGGCCCGGCCACCACCGAGCGTTCCCGCCCGGCCCCGGGACTCACCAGCAACGGGAACCCGGCGTGGGCGCCGACCGCCCCGAGCTCGTCGGCCGAGCCGACGAACCAGAATGGTGCGGTGGGCAGCCCCAATTCGTTGGCAGCCAGCCGGCGCAGGCCCTCCCGGTCGGCGGTGAGGCGGACGGCGCGAGCGCTGGGCACCAGTTGGGTGGGGCCGTCGACCAGCGCATCCAGGGCACCAACGGCGACCGCGTCGGTCGTGGTCACCACGACGTCCGGACGCACCCGTTGGATTGCCCTGGACAGCTCGTCGACATCCGTCAGCGGAATCACCACCGACTGGTCGGCCACCCCGTGCGCCGGGGCATGCGCATACTCGTCGACGGCGATGACCGTGGCGCCGAGGTGCCGCAGGGCGATCGTCAACTCCCGGCTGAGCTCACCCGACCCCAACAGCATCACTTTCGGCCTGACATCGGCTTCGGCATCCGGGACATGCGGCGCCACGGCGATCACGGTCGTCTTGTCGCCTGGTCCCTGAGTCACGCCGTCAGCCACGGCTCAAGGATAGGTCCGCTGCGAAGGCACTACGGTTGACCGGGAAGTAGCCGCACCATCAGCCCGTTACCTTCGGCCAACACCGTGTCGTCTGCGTCGAGCAACTCCGCGGCCACGAACGCCTTGCGTCCTTCGGTCCTGGTCACGCGGCCCCGCACCGCGAGCGGCACATCGATCGGGGTGACCTTGCGGTAGTCGACGTGCAGGAACGCCGTCCGGCTGATCGGGCGTCCCGCGGCATGCGAAATCATGCCGAACATGTGGTCGAAGAGCAGCGGCAGCACACCGCCGTGCACCGCGTGATTGCCTCCGACGTGGAACCGGCTGAAGTATCCGGTCATTTCGACGCCGTCGGGGGCGTACTTGGTCAACGTCCACGGCGGCAACAGCAGGCTGCCCATGCCGGGCAGGTCGGGCGTCCGCCCGGCCGGCGCCTCGCCCTCGCCGGCCTCAAACGGGGCCAGCAGCTTGGCCAGGTCCGCGGCGCGGTCGGCCGCTTCGTCCCAGACGTCCTGCGCTTCTGGTCCGGGATCGGCGGACACCGCGAGATCTTGCAGCTGCCGCATGGCCGTGACGAACCGGCCGAATCCCGGGCCGGGGCTGGCCGGCCCGTATTCCGGAAAGCCACCGTGATGGGTGTATTCGGGATCGAGGTCTTTTGGATCCGGTTCGGACGCACTCACGCGCGGCCTTGCAGGACGTCGCGGCGCACGATCGTCTGTTCCCGGCCCGGTCCGACACCGATGCACGAAACGTAAGCTCCGGCAAGCTCTTCCAGGCGCAGCACATAGTCACGCGCCTTCGCCGGCAAGTCGTCGAACTCGCGCGCCGCCGAGATGTCCTCCCACCAGCCCGGCAGCTCCTCGTAGATCGGTTGGGCACGGGCAAGATCACTTTGGGTCATCGGCATGTCCCGCGTGCGCGTGCCGTCCAGCTGGTAGCCGACGCACACCGGCACCGTTTCCAGGCCGGAGAGCACGTCGAGCTTGGTCAGGAAGTAATCGGTGATGCCGTTGACCCGGGTGGCGTACCGGGCGACGACGGCGTCGAACCAGCCGCAACGCCGGCGCCGTCCGGTGGTCACCCCGAATTCGCCGCCCGTCTTGGACAGGTACTCGCCGTTGGCGTCGAACAGCTCGGTGGGGAACGGCCCGGAACCGACCCGGGTGGTGTAGGCCTTGAGGATGCCCAGCACGGTGCTGATCCGGGTCGGGCCGATCCCGGAACCGACGGCCGCGCCGCCGGCCGTCGGATTCGACGACGTCACATAGGGATAGGTGCCATGGTCGACGTCGAGCAGCGTGCCCTGGGAACCTTCCAGCAACACCGTTTCGCCGGCCTCGAGCGCGGTGTTGAGCAGCAGCCGGGTATCGGCGATGCGGTGCGCAAACCCGGCGGCTTGCGCCAGCAAGGACTCGACCACCCGGTGCGGATCCAGCGCCTTGCGGTTGTAGATCTTGACCAGTATCTGATTCTTCAGTTCCAGCGCGGCCTCGACCTTGTGAGTCAACAGCTCCGGGTCGAGCACGTCGGCGACCCGGATCCCCATGCGGGCGATCTTGTCCTGGTAGCACGGCCCGATGCCGCGGCCGGTGGTGCCGATCTTTTTGCTGCCCATGTAGCGCTCGGTGACCTTGTCGATGGCGACGTGGTAGGGCAACAGCAGGTGGGCGTCGGCGGAGATCAGCAGCCCGGAGGTGTCGACAGCACGGTCCTCCAGACCCTGCAGCTCGTCGAGAAGAACCCCGGGGTCGACCACCACCCCATTGCCGATGACGTTGGTGACGCCCGGAGTCAGCACCCCCGACGGGATCAGGTGCAGCGCGAAATTCTCCCCGCTCGGCAAGACGACAGTGTGCCCGGCATTGTTGCCACCCTGGTAGCGCACCACCCATTGCACCCGGCCACCGAGCAGGTCAGTGGCCTTACCCTTGCCCTCGTCGCCCCACTGGGCGCCGATGAGGACGATTGCCGGCATGACTTGCTCCCGCCTAATCCCACCTGTTTAAACCTGCTTATTGTGGTCCAGCCGGTGACCAACCCTATCCCAGTAGGTAGCGAGGCCCGATGAAATCCGCCTTGAACACGGCCGACAGCACACCCGGTGTGGCGGTCCTGATGTTCGGTGAGCACCGAACCCCGGGCGCGTTGACCGGCCTGCCCACCCACCGGGCCGACAGCGACGCCGAGATCGCTTCCGCGATAGGCCCATATCGACGACTGGTGGTGGTGGGCGGCGATGCTGACCTGGCCGCCGTGCTGACCCGCCTGCTCCGTGCCGACCGGCTGGACATCGAGGTGGCCTACGCGCCGCCACGCCGGACCCGGGCAACACGGATCTACCGCCTGCCCACCGGACGCCGGGCGGCTCGGCGCGCCCGGCACGGATCCGCCCGGCGGGTGAACCTGATCCGCGACGAGACCGGGTCGGTGGTCGTGGGCCGGGCCGGCTGGTTGCCCGCCGACGACGGCCGGCCCTTGCACGGTGAAGCGGTGGTCGATGACACCGCATTGTTCGACGGCGATGTCGCCGCCGTACACATCGAGCCGACGCTTGCCATGCCCGGGTTGCGCGCCCGGGTAGAACAAGACGCGTACAGAATTTGGCGCCGGTGGGTTGCCGGCCGCGCGGCCCAGCTGGGCAGCACCGGAGTCGCCGTGGTGCGCGACGGTGTCCCCGTGCCCCGCGCGGCCCGCCGCTCGTCGTTCTACCGCCATGTCGAGGGCTGGCTGCTCGTTCGATAGTTTCGACCGGTGACCGTGCCCGCTCGGCACCAATCGGTGCGACCCAGCCTCATCTTCCTGGCCCTCGTGGGATTGACCACGTTCGGGGGCGCCCTGGCCTGGCTGGCCGGGGCGAGCGTGCGGCCGCTGTCCTATGCCGGGGTGTTCATTTTCGTGATCGCCGGCTGGTTGGTCTCGCTCTGCCTGCACGAATTCGGCCACGCGGTGACTGCCTGGCGATTCGGCGACCAGGACGCCGAGGTGCGCGGGTACCTGACCCTGGATCCGCGGCGCTACAGCCATCCGGCGCTCTCGCTGCTGCTGCCGATTGTGATCATTGCGCTGGGCGGCATCGGCCTGCCGGGTGCCGCGGTGTACCTGCGGACCTGGTTCATGACGCCCGCCCGCCGCACCCTGGTCAGCCTGGCGGGTCCCGCGGCCAACCTCACGCTGGCGGTGCTGTTGCTGGCGCTGGTCCGGTTGTTTTACAACCCACTCCACGCGGTGCTGTGGGCCGGGGTCGCGTTCTTGGCATTTCTCCAGATCACCGCGGTGGTGCTCAATCTGCTCCCCATTCCGGGCCTGGACGGATACGACGCCCTGGAACCGCATTTGAGCCCCGAGACGCAGCGTGCGGTGGCGCCGGCCAAGCAGTGGGGCTTCTTCATTCTGCTGTTCCTGCTGTTGGCCCCGGTGCTCAACCGGTGGTTCTTTCAGATGGTGCTCTGGTTGTTCGATTTCTCGGGTGTGCCGCATCTACTGGTGGCGTGGGGCGACTCGCTGACCCGCTTCTGGGGCCGCTGGTTCTAGCGCTAGAACCCCAGCGCTTTCCGGGCGAAGGGGTCGCAATCGTCGAGCAGATCCATACAGCGCGAGTATTCGTCGGTTTCACCGATCGTGTCGGCGGCCCGTGCCAGCGCCGCCACACACCGCAAGAAGCCGCGGTTGGGCTCGTGCGCATAGGGCACCGGGCCGAAGCCCTTCCAGCCGTGTCGCCGCAGTTGGTCCAGGCCGCGGTGATAGCCCGTCCGGGCATACGCGTAGGCCGTGATGGCCTTGTCCTCGGCCAGCGCCTCCTCGGCAAGCGCCGCCCAGGCCACCGAAGCCGACGGGTGCGCGGCGGCGACGATGCCCGGGTTCTCACCGGCGATCAGTTCCGCCTCGGCATCGGTGTCGCCGGGCAACAGGGTCGGGTCGGGTCCGAGGAGATCTCCCATCGACGTCATGGTTTCCATTGTGCAGTTCTCCCGCCCCGCCGCCACGGCGCACCTCAACCCTCGCGCCAACCCCGCGTCGGGTCGCTAAGCTCTGCAACTACCCCACTCGATCGCGGGAGGACAACCAGACTTATGCCCAATGCACCCGAGCCTGGCCGCGGCGCCACGCCGAAGCAGCCTGGGTTCGATCCACGCGAATCTCGCAGCGAACGGCGCGACGAGCCGACCGCAAGATCCGGGGACGTCGACGACGCGACCGAGGGCGTTCCCGTGGTATCCAGCGACCCCGAGACCGAGACCGTGGTGATCAACAGGCCCGACCCGGGCCACGATCCCGGTGATCTCGGGGATCCCGAGGACACCGCGGAAAACCAGGCGCGCGAACGCCGCTTCACGGCACCTGGTTTCGACGCTAATGAGACCGCAGTCATCGCCACCACCCCGGAGCCCGCCACAGAAGTCTTCGCAACGTCACCGGGACCCGACGGCCCCACAGCGCAGCTTGGGCAGTATCCTAAACCCGCAGTCCCACAATCGATCCCGCCACGGATCGGGGCAAATCTGCAGATCTCCAGGCAATTCAACTGGGGCTGGGTCCTGGCGCTGATCGTGGTCGTGTTGGCGTTGGCGGCGATCGCGATCCTGGGCACGGTGCTGCTGACCCGCAGCAAACACGCCAAGGTCTCACAGGAAGACCGGGTCCGGCACACCATCGAGAACTTCGACGCCGCGATACAGCGGGGCGACCTGACCACGCTGCGCACCATCACCTGTGGTACCACCCGTGACGGCTACGCGGATTACGACGAGCACGCGTGGGACGAAAGCTACCGCCGGGTCTCAGCGGCGAAGCAATATCCGGTGATCGCCAGCATCGACCAGGTAGTCGTCAACGGCCAGCACGCCGAGGCCAACGTGACCACGTTCATGGCTTACGACCCGCAACTGCGTTCCACGCGCAGCCTGGACCTGCAGTACCGCGACGATCAGTGGAAGATCTGCCAATCTCCCAGCGGGTAGGGCTCTAGGGCTCGTCGAGACATAAACCACTGCGAAGCGGGCGCGGCGTGTCTTGTACGTGGTTTACGTGTCGCGGGCCGGGCCTAGCCGTTCAACGACTTTCCGGCGCAATGCAGGTCGTCGCAGGCCTCCACGACGCGCTCGGCCATCGCAGCCTCGGCCTTCTTGAGATAACTGCGCGGGTCGTAGACCTTCTTGACGCCCACTTCGCCGTCGATCTTGAGCACACCGTCATAGTTGGTGAACATGTGCCCGGCGATCGGGCGGGTGAACGCGTACTGGGTGTCGGTGTCGACGTTCATCTTCACCACGCCGTAGCGCAGCGCCTCCTCGATCTCCGACTTGAGCGAACCCGAGCCGCCGTGGAAGACGAAGTCGAACGGCTTGGCGTCATCCGACAGTCCCAGCTTGGCCGCCGCCACCCGCTGGCCCTGGGCCAGCACGTCGGGACGGAGCTTGACGTTGCCGGGCTTGTAGACACCATGGACGTTGCCGAACGTCGCGGCCAGCAGATACTTGCCGTGTTCGCCGTGGCCGAGCGCATCGACGGTCTTCTCGAAATCCTCGGCAGTGGAATAGAGCTTGTCATTGATCTCGTGGGCGACACCGTCTTCTTCACCGCCCACCACGCCGATCTCGACCTCGAGAATGATCCTGGCCGCCGCGGCGTCCTTGAGCAGCTCCTTTGCGATGGCGAGGTTTTCCTCGATCGGCACCGCGGACCCGTCCCACATGTGCGAATGGAACAACGGATCCTTACCGGACGCCACCCGTTGCGCCGAGATCTCGAGCAACGGCCGCACATAGCTGTCGAGTTTGTCCTTGGGGCAGTGGTCGGTGTGCAGCGCGACATTGACCGGATATTTGGCCGCGATGATGCGGGTGAACTCGGCCAGCGCGACCGCACCGGTCACCATGTCTTTGACGCCGAGGCCGGAGGCGAACTCCGCACCACCGGTGGAGAACTGGATGATGCCGTCGCTGCCCGCGTCGGCGAAGCCTTTGATAGCCGCGTTGACCGACTCCGACGAGGTGCAGTTGATGGCCGGGAAGGCGTACGAGTTCTCTTTGGCACGCCCGAGCATCTCGGCGTAAATCTCGGGTGTTGCGATAGGCATGAGCTTCCTCCTGGCGACCGGGGTGCACCCAGTATCGCAACACCCGGCGGATCGCGCCGGTATGTTGAGACATCATGAGCACCGCCGTGATGGCCCTGCCCAACATCCTCGACCCCATGTATTGGTTGGGAGCCGACGGCATCTTCGGCTCCGCGGTGCTCCCCGGGATCCTGGTGATCGTCTTCATCGAAACCGGGCTGCTGTTTCCGCTGTTGCCCGGCGAGTCACTGCTGTTCACCGGCGGGCTGCTGGCCGCGCACCCGCACCCACCGGCGAGCATCTGGGTGATGGCGCCCTGCGTCGCCGTCGTGGCGGTGCTTGGCGATCAAACCGGGTACTTCATCGGGCGGCGAATCGGCCCGGCGTTGTTCAAAAAGGAAGACTCGCGGTTCTTCAAAAAGCACTATGTGACCGAGTCGCACGCCTTCTTCGAGAAATACGGCCCCTGGGCGATCATCCTGGCCCGATTCGCGCCGTTCATCAGGACGTTCGTCCCGGTGGTAGCCGGGGTGTCCTACATGCGCTATCCCCTGTATCTCGGATTCGACATCGTCGGCGGCGTCGCCTGGGGCGGCGGTGTGACGCTGGCGGGCTACTTCCTGGGCACCGTACCGTTCGTGCACCACAACCTCGAAAAGATCATCCTGGCCATTGTGGTCATCTCCCTGGTGCCGGCGTTCATCGCGGCCTGGCGCGGCTACCAAGGACGCCGGCGCCGAAGCGAGGAAAGCCCGAAGCAGGTGTCGGTGCCCGACTGATCGGCCGGCTCCTGCCGTTCACGCCACGATGAAATCGCAGCCGGTGCTGTCGCGGACGTCCGCGACCGTCACCCCGGGATGCAGTTCGGTCAGGGTCAGTCCGCGCTGCGGGTCGACGTCGAAGACGCACAGGTTCGTGATGATCATGTCCACCACCCCTTTTCCGGTGAGGGGCAGCGTGCATTGCTTGAGGATTTTCGGGCTGCCGTCTTTGGCGGTGTGATCCATCAGGACGATCACCCGCTTGACCCCCGACACCAGGTCCATCGCACCGCCGGGGCCCTTGACCATCTTGCCCGGGACCATCCAGTTGGCCAGGTCGCCGTTCTCGGCCACCTCCAGGCCGCCGAGGATGGACAGGTCGATATGGCCGCCGCGGATCATCGCAAACGAATCGGCGCTGCTGAAGAAGCTGGAGCCACCGATCGTGGTGATGGTCTGCTTGCCGGCGTTGATGAGGTCGGGATCCACTTGGTCGTCGGCCGGATACGCCCCGATGCCGAGCAGTCCATTCTCGGATTGCAGGGTCACGTTGATGTCGTCGGGGATGAAGTTGGCGACCAGCGTCGGAATCCCGATGCCCAGGTTCACGTAGTAGCCGTCGCGCAATTCTTGGGCGGCACGCTTGGCCATGAGCTCGCGAATGGGGCTGTCGCTCTTGACCTCGGCGCCACCGCTGGTGGTGCGAAACTCGATCCGCTTCTCGTAGCCGCGCCCCTCGATGATGCGATCCACGTAGATTCCGGGGGTGTGGATCAGGTCGGGATCCAGCTCGCCGACCTCGACCAGCTCTTCCACCTCGGCCACGGTCACGGTGCCACAGGTGGCGATCATCGGGTTGAAGTTGCGCGCCGTCTTCCGATAGACGAGATTGCCCGCCGTGTCGCCTTTCCACGCCTTGACGATCGCGACATCGGCGCGGATACCTTCCTCCAGCACGTATTCGGTGCCGCCGAAGACCCGCATGTCCTTGCCTTCGGCGAGTTGAGTGCCGAAGGCGGTGCGCGTGTAGAAGCCCGGAATCCCTGCGCCGCCGGCGCGTAACCTCTCGGCCAGCGTGCCTTGGGGGACGAGCGTGAGGTCCAGCTCGCCGGCCAGCACCTGGCGCTCGAATTCCTTGTTCTCCCCCACGTAGGAGGCGATCACCTTCTTGACCTGCCTCCCCTTGAGCAACAGACCCATGCCGAAATCGTCGACGCCGGCGTTGTTCCCGACGATCGTCAGATCTTTGACGCCGCTGTCCACCAGGGCCTGGATCAGATTCTCGGGAATACCGCACAGCCCGAATCCGCCGGCGGCGACGGTGATGCCGTCCTTCAGCAGACCTCGCAGAGCCGACTCCGGGTCGGGGTGGACTTTGGTGCTGGAAAGGGTCTTGGAAAGGGTCACTGCAAGCTCCTCAACGCTGGACCGCCCCCGTCGGCGATGGCTCGAGACTGCCAGACCGCGGGCCAGTCACCCGCCGCCTGCCGTCACGGCGGTGACGTTACAGGCGGCCTCCATCAGCATCCAGCCCGACAGCTGCACCGACAGGTCCCGTTCGGCAACCTCGGAACCGTTGACCGCGCCCTCGACGAACTCCGCTTCCCGACCGCCTGCGGTGGGCAGCTCCGCGTCGCGATCCCAGAACGGCCCGAACAACGGTAAACCGTCTACCGTTTGCCGGTAATCCCACGCCGACTTCGCGCTGGCCAGCACGATGGTGCGGGCGGCATCGCGGGTGGTGACGTCCTCGGCCGAGTCACCGGGCAGCGTGGTGGCCACCAGCGCGAGGTATCGGGCAGTGATACCCGAGAACAGGCCGCCGTCGCCACCGCCTCCGCCCTGCAGCACACCGGCCGGCGCCATGTGTTCGTGCACGGCCGCGACCAGGCGATGCACCCGCGCGGCGTGCCGGGCCCGAACCTCCGCACCGGTGCGCGCCGCCAGCTCGGTTTCCAGCCCGAGCACCGCGCCCTGGCAGTAGGTGTACTGCGCGCGGACCAGCGAACCAGCTTTTATGCCGTCGAACACCAGATGCGTCTCCGGGTCGATCAACGTGCGGTCGATCCAATCGGCCATCTGCTCGGCCCGCTTGAGCCGGTCCCCATGGCTGTCCGAGTAGCGGGCAAGGAAGATCCCCGCCGGGCCGTTGGCGGGGACGTTGAAGAACTGGTCCTCCTTGCGCCACGGAATACCGCCGCCGTCCTCGGGCACCCATGCCTTGACCAACTGGTCGCTGAGCTTGGGCAATGCGCGCCGGCGCTCGACGCCGGCTATCCGGGCTGCCCGTTCCAGCGCCAGCCCCAGCCAGGCCATGTCGTCGTAATAGTCGTTGATCCAGGAGAAGGTGTTGCGCAGGCGGTGGCTTCGGACCTGCCGGTTGATCCTGGTGTGCCGTTGCGACTGCGGGTCGCGAAGTTGGGCGTCGACCAGGCAATCCAGCAGATGCGCCTGCCACCAGTAGTGCCAGCTGCCGAATAGCCGGTCGCGTCGCGTCGCGGGCCACGCCACCACGCCCAGCTGGGTTCCGGGCAGCCCCCACAGTCGTCTCAGGTGTCGTTGCGTGACAGCCGCTTCGGAGGTGGCTGCCCGGTTGACCCATAGCTGCTCCATACCTGCCGATCCTGCCTCATCGAGTGCCGGGTGCCGTACCGGTCAAGGCCAGCAGCAATTGGTGCAGGCCGGTCAGCGAGTGCCCAGGCAGGAACAGATCACAGTAGGGCAGGGCCGCGGCCATCGAACCGGTCAGCGGCTGGAAGTCGCGGTGCGCGGCGCGCGGATTGAGCCACACCAGCATTTCGGCGCGGCGCCGCAGCCTTACCATCGCGTGCGCGAGCGCCTCGGGGGGATCGCTGTCCCAGCCGTCGGAGGCGATGATCACCACCGCACCACGCAGCGCATTGCCATGTGGCGGGGCCAGCAGGGCAGCGACACTGCGACCGATGAGCGTGCCGCCGTATCGGTCGGTGACTTTGGCGTTGGCGCGCTGTAGCGCCACCTCGGCCGAGCGGTGCGACAGCACCGAGGTGAGCCGGGTCAGCGATGTCGAAAACGCGAAAACCTCGGGACGGATCCCGGCCCGGCGCAGCATCGCAGCCCGCATCAAATGCAGATAGATCGTGGCGTAGGGCTGCATCGAGCGGCTCACGTCGCAGGCCAGCACGACCCGCCGGGGCCGGTGGCGGGGTCGCGTGCGAGCCAACAGCACCGATTCCCAGCCGGTCTTACGGGAGGCGTTCATGGTGGCCCGCAGGTCGATCGTCTTGCCGCCGGCGCTGCGCTCGAATCTCAGGCTGCGGCGCCGCGGCCAGCGGGCGACGGTCGCCTCCAGCCAGCATCCGAGCAGCCGAAGATCCTGCGGGTCGAAGCGGTCGAACGGTTCGTCGGCCACTGCGGCCATGCGGCTGGGCAAGATGTCTGGCAGCACGAGGTTCGCGGCGTCGGGGCCGGCGCCGTCGACGGCGGTCCGGGTGGCCCAGGGCAGCGCCGCCGCGGCGCCGGACCGCCCACCGGTGCACCGCACGGTGCCGACCGCGGGTGTCTTGGGACCCGGAACGGGCAGGGACGCAACGGAACCGCTCGGCGCGTCGGGTTCGGCGGCGCCGAACACCGCGGCGAAGAGCGTGTTGAAGGCGCCGAGGTCTTCCATCCGGTTGACCAGAGTCAGTCTGGCCGCCCAATACAGCGCCGACGTGGTGTGCGGCACCAGCTGCCGGAGCGCCTGGACGAAATTGGCCTGACCGTCGGCGGACACCGGTACTCCCACGCTACGCAGCCGCGCCGCCAGTGCCGCGGCGAACGCCGCCAAATCGACGCCCCGCATCAGCAAGGGGGTACTCACGAGTCCCTAGCGTCTCCGGCGCAGCAGCCAAATCAGCACCAGCACGGCCAGCACCGCCACCGCCACCGTGCCGTACTTCTTGAGCTGGTCGCCGCCGGCGAGCTCGAGCAGGTCGATGGGCTCGGGCTCGGCGGCGGCCGCCTGACGCGGCTCCGGGACGCGCCCGACCTGGGCGGGGCCCTCCGGTGTGGCCGGTGCCGCCACACTCTCCGCGGTCAGCTTGCCCTCGAGCGACTCCACGAACTGGCCCAGCAATTTCTCGGATACCTGCTGCAGCATCCCGCTGCCGAACTGGGCCAGTTTGCCGACGATCTTCAGATCGGTGTCCACGGTGACGTTGGTGCGGTCGCCGTCCTCGTGCAGCTGGGCGGTGACCGTCGCGGCCGCGTTGCCGGTGCCCCGCATCTCCTTGCCCTTGGCGTCGATGACCGCTCGGTGTTGCCCCCTGTCCTGCTCCACGAAATGCACCTTGCCGCTGAACTCGCTGGTGACCGGTCCCACCTTGACCTTCACCTTGCCGAGGTAGTCGTCGCCCTCGTGACCGGTCAGCTGGGCGCCCGGCATCAGCGGGATCACCTGCTCCAGGTCGCACAGCACGTCCCAGGCCTGCTCGATGGGCGCGCTGACGGTGAACTGGTTGGTGATCTTCATGCTGCGGGTCCTCTCAGGTGCGGCTGTGCTCGGCAAGAGCGTGGTACGCGTCGCGAATCAGCGTACGGTCGTCGGGTGTCTTGGCCAGCGCCCCCAGGGTGCTCAGTGCGACCGGGTTGACCAGATCCGCGACGCCGAGCGCCACCAGGGCGGCGACCCAGTCCACCGTCTCGGCCACACCCGGGGGCTTGTCCAGGTCGAGTTCGCGTGCCCTGCCGACGAATTGGGTGGCTTGCTCGATCAACGGAGCGGTCGCACCCGGCACCGTGCGGCGGACGATCGCGGCGGCCCGGGCCGCTTCCGGGTAGTCGATCCAGTGGTAGAGGCAGCGGCGGCGCAGCGCATCGTGCAGGTCACGGCTGCGGTTGGAGGTGAGCACGACGATCGGTGGGTGCTCGGCAACGAAGGTGCCCAACTCGGGAATGGTGACCGCGGATTCACCCAGGAATTCCAGCAGCAGCGCTTCGAATTCGTCGTCGGCCCGGTCTATCTCGTCGATCAGCAGCACCGGTGCCGTCGGGCCGCGATGCCGCACGCACTGCAGGATGGGCCGATCGATCAGGTACCTCTCGGTGTAAAGATCGGCCTCTTCGATGCCGGCCCCTTGCGCCTCCGCCAGCCGGATCGACAGCAGCTGCCGTTGGTAGTTCCAGTCGTAGAGGGCCTCGTGAGCGGTCAGCCCCTCGTAGCATTGCAGCCGGACCAGCGGGGTATCCAGCACCGCCGCAAGGGCTTTGGCCGCCGTGGTCTTGCCGACGCCGGGCTCACCCTCCAGCAGCAGCGGCCGGCCCAGCGTGACCGCCAGATAGATCGCCGAGGCGGTCCCGGTGTCGAGCAGGTAGTCCTGCGCGTCGAACCGGCTGATCACCTCCTGTGGGTTCGTGAACGTCACGCGCCGGCTTCCCCCGCGGCGAACGCCGCGCGGCAGCCCGGCCCGCAGAACCAGTAGTCCACGCCGGTCCGCCGCAGATGCTCGGTGCCGGGGCCGATTACCACCGTCATGCCGCAGACCGGGTCGGTGGCCTCGCGCGGGCCGTCGTGCAACGCGGGTGTGGGGCCCGGACGACCGGCACCGCGCATCCCGGCGATGAGTTCGGCCGCAATGGCGACGGCGATCTCGGCCGGTGTCTTGGCGCCGATGGCCAAACCGACCGGGGTATGCACCCGGGCTCGCTCATCCTCGGACAGCTCGAGTGGGTCCAGGATGGCGGCACCGCGTACCCCGCTGGCCACCAGGCCGATGTACCGGACGCCGTGATCCAGTGCGCTGCGGATGATCTCGGCTTCCGGTCCGCCATGGGTGGCGATCACGACGGCGGTCGCCGCCGTCAGGTCGGCGTCGGCTCGCGCGTCGTACCCGAGCACCGCGCACACTCGGGCCAGGGCATCGGCGATCGGGGTGGCGCCGTAGATCCGGATCAGCGGGGGCGGCAACTGCGGGGTCAGGAAGATCTCCAGCGAGCCACCGGACAGGCACGGGTTGACCACCACGCACGCGCCGGGCGCCTCGGGAAAGTGCACGTCGCCGTCGGGCAGCACCCGCAGCAAGACACTTTCATTGGTCTGCAGTGCGCCCAACGCCGCTTTGCGGACGGAGTTCTGCGCGCACTGGCCGCCGACGAAACCCTCAATGGTGCCGTCCGCCAGCAGGATTGCCTCGTCACCGGGGTACGCCGAGGTGGGCGGCTGGGCGCGCACAACGGTCGCGTGCACAAACGGTGTCCGTGCCGCAAGCAGCTGCTGGGCTCGTTGGCTAATGGTCACTCCGCTCAATTGCGCGGCTCCTCCTGACGGCGCTTCGCGGCCAGCATCGTCGCCACGCTAGATCGGGGGTTTCGCCCGGCCCTGCATGGCCTCCCACACCCGCGACGGTGTCAGCGGCATGTCCGCGTGGCGAACCCCGAATGGCGCCAGGGCATCCACCACGGCGTTGACCACGGCGGGCGGCGACCCGACGGTTGCCGATTCGCCGATGCCTTTGGCCCCGATCGGGTGGTGCGGCGACGGCGTCACGGTGTGCCCGGTCTCCAGATGCGGTACCTCGACCGCGGTAGGGATCAGGTAGTCCATCAGCGATCCACCGAGGCAGTTGCCGTCGGAGTCGAAGGCGATCATCTCCATCAACGCCATCCCGATGCCGTCGACGATGCCGCCATGCACCTGCCCCTCGATGATCATCGGGTTGATGCGGGTGCCGCAGTCGTCGACCGCGAGGAAGCGCCGCACCTTGACCACCGCGGTGCCCGGATCGACGTCCACCACACAGAAGTACGCACCATAGGGATAGGTCAGGTTCGACGGGTTGTAGCAGACCTCGGCGTCCAGCCCGCCCTCGATGCCCTCGGGCAGGTCGCCGGCCCCGTGGGCGCGCATCGCGATGTCGGCGATCGTCACCGCCGCCGACGGGTCGCCCTTGACGTGGAACGAGCCCTTCTCCCACTCGAGGTCGGCAACCGATACCTCGAGCATGCCCGACGCGATGATCTTGGCCTTGTCACGCACCTTGCGCGCCACCATCGCGGCCGCCGCGCCGGAGACCGGCGTGGACCGGCTGCCGTAGGTGCCCAGCCCGAAGGGCGTCTGGTCGGTGTCGCCGTGGACCACGTCGATGTCGTCGGGCGGGATGCCCAGTTCCTCGGCGACGATCTGGGCGAAGGTCGTCTCATGACCCTGGCCCTGGGTCTGAACCGAAAGCCGCACAACGGCTTTCCCCGTCGGGTGCACGCGGAGCTCACATCCGTCGGCCATGCCGAGGCCCAGGATGTCCATGTCCTTACGGGGACCGGCGCCGACGGCCTCGGTGAAGAACGACATGCCGATGCCCATCAGCTCGCCGCGATCACGTTTCTCCTGTTGCTCGGCGCGCAGCGCGTCGTAGCCGATCATGTCCATCGCCTTGCGCATGGTCGTTGCATAATCACCCGAGTCGTACACCCACCCGGTCTTGGTGGTGTACGGGAACTGCTCGGACTTCAACAGGTTCCGCAGTCGCAGCTCTGCGGGATCCACCTTCAGCTCGAAGGCCAGGCAGTCCACCAGTCGCTCCACGAAATACACCGCCTCGGTGATCCGGAACGAACACGCGTAGGCGACGCCGCCGGGCGCCTTGTTCGTGTACACCGCGGTCATGTGGCAGTAGGCGGCTTCGATGTCGTAGCTGCCGGTGAACACGCCGTAGAACCCGGCCGGGTACTTCGTCGGCGCCGCCTGGCCGTTGAACGCGCCGTGGTCGGCCAGCACGTTGGACCGCAGCGCCAGGATTTTGCCGTCCTTGGTGGCCGCGATCTCGCCGACCATGATGTAGTCGCGTGCGAAGCTGGTGGAGGTCAGGTTCTCGCTGCGGTCCTCCATCCATTTCACCGGCTTGCCCAGCACCAGCGAGCCGACGATCGCGCAGACGTAGCCGGGATAGATCGGCACCTTGTTGCCGAATCCGCCGCCGATGTCGGGGGAGATCACCCGGATCTTGTGCTCGGGCAGGCCGGCGACCAACGCATACAGGGTGCGGTGCGCGTGCGGCGCCTGCGAGGTGGTCCACAGCGTCAGCTTGCCGGTGACCGGATCCAAATCGGCTACGGCGCCGCAGGTTTCCATCGGCGCCGGGTGCACGCGGGGATAGACCATCTCCTGCTCGACCACCACGTCGGCCTTGGCGAACACCGCCTCGGTGGCGGCGGCATCACCGGTCTCCCAGTCGAAGATGTGGTTGTCTTTCTTGTTCTCCAAGTCGGTCCGGATCACCGGCGCCGACGGGTCCAGCGCCGCGCGGACATCGATGACCGGATCCAGCGGGTCGTACTC
The DNA here is from genome assembly GCA_964397935.1 of uncultured Mycobacterium sp. Taxonomy (GTDB): domain Bacteria; phylum Actinomycetota; class Actinomycetes; order Mycobacteriales; family Mycobacteriaceae; genus Mycobacterium. Next base: position 19,703 of record CAYNLB010000036.1, read on the forward strand.
GACGTCGATCAGCTCCAGCGCGTCGCGGGCCGAATACCGGTCCTCGGCGACGACGAACGCCACCTCTTGACCCTGGAACCGCACCTTGTCGGTGGCCAGTACCGCCTGCACATCGTTGGACAACGTCGGCATCCAGGCCAGGCCCTTCTCTGCCAGGTCCGCACCCGTGACGACCGCCTTGACCTTCGGATGGGCAAGGGCCGCGGTGGTATCGATGCCGGCGATGCGGGCGTGGGCATAGGGCGAGCGCAAGATGGCCAGATGCAGCATGCCCGGCAGGGCGACGTCATCGACGTAGGTGCCCCGGCCGCGGATGAAACGGGGGTCCTCTTTGCGTAGCATCCGGCCGTGGCCGCACGGCTTCTGGTCGTTGTCGGCCAGATCTTCCGGCGACGGTGGCCGCGACTCGATCGTTGTCATGACTCGGCCTCCACCCGGGAGTTCTTGGCGGCCCACTGGATTGAGCGCACGATCGTGGTGTAGCCGGTGCACCGGCAGATCTGCCCGGAGATCGCTTCTCGGATGGTCTCCTCGTCCGGGTCGGGGTCGCGGTCCAGCAGGGCCCGGGCGGTGATCATCATTCCCGGGGTGCAAAAGCCGCATTGCAACCCGTGGCAGCGCATGAATCCTTCCTGCACCGGATCGAGCCTGCCGTCAACGGCCAGGCCCTCCACGGTGCGCACGCTGCGGCCGGAGGCCATCACGGCAAGCATCGTGCAGGACTTCACCGGAACCCCGTCGACGTCGACCACGCAGGTCCCGCAGTTGCTGGTGTCACAGCCCCAGTGAGTCCCGGTCAGCTGCAATTGATCACGCAGAAAGTGCACGAGCAGCATGCGGGGTTCGACATCGGCGGTCACCTGCTCACCGTTGACGGTCAGGTTGATCTGCACCGCTAGCTCCCTTCACGCGAATCCCGCACCCGCTGCGCGGCCGTGCGCAAGGTCCGCACGGTCAGTTCGGCGGCCAGGTGCCGTTTGTATTCGGCGGTACCGCGGACATCGGTCACCGGATCACAAGCCTGCGCGGCGCGCCTGCCCGCGTCGGCGAAGGTCTCTTCGATCGCCGGCCGACCGACCAGGGCAGCCGAAAGCTCATCCAACGCGGCCTGATCGGGGTTCACCGCCGTCAGGCCGACGCGTGCCGCGACGATATCGTCACCGTCGAGCGTGATCGCCGCCCCGGCGGCGGTGACCGCCCAGTCACCCACCCGGCGCTCCACCTTCGCGTACGCGCTTGACATGTTGTGCCGCAATGGTATTCGGACTTCGACGAGCATCTCGTTGGAAGCCAGTGCGGTCTCGTACGGCCCGGCCGGGAAGTCATGCATCGCGATCTCGCGTTCCCCCGACGGCCCCCGGGCCAGGCACACGGCGTCCAGCACGGTGCACACCGTCGACAGGTCCTCCGCCGGATCCGCCTGGCAGAGCGAACCGCCCAGAGTGCCGCGATTACGCACCACCGGGTCGGCGATCACCCGCTCGGCGTCGCGGAAGATCGGGCACACGGCGGCCAGGGTGTCCGACTCCAGGATCTCGCGGTGACGGGTCATGGCGCCGATGCGAACCAGGGTCGGATCGGTGATCACGTATCCGAGTTCGAGGGCGAGGTCGTTGATGTCGACGAGGTACTCGGGGTTGGCTATGCGCAGCTTCATCATCGGCAGCAGGCTGTGTCCGCCGGCGACGATTCGCGCTCCCTCCCCCAACCGATCCAGTAATCCGATGGCGTGGTCGACGCTGGTGGCGCGTTCGTATTCGAAGGGCCCGGGTACTTGCATGCGCCACAGTGTCAGCCGCCCTGACGGGGCCGTCAATAGCGAGTTAAGGGATCCCTGAACTGGCGCTGAACTCGCCCTCCGCCTGCGCGTCGTGATGGATCCGTCCGGCGAGCTGGGCGAGCGGGCGGCCCTCGCCACCCCAGCGTTTGGCGATGATGTCGGCGGCGATCGAGACCGCGGTCTCCTCCGGCGTGCGCGCCCCGAGATCCAATCCGATGGGGCTGGACAACCGGCTCAGCTCGGCGTCGGTCAGCCCCGCGGCCCGCAGCCGGTTCATCCGGTCATCGTGGGTGCGGCGCGATCCCATCGCCCCCACATAACCGATCTCGGGCAGGCGCAGCGCCACCTCGAGTACCGGCACGTCGAATTTGGGGTCATGGGTGAGTACACAGATCACCGTGTTCGCGTCGACGGCGCCCGCGCCGGCCTGGGCCGCGAGATACCGGTGCGGCCAGTCGACGACGACGTCGTCGGCGGTCGGAAAGCGCGCCCGCGTGGCGAACACCGGCCGGGCGTCGCACACGGTGACGCGATAGCCGAGGAACGATCCCTGCTGCGCCAGGGCGGCCGCGAAGTCGATCGCCCCGAACACCAGCATCCGCGGTGGCGGGGCGTAGCTGGCCACGAAGACCTCCATGCCGTCGCCGAGACGCTGCCCGTCGGGCCCGTACTTGAGGACCTCACTGCGGCCCAATGCGAGCAGGCCCCGCGCGTCGTCGGCGACCGCGGCGTCGGCCCGCGCCGAACCCAGCGATCCCGCCACGGGCCTGTTCGGGTCCGGCCGGATGACAAGCCGGCGGCCGAGCCGCCGCGGGTCCGGGTGGGCGATGACGGTCGCGATCGCGATGGCACGACGCCCGGTGATGTCATCGGCCACCGAGCCGAGTTCGGGAAAACTCGCCCGCGACATCGGCTCGACGAACACGTCGATGATGCCGCCGCAGGTCAGGCCGACCGCGAAGGCGTCGTCGTCGCTGACGCCGTAGCGTTCCAGCCGCGGAGTCCGGGTTTTCACCACCTCGGTGGCGACTTCGTACACCGCGCCCTCCACGCAACCGCCCGATACCGACCCGGTCACCGACCCGTCCGGCGCAACCACCATCGAGGCTCCCGGCGGGCGCGGCGCGGACAAGGAGGTCCGCACCACCGTCCCCAGCCCCGCGGTCTCACCTGCGCGCCAGATCGACATCAGCTCGGCAAGCACGTCACGCACGCATCCCAAAGTAAGCTCAAACTCGTGACCCCGGCTCAACTTCGGGCCTATTCGGCGGTCGTACGTCTGGGATCGGTGCGGGCGGCCGCCGCCGAACTCGGCCTTTCCGACGCCGGAGTCTCCATGCACGTCGCGGCATTACGCAAGGAACTCGACGATCCGTTGTTCACCAGGACGGGCTCCGGTCTCGCATTCACGCCCGGTGGACTGCGGCTGGCCAGCCGCTCGGTCGAGATTCTGGGGCTGCAGCAGCAAACCGCGATCGAGGTCACCGAGGCCGCCCACGGGCGCCGGCTGCTGCGTATCGCCGCGTCGACCACGTTCGCCGAACATGCCGCGCCCGGCTTGATCGAACTGTTCTCGTCGCGGGCCGCCGACCTGTCGGTGGAGCTGAGCGTGCACCCGACCAGCCGGTTCCGCGACCTGATCTGCTCCCGTGCCGTCGACATCGCCATCGGCCCGGCCAGTGAGGCTGCGGCGGGGTCGGATGACACGATTTTCGTGCGACCCTTCCTGAAATACCAGGTCATCACCGTCGCGGCGCCGAATAGCTCACTGGCCGTGGGTGTTCCGAAGCCCGCGCTGCTGCGCCAACAGCAGTGGATGCTCGGTCCGTCGGCGGGCAGCGTGGACGGCGAAATTGCTACCATGTTGCGCACCTTGGCAATTCCGGAGTCACAGCAGCGGATCTTCCAGAGCGATGCGGCCGCGCTCGAGGAGGTGCAGCGGGTCGGCGGTGTCACGGTGACCATCGGCTTCGCGGTGGCCAAGGACCTCGCGGCCGGGCGGTTGACCCACGTCAGCGGTCCCGGGCTGGACCGCTCCGGCGAGTGGTGTGCGGCGACACTGGCCCCGGCGGCACGTCAACCCGCCGTGTCCGAACTGGTCCGCTTCATCACCACTCCGAGATGCACGCAGGCGATGATCCGCGGATCCGGCGTGGGCGTGACCCGGTTTCGCCCGAAGGTGCACGTCACGCTGTGGAGCTGAGGGATCGGCGCCGCCGAGCGTGCATCCGGGGCGGAAAAATCGCCGAAACCCCGCCCTCACTGCACATTCGACGCCGTCAGCGCACACTCAACGGCGCACGGGCGATCACCAGGCCTGGGACAGATCCGCGTGCTGGCGGATCCAGGCATGCATGGCGACCCCGGCGGCAACGCCGGCGTTGATGCTGCGCGTCGAGCCGAATTGGGCGATCGACACCGTCAGCCCCGCGCCCGCCCGGGTGTCGTCGGTGATGCCGGGTCCTTCCTGGCCGAACACCAGCAGGCACTCCCGCGGCAGCTCCGTCTCCTCCAGACGCGTCGCACCCGGAACGTTGTCCACCGCGACCACCGTCAAACCGGCGTCCGCCGCAAAACCCAGCAGCTCATCGGCGCTGTCGTGATGACACAGCCGCTGATAGCGGTCGGTGACCATGGCGCCGCGGCGATTCCAGCGACGCCGCCCCACGATGTGCACGGTGTGCACTGCGAAGGCATTGGCCGTACGCACCACCGAGCCGATGTTGGCGTCATGGCCGAAGTTCTCGATCGCCACGTGCAAGGGGTGACGGCGCCGGTCGATGTCGGCGATGATCGCTTCCCGGGCCCAATACCGGTACGCGTCCACGACGTTGCGAGCGTCACCCTCACGCAGCAGAACCGGGTCATACCGCGGATCGTCGGGAACTTCACCGACCCAGGGGCCGACGCCGCCGGCCGGCGCCCCCCACTCGGTGGGCCCGAGTTCACTCATCGTTGCGTCCACACACCGGCATGCGTGCCGTCGATCGCCACCGTCGCGTAGAGCAATGCCTCGTTGATTTCGCCCTGCGTGCACAACGACGCGTTGACATGCACCGCGTCCAGCGAAGCCTCGGGCAGGATCAGCACCGACGACCCGTACGCCGCGCAGGCCGGATTCAGTCCCCGCCCCGGCAATGTCGGTGCCGCGAGCAGCATCATCGGGCCGCCGCGCCGGGCCGAGTCGTCGCGATACCGGGGGGCGACGGCGTCGGCTTCCAACCCCAGCAGCATGTAGCCGCTGCCGGTGAACGCCTGCGGGTCGCCAAGCTGCGCCTTGGTGACCGGGGTCCCGTCCGCGTGCCAGGCCGACAGGCTGGTGGTCTTCACCACCAAACCGGTGTCGTTGGCGTTTGTCGGCATCAACCCCACCGGGAAGGCGGCCGGGTAGGCCGCCGAGGTCTTCGGGATCCGGTCACGCGGCGAGTAGCTGTAAACGCCACGGACCTGGCTTCGATCCTTCAGCGGACCAAGGCAAACCGTGCCGGTGAGCCGGCCGGGCGGCGCCGACAGCGGTGACGGGATGGCACCCACGCCGGCCATCGCCTTGGCGCAGCTGCCCAGTGCGCCGGCCTCCATGGGGTGCGCCAGCGCGCCGTAGAGCCCGAACCGAAGGTCCTCGGCTTTGGCGTGCGGGGCATGCGGGTCCTTCGGCGACGCGTCGACGTCGATCAGCACATACTCGTCATCCCAGCGCAGATTCGACACCGACATGTTCCAACCCAGCAACGCCAGCGATTCGCCGAGCCGCGCACCCTGGGCGCCGTAGGGGCCAACGGAATGGTCGGAGCCCGAACAACCCGCCAGGCCCACGGCCAGGCAGGCTGCTATCGCGAGGACGATGCGCACAGCGATAACGGCCTAGCCCAGCCCCAGATCGGCACGGCCCAGCACGCTGCGGTACGGCAGCCCCTCGGCTTGGATCGCCTCGGCGGCGCCGGTGGCGCGGTCCACCACCGTGGCCACGCCGACCACTTGTCCGCCCGCGTCTTGCACGGCGTGCACCGCCGTCAAAGCCGAGTTACCCGTCGTGCTGGTGTCCTCGACCACCAACACCCGTTGACCGGCAACGTCGGATCCTTCGATAAGACGTTGCAGCCCATGAGTTTTCGCTGACTTGCGCACAACAAACGCGTCGATCGGACGACCCGGCGCGTGCATGATGGCGGTGGCCACCGGGTCGGCGCCCAACGTCAGGCCGCCGACCACCGAGTAGTCCCAGTCGCTGGTCAGTTCGCGCATCAGCTTGCCGATCAATGCCGAGGCCCGGTGGTGCAGGGTGGCGCGGCGCAGGTCGACGTAGTAGTCCGCCTCCTTGCCCGAGGACAGCGTGACCCGCCCATGCACCACCGACAGCCGTCGCACCAGGTCCGCCAGCTCGCGGCGGTCAGGTTCGGCCACGGCCACCGCCGACTCGTTTGGTTACCGCCCGCATCAAGCTCCGCGGGATCATCCGTTCGGCGGCGATGAGCGCCTTGTATTGCAGGCTGGGAATGCTGATCACCTTGCCACGGGCGATATCGGCCAGGCTTTGATTGACCACGTCGTCGACCTCGAGCCACAGAAACGACGGCGACTTGCCCGGGTCGATTCCGGCCCGGGCATGAAATTCGGTGTGCACGTATCCCGGACACACGGCGTGCACCCCGACACCGGTGCCTTGCAGCCCGACGGCCAACCCCTCGCTGAAAGAGATCACCCAGGCCTTGGACGCCGAATAGGTCGATCCGCGTCCCGGCAGCAGCCCGGCGACGCTCGCGATGTTGATGACGGTGCCGGCCCCAGCAGCGAGCATGGCCGGCAGCGCGGCCCGGGTCAGCTGCATGACAGCGGTCACGTTGACATCGAGCTGCGCCTGCAACAGCGCGGGATCCGTCTCCCAGAACTCACCGGACGTGGCGAAGCCGGCATTGTTCACCAGCACACGCACCCCGCTGGCCAGTCGCTCGCCGACCTTGTCCCGGCCGGCCCGATCCGCCAGGTCTGCGGCAAGAATCTCGATGCTGCTGGCATGCCCCTTCAGTTCGGCCGCCAGTTTGGTCAACCGCTCCACGTCGCGAGCGACCAGGACCAGGTCATAGCCGTCGGCCGCATAGCGTCGCGCGTAGCCGGCGCCGATCCCGGACGTAGGCCCGGTGATCAGGGCTACGGGGCGAGGCATGAGCGACATCTTAACGACGTGGCCCACCCGCGGGCCCTAACCGGCCCCCGAGGCAGCCGGCGCGCTGTCAGCGCTGGTAGTTATTCGCCTGATGACCGTTGCGGCCCGGTGGCGGCGGGCGGCGAACGGCGTCCGGTCGACCCTCCGCACGACCCTGATCCCGGCGCACCGGCTCGGGGGCACGACGAGGCGCCTGAACATCCGGGCCCAGCAGCCCGGCTACGTCTTGTTGCGGCCGCCTGGGCGGCAATTCCGCGCGGCCGGCCGGCGCCAACGGACGACTCGGCGACGCGTTGCGAGGCCCCGCCGGCGCGCCCGCCTCATGCGGGGTCTCGTCCGGCAGCGGGGGCAACACCCGCAGCAGGTCATTGAACTGACGGACGGTGCGCAGACCCTCATCCCATTGGGTGCGGGTACTGGTGATCGGCATGGCGACCAATGTCCAGTTCTGTTCGTTCCACATGATTTCGGCGGAGTCGGGTGCGGTGTGGGCAAAGGTGACCATGCGCCGGTCGCAGGCGCGCCGCGCCGCGTCCAGATTGGTGGAGTACACCATCCGCGGCCCGATCGCACCCAGCAGCCAAATGTCGTTTTCCCGCGGCTCTTTGAGTCCCTTGAGCCGCAGGTCCACCACCACGTTGGTGCCCACCTTGCGGTGCAGCGCGATCACGGTGGCGACTTCCTCGAGGTCGAAGATGTAAACCGCCTCGCCGCGGATCTGACCCAGCACGACGTTCTGGGCGGCAACGTCACCCACCGTCGACATCACACCGCGCTTCCAGCGCTTGAGGATCTCGGTTGACTCGCGCTCGTAGTCGAACCCGTGCGACCGCGCCCACGATCTGCGGCGCCTGCTGCGCCCGCGGCGTCGATCGATATCGACGTACAGCAGCACCCCCGCACCGACAAAGCACAGTGCGGACAGCGTGAACCAAAGGGGGACCATCCAGAACAGGGTATCTGCAATTGCGCAGGAATACAGAAACCGACCAGGTCACAACCGCGCATCAGGCTCGTGACGGCGGAGCCGACGGGCGACCCGGCGGTGCCGGCGATGCCCCGTGACCCCGGCCGCCGTTCGCTTGCCGCCGGGTGGTCAGCAGATTCCGGGCAGCAATGAGGCAAATTCGTGGGAGAATCGCCGCGTTCCGTGCACCGGCGGTTGGGCTCGCATCTGGAGGAACCCGTTGTGATGAAGGCGTTTCACGCGGCCGCCAAGAGACTGTTCTTCTCGACGGTGCTCGTCGCGCTGTCGTGCCTCGGAATGTTCTGGCCCCTCGTTCAACAAAGCGTCAGTGCGAAGTTCGAGGCGACCGAAGCCCCGGTCGATTGGCAGTCGGAGATCACGGACTATGCCGCGACCTATCGCGTGGCCGCCGACGGACGCGTGGCGGCCACCGAGGTGCTCACCGTGCGGCTGGGCCCATACCGGCACGGCATCTTCCGGTTTTTCCCAGTCGCCGACCCCACCGACCCGCACGCGCGGATGGTCCCCACCGTCACCGGCATCACGATGGACGACCGCGCAGTACCGGTGAGCTATGAGTGGCGTGACAGCCGCCGCATCTACGTCGCGCGCATCGGCGACCCGAACATGACGGTCAGTTCGGGTCAGCACACCTACACGATCAGCTACACGGTCGACGGTGGACTGGTGCGGCCGTCGACGGCCCCCGGACACTTCACCAACCGCGCCGGAGTCAACTCGACAGCGCCGACCGCGTCGTTCTATTACAACGTGGTCGGCTTCTGGACGATGAAGATCGGCGCCGCGCAGGTGAACATCGACCTGCCCGGTCCATCCGGGCTGACGCAATGCGCCGCAGACGACACCGGAGCGACGCCGTGCGCAATCTCGGGCGCCGGTACCAATCACGTCACGGTGACGACCGCGGGTCTGCGACCGCAGAACCCGGTCACCGTGCGGCTCGATCTGCACGTGCCCCTGCCGCACCGGTCGACGCTGCCGTGGACGGTGCGCTTCGACAAGACATTCGGTCGATCGGTTCCGACCGCCGGCGTGGTGGCCTTGCTGTCACTTCTTGCCGCGCTGGGCGGCTATCTCTGGGACCGACGATCCCGCGAGGCGTCCCCCGGGACTCCGGTGCTTTACGTGCCGCCCGATGGCCTTGGACCCGTGCAGACCGCCTACATCGTCACCGAGAAGGTCGGCGACCACGCCCTGGTGGCCACGTTGCTGCACATGGCCGAGCGGCGACTGGTGCACCTCGATCGTGCCCGCTCCACGCGCTGGACCATCACCGGTCTCGCGGCCCCGGACCAGTGGGCGGCCGCCGACCCGGTGACCCGGGAGGTCGGCGACGCACTGGGTGTCACCACCGCGGGCGCCAAGTTCAGTGTCACCGGCAGCGAGACCGCGGGGGGCAAGCTCTCGGACGCGAAGGACCGGCTGGCGTCCAGTTGCCGATCGTGGGCCCGTACCGAGGGACTGGTGGTGAATGTCGCCGCGGAGTGGGCCGGACGGGTGCTGGTCGTCGTCTGCCTGGTGTTGGCCGTCGTCGGGTTTGCGGGGGCTTTCACGTGGACCATGTGGGGTCTGCCGTTTGCGGCGTTCGCCATCGCCGGCATCGGGTTGCTCGCCGGCGGCGTCGGCACCCGCCGCACCCCGTCGGGTCGACGGATGTGGTCGCGTGCGGCCGGCTTCCAGCGACTGTTGGCGACACCATCGGCCGAGGACAGGTTCGACTATTCCGCGCGCCGCGACCTGTTCATCTCCTACATTCCTTACGCCGTGGCCTTCGGCGCCGCCGAAGCGTGGGCCGCCAAGTACCGGGCCGCAACGGGGTCGGAGCCCCCGATCCCCGACTGGTACCCGGTTTCCCGTGACACCAGTCCGGCCACGCTGTACTCGTCATCCGGCGGATTCGCCAGCTTCGATTCCGCGGTGTCGGCCTCGATCAGCGCCTACAACGCGTCGCAGAGTTCCTCGTCGTCGAGCTCGGGAGGGTCGAGTTTCAGCAGCAGCGGCGGAAGCTGGGGCGGCGGCGGTGGCGGTGGCGGTGGCACGTGGTAAACCGGACCGGCTTGGGCCGAAGGAGGTAGTGATATGTCAATGGGTGTCCTCGTGACGATCGGCGTGATCGCGCTGGCGGGGCTGGTGGTGCTCGGCGTCGTCGCGTTCAACTCGCTGCGCAGACTCGACGTGAAGGCCCAGGAGGCGCTCGGCGGCATCGACGTCCAACTGACCCGCCGTGCCGATCTGGTGCCCAACCTGGTCAACACCGTCAAGGGATACGCGGCGCACGAGAAGTCGGTGTTCGAGGAGGTCACCGCCGCCCGTGCGGGTGTGGCCCGGGCGGCGGCGGCCGGCACCGTCGACGAGAAGGCTCAGGCGCAAGCACGGTTGGACCGGGCGATCGGCAACGTGCTCGCGGTTGCCGAGAACTACCCGGACCTGAAGGCCTCGGTGAATTTCCTGCAACTGCAGGAGCAGCTGGCCGACACCGAGAATCAGCTGGCGTTCGCCCGCCAGTACTACAACGACGCGGCGGCCAGCCTGAATCAGCGAGCGGTCACCATTCCGTGGGTGTTCTTCACCGGCCTGGCGGGTGTGACCAAGCGGCCGTTCTACCAGGCACCGGAAGGCCAGCAGGGACCGCCGCAGGTGCAGTTCTAGGGGCGAGCTGGGGCACTTGCGGGCAGACGCCGGGAAAACTCAGCCCAGGACCAGCGAGTCGCCTCCTGCGCTGACGTTCACCGGAACGGTGTCGCCGTCGTGCACGTCACCGGCCAGCAACTGCTTGGCCAGCTGGTCGCCGATGGCCTGCTGCAACAGCCGCCGCAACGGCCGCGCCCCGTAGACCGGGTCGAATCCGCGCTCTGCCAGCCACTCCTTGGCGGGCAGCGACACCTCGAGCGCGAGGCGACGCTGCGCCAGCCGCTTCTGCAGCTGGGCGAGCTGGATGTCGACGATCTGAACCAGCTCATCGGGCTCGAGGCTGTGGAAGACGATCACGTCGTCGAGCCGGTTGATGAACTCCGGCTTGAACGCCGACCGCACGGCGGCCATCACCTGCTCCTCGGTGCCGCCCGACCCCAGGTTGGACGTCAGGATCAGGATGGTGTTGCGGAAGTCGACGGTGCGGCCCTGCCCGTCGGTGAGCCGGCCCTCGTCGAGCACCTGCAGCAGCACGTCGAACACGTCCGGGTGCGCCTTCTCGATCTCGTCGAACAGGATCACCGTGTAGGGACGACGGCGCACCGCCTCGGTCAGCTGACCGCCCTGGTCGTAGCCGATGTAACCGGGAGGGGCACCGACGAGCCGGGCGACCGAGTGCTTCTCGCCGTACTCGCTCATGTCGATGCGGACCATCGCCCGCTCGTCGTCGAACAGGAACTCCGCCAGCGCCTTGGCCAGCTCGGTCTTGCCGACACCGGTCGGGCCGAGGAACATGAACGACCCGGTCGGCCGGTTGGGGTCGGCGACACCGGCCCGGCTGCGACGTACCGCGTCCGAGACGGCCTGCACGGCCTTCGTTTGTCCGACGACGCGCTTGCCCAGCTCGTCCTCCATGCGCAGCAACTTCGCGGTTTCGCCTTCGAGCATCCGTCCGGCGGGAATGCCGGTCCATGCCGACACCACCTCGGCGATGTCGTCGGGTCCGACCTCCTCCTTGAGCATCACGTTCTCGCGTGCCTCGGCGTGCGGCAACGCGGAATCGAGTTTCTTCTCGACCTCGGGGATACGCCCGTACCTCAGCTCGGCGGCCTTGGCCAGGTCGCCGTCGCGCTCGGCGCGCTCGGACTCCCCGCGCAACGCCTCCAGCTGCTCCTTGAGCTCACGGACGACGTCGATCGCGCTCTTCTCGTTCTGCCACCTCGTGGTGAGCTCGGCCAGCTGTTCCTTCTGGTCGGCCAGCTCGGAGCGCAGCTTTTCCAGCCGCTCCTTGGATGCCTCGTCTTCCTCCTTGGCCAGCGCCATCTCCTCGATCTCGAGGCGGCGCACCAGGCGCTCGACCTCGTCGATCTCGACGGGCCGGGAGTCGATCTCCATCTTCAGCCGGCTGGCGGCCTCGTCGACCAGGTCGATGGCCTTGTCCGGCAGGAAGCGTGCGGTGATGTAGCGGTCGGACAGCGTCGCCGCGGCGACCAGCGCCGAGTCCGTGATGCGCACACCATGGTGCACCTCGTAGCGGTCCTTCAGCCCGCGCAGGATGCCGACCGTGTCCTCCACCGACGGCTCGCCGATCAGCACCTGCTGGAAGCGCCGCTCCAGCGCGGCGTCCTTCTCGATGTACTTGCGGTACTCGTCGAGCGTGGTGGCGCCGACCAGCCGCAGCTCGCCGCGGGCCAGCATCGGCTTGATCATGTTGCCGGCGTCCATCGCGCCCTCACCGGTCGCGCCGGCGCCGACGATGGTGTGCAGCTCGTCGATGAACGTGATGATCTGACCGGCGGAGTTCTTGATGTCATCGAGCACGGCCTTGAGGCGTTCCTCGAACTCGCCGCGGTACTTGGCGCCGGCCACCATCGAGCCGAGGTCCAGGCTGATGACGGTCTTGTCGCGCAGGCTCTCCGGTACGTCGCCGGCGACGATGCGCTGGGCCAGGCCCTCCACGATCGCGGTCTTGCCGACGCCGGGTTCACCGATGAGCACCGGGTTGTTCTTGGTGCGACGGGACAGCACCTGCACGACGCGGCGAATCTCGTTGTCGCGTCCGATGACCGGGTCGAGTTTGCCTTCCCGGGCACGGGCCGTCAGGTCGGTGGAATACTTCTCCAGCGCCTGGTAGGTGGCCTCGGGATCGGCGCTGGTGACCCGCGCGCTGCCGCGCACCTTGACGAATGCCTCGCGCAGCGCCTGCGGTGAGGCGCCGTGGCCGGTCAGCAGCTTGGCGACCTCGGAGTCCCCGGTGGCCAGGCCGACCATCAGGTGCTCGGTGGAAACGAACTCGTCGTCCATCTCGGTGGCCAGCTGCTGGGCGGTGGTGATGGCCGCCAGCGATTCGCGCGACAGCTGCGGCTGCGCGCTGGCTCCGCTGGCCTGGGGGAGCTGGTCCAGCAGGCGCTGAGTCTCGGTGCGGACGGTGGCCGGCTCGACGCCGACGGCCTCCAGCAGCGGCGCGGCGATCCCGTCGGCCTGCGTCAACAGGGCCATCAACAGGTGGGCGGGCCGGATCTCGGGATTCCCGGCAGCCGAGGCCGCCTGGAGCGCCGAGGTCAGCGCCGCCTGGGTCTTGGTGGTCGGGTTGAAAGAGTCCACGACATCTCCGTTCGAATCGATACCGGCAAAAATGCTTGTTGCGATCTATAACGCCATTAGAGTTGAGTCTGTTCCGCTCAATTTCGACGGTTCCGCGGGCGTGACGCGATGAGGCACTAGCCCAGTATCTCGCTCAGCGAGTGCATGGCTAGGGGCTATTGACCCCTGGTCCGAGGTGTCCAATGGCCCCACTGAAGCTCACGGAGCTGCCGGGATACCGCAGGTGGTGCCGGCCAGGTTCGCCCGCCGTGTCGGGTCGGTCGTCGCACTGCGGCACGCGAAAGCGTTCCGCTCCGGCGCCGGCGCCGCGAGGGCGGCTCCGGCAGTGTCACCCAACGTGCGTCGACTGCGAAATTTCGGGCGGATTTTCGCACCACGTGCACGTTCGGCGCCGCGGAAGCTTCGCGGTAGGGCGATGGCCAACGCCCACTTGTGGCAACGAATTAATGACTCACGGCACTAGAATTCCGGTCGGTGAGCCTAGAGGACCGGGATGCGTTGCGGGTCCTGCGCGACGCTGTCACGCAGGACGTGCTCGTCCACCGGTTCTACACGCACTGGTTCTCCCTCGATGCCTCGGTGCGCGACCTCTTCCCGGCCGAGATGCACGCCCAACGAGCGGCTTTCGCCCATGCGTTGCGCTGGGTCTACGGAGAACTGGTCGAGCAACGCGCCGAGGAGCCGGTGGCCTTCCTCGCCCAGCTGGGCCGCGACCACCGCAAATACGGTGTGCTGCCGGCTCATTACGGCACATTGCGCCGAGCGTTGTACGTGACGTTGCGCGATCACCTCGGCGACACCTGGACCGGCGCCGTCGATGCGGCAGCCACCGCATCGCTCAACCTGATGACCGGGGTGATGAGCGGTGCCGCCGACGCCGAGGATGGACCCGCCTGGTGGGACGGCACGGTCGTCGAGCACGTCCGGGTGTCCCGCGATCTCGCGGTCGTCCGGCTGCATCTGGACCGCGCGATGCACTATCACCCCGGCCAGTACGTCAACGTCCAGGTTCCGCAGTGCCCGCGGCGCTGGCGCTACCTGAGTCCTGCCATTCCGGCGGACCCGGACGGCCGCATCGAGTTCCATGTCCGTGTGGTTCCCGGCGGCTTGGTCAGCGCCGCCGTCGTCAACGAAACCCGGCCCGGTGACCGATGGCGGCTGTCGAGCCCGCACGGCGGACTGCACGTCGACCGGGACGGCGGCGACGTGCTGATGGTGGCCGGTAGCACCGGTCTGGCGCCGCTGCGCGCGCTGATTCTGGACCTCAGCCGATACGCGGTCAATCCGCGGGTACACCTCTTCTTCGGAACTCGCTACCGCTGCGAGCTCTACGACCTGCCCACCCTCTGGCAGGTTGCGGCCTACAACCCGTGGCTGTCGGTCTCGCCGGTCTCGGAGTACGGCCGCGACCCGTCCTGGGCCGCCGACTATCCCGACGTCACGCCACCCCGCGGCCTACACGTGCACCAGACGGGCCGGCTGCCCGAAGTGGTGACCAAGTACGGCGGCTGGGGCGACCGACAGATCCTGATCTGCGGCGGACCGGCGATGGTGCGGGCCACCAAGGCCGCTCTGGTCGCCAAAGGGGCCCCGCCGGAACGCATTTTGCACGACCCCCTGTGGAGGTAAGGCATGCATGTCGTCACCCTGATGGACCCGGCGTCATCGGTGGCCGCGCAGTTCGTCCCGGACGCGGGCATGATCGGCACGTCGCTCACCGACGAGGGCGTGGAATTACTCGGGCAGCGACGCGGGCTGGACGCCTACATCGGCGCGGGCAAGACGATGGGGATCCCGATCCTGTATCCGTGGGCGAATCGGCTCGGCACCAACACCTATACCGCGCAGGACATTACGGTGACCCTGACGCCGGGCCAAAACGGTGTACGCGCCGACCCCAACGGGTTGCCCATCCATGGCGTGTTGGCCGCCTACCCGGGCTGGCGGGTGACGGCCGAGTCGGCCAACGAACTCACCGCCGAACTCGATTTCGGCACCGATGCGCAGTTGCTGGCCAGCTTCCCGTATCCCCATGTCCTCACGGTGGCCGTGCGGCTGGCCGAACGGACGCTCACCGTTCGCACCACGATCCGCGCAACCGGCGACAGTTCGGTGCCGCTGTGCTTCGGCTTCCACCCCTATCTGCACCTGCCGGACGTGGTCCGCGGCGAGTGGGTCATCCAGACACCGGCGCTGCGGCATTTGAGCCTCGACGAACACGGCCTGCCGACCGGCGAATCCGAACCGCAGCCGGCGCGGCAAGAAGCATTGCACGACAACGCTTTCGACGATGCCTACGACCAGGTCGACGAGGGCGCGGTGTTCGCGGTGTCCGGCGGTGGACGCCGCCTGGAAGTCCACTTCGAGCACGGATATCCGGCGGCGCAGATCTTCGCGCCGCCCACCGAAAACGTGATCTGCTTCGAGCCGATGACCGCACCGACCGACGCGCTGCGCCGCGGCGGCTACCGATGTGCTCACCCGGGCGAACCGGCGGTCACCCAGTTCTCCATCCGCGTCTGATCGGCGGGGACCTAGCGCGCCCTGCGCGGCTGCCACACCACCACGGCAGTGCTCTTTGGCATCACGGCGACGTCGCGGCGCTGGCCGCCCCGCAACTGCGCCAACTCCTCGGTCAACTCCTTCACCCGATCATGCAACGCATCGACCTGGTTGGTCAGCTCGATGATGCGCTTGATACCGGCCAGGTTGACACCCTCGTCCTGGGACAACCGCTGCACCTCACGCAGCAGGTCTAAGTCGTGCTCCGAATAGCGGCGTCCCCCACCGGAAGTGCGGCGCGGGCTGACCAGACCGAGGCGATCGTAGGTGCGCAGCGTCTGGGCGTGCATACCGGCCAGCTCGGCGGCCACCGAGATCAAAAAGGTGCGCGACTCTTCTCTCTTGTAATTCTTGGCCATCAGCGGTTACCTGCCCATCCCGCTCGTGGGTTGAAACCACTGGCCTGCTCGGCGGCCGCGTACGCCTCCAGCGCCTCGGCGGCAGCACCTTCCACATTCGGCGGCACGGCCACCTTCACGGTGACGAGCAAGTCTCCGTTGCCGCCGCTGCGTTTGGGCACGCCGCGTCCGCGCACCCGCAGGATGCGGCCGTCGGCGGTGCCCTTGGGCACCCGGACGCCAACCTTGCCGTCCAGCGTGGGTACCGAAAGCGTAGTGCCCAATGCTAATTCGGAGAAGCTGACGGGAACGGTCACGGTGAGGTCGTCGCCGTCGCGGCCGAACACCTTGTCCGGCCGCACGTGCACCGTCACGTACAGATCGCCCGATGGGGCACCGCGCAACCCGGCTTCACCCTGACCGGGCAGCCGGATCCGCTGTCCGTCCTCGACGCCGGGCGGGATCCGCACGTTGATGGTGCGGGTCCGGGTGGTGACCCCGGTGCCCCTGCATTCGTCGCAGGGGTGCTCGATGATCGAGCCGCTGCCCCGGCAATCGGTGCAGGGCTCGGAGAATCCGAACGCACCCTGGTTGCGGTTGATCACCCCGGAACCGTTGCAGGACGCACACACTTTCGGGCTGGTACCCGGCCGTGCGCCGCTGCCATGACAGTTGGTGCACGGCGCCGGACTCGTCAGCCGCAGCGGCATCGCCACGCCTTTGGCGGCCTCCACGAAATCCAGCTGGGTCTCGGTCTCCAGGTCGTTTCCGCGTCGCGGCCGGCTGGGCCGGGCGCCGGCGCCGCGCCCGAACAATCCGCCGAACAGGTCGCCGATGTTGGCGCCGCCACTGCGGCCGGCGGCGTCGAACAAATCGTTGAGATTGAACTCGGCGCCGTCGCCACCCACGCCGAACCCGCCGAAGCCACCGGTGTCGAACCGGCGACCGCCGAAACCGCCGCCGGCGAACAGCCGGCGGGTTTCGTCGTACTCCTTGCGTTTGGCCGGATCCGACAACACGTTGTGCGCCTCCGACACCGTTTTGAATCGCTCGCCGGCGGCAGGGTTGTCGGGATTGGCGTCCGGATGCAGATCACGCGCTAGCTTGCGATAGGCGCGCTTGATCTCTTCGGGACTGGCGTCAGAGGAGACGCCCAGCTCCTTGTAGAAGTCCT